>CAZHLT010000197.1:0-3151 GCA_964533285.1 uncultured Conexibacteraceae bacterium | reverse complement strand
CGGCGCCGGCGGCGAGGACGACGCGGGGGCGAAAGTCGGCGCGGAGGACCGCGGCGAGCTCGGCGGTCGCCGCGACGGCGGCGCCGGCGGGCGCGACCAGCGCCACCTCGCGGCCGGGCTCGAGCCAGAGGTCGAGCGCGCGCAGCAGATGGGTGAAGCTCTGCGAGTGGTCGACCGCGGTGCGGGCGAAGAGCCGCAGTACGCCCTCGGCCTGCTCGGCGTAGCGACGCTCGCCGCTCAGCGCCGCCAGGCGCAGGAGGCCGAAGGCGGCGGCGCTGTCGCCGGCCGGGATCGGGTGGTCGCCGAGCTCCTTGCGACGGGCGATCAGCTGTTCGTGGTCGGCCGCGGTCGAGAAGAAGCCGCCGCGCTCGACGTCGCCGAAGCGGGCGATCGTCGCCTCGGCGAGGGCGACCGCCTCCTCGTACCAGCGCGGCTCGAAGCTCGCTTCGTAGAGGACCAGCAGCGCTTCCAGCAGGAAGGCGTGGTCCTCGAGGTAGGCGTTGAGCTTGGCCTCGCCGCCTTTGTAGGTGCGCAGCAGGTGGCCGTGCTCGTTGCGCATCCGCTCGAGCACGAAGGCAGCGCAGCCGCTCGCCGCCTCGAGGTAGTCGGGGCGGTCGAGGACGGCGCCGGCCTCGGCCAGGGCGGCGATCGCCAGCGCGTTCCAGGCGGCGAGGCGCTTGTCGTCGAGGCCGGGCCAAACGCGCCTGGCGCGCGCCTCGTAGAGCGCCCGCCGGGCGGCGTCGAGGCCGGTTGGCGCGGGGGCGTCGGTGCCGTCGGCCGCGGCGGCGCCGGCGGCGAGGTGGAGGACGTTCGCGCCCTCGAAGTTGCCGCGCTCGCTGACGCCGTAGTGGGCGATCACCTCCTCGGCGCTCGCCGTCGGCTCCTCGCTCTCGCCCCGGCTCCCGTTCTCGCCGCTCGCCAGAGCGGCGTGGATCTGGTCCGGCGTCCAGACGTAGAAGCGCCCCTCGACCCCTTCGGAGTCGGCGTCGAGCGCCGAGTGGAAGCCGCCCTCGGGGCCGCGCATCTCGCGCAGCATCCAGTCCAGCGTCTCCTCGCAGACGCGGCGGTAGCGAGCGTGGCCGAGCCGCTGCCAGCCGTGCAGGTAGACACGGGCCAGCAGCGCGTTGTCGTAGAGCATCTTCTCGAAGTGGGGGACGAGCCAGATCGCGTCGACCGAGTAGCGGGCGAAGCCGCCGCCGAGCTGGTCGTAGATGCCGCCGGCCAGCATCGCGTCGAGCGTCGTCTGCACCAACTCGGTCTCACCCCGGGTCAGCAGCAGCTCCAGCGCCGAGGCGGACGGGAACTTGGGGGCGCCGCCGAAGCCGCCGCGGCGGCGGTCGCCGGCGGCTTCCAGCTCGGCCACCGCCCGCCGCAGGTCGGCGGCGTCGGGGAGCTCGGGGTCGGGCTCGACCTCGCTGATCGCGCCGAGCCGCCGCCGCACCTCGGGCGCTCGTTCGCGCAGTTCCTCGCGGCGCGTCGCGAAGGCGTCGACGACGGCTTCCATCACCATCCGGAAGCTCGGCATGCCGCGGCCCTCGTCGGGCGGGAAGTAGGTGCCGCCGTAGAACGGCACCCCGTCGGGGTCGAGGAAGACCGTCATCGGCCAGCCGCCCTGGCCGGAGATCGACTGCACCGCCTCCATGTAGAGGGCGTCGACGTCGGGCCGCTCCTCGCGGTCGACCTTGACGTTGACGAAGTGCTCGTTCATGTACGCGGCGGTCTCCGGGTCCTCGAAGGACTCGCGCTCCATCACGTGGCACCAGTGGCAGGCCGAGTAGCCGACCGAGAGCAGGATCGGCCGGTCCTCCTCCCGGGCGCGGGCCAGCGCCTCCTCGCCCCACGGGTACCAGTCGACCGGGTTGTCACGGTGCTGGCGCAGGTAGGGACTGGTCTCGTCGGCGAGCCGGTTGGCCATGGCCTGACCCTACTCGGGTCGCCTCAACTCAAGTATTTGACGCTCTGGATAGCCGAAATTCGCACCCCCGGCGAACCCTTTGTGTTTATTTAACTTGTCGCGTGACGGAACCCGTAACTTCATCCCTCCGCATGAACTCCGAGCAGCCAGAGAAGCGCGATCCCGCTCTGCAGGCGGTCCTCGCGAAGCTCGAGCCCGGCGACCGCGAGGCGGTCGAGGGGGCGCTGCGCACAGCCGAGAAGACCGAGGCCGACCTCCGCTACCTGGCCGACCACGACTCGCTCACCGGCCTGCTCAACCGCCGCAGCTTCCGCGCCCGGCTCGACCGCCACGTCTCCTTCTCCGCCCGCTACGGCGGCCAGGGGGCGGTGATGATCATCGACATCGACGGCCTCAAGGAGGTCAACGACCGCCTCGGCCACCAGCCCGGCGACAACCTGATCCGCCGCGTCGCCGACGTCCTCCGCGAACGGGTGCGGGCGACCGACATCGTCGCCCGCCTCTCCGGCGACGAGTTCGCGGTGCTGATGCCGCAGACCGACACCGCCGGCGCCCTGCAGCTGGGCGAGGACCTGCGGGCCGAGGTGGCCGAGGGCTTCCCGCCCGACTCCGAGCTCGGCTGCGCGACGATCAGCGTCGGGATCACGATGTTCGGCGGCAAGGGCGGCGCCGGCGCCGAGGCGGTCCTGGTCGCCGCCGACCAGGCGATGTACCGGGCCAAGGAGGAGGGGCGCAACCGGATCGCGCTGTTCGCCGGGCCCGAGGTCGGCGACGCCGACCAGCGCCGCGGGCAGACGACCAGCGCCCGGATCCGCGACGCTCTGACCCAGAACCGGCTGGCGCTGGCGACGCAGCCGATCCAGAGCCTCAGCTCGGGGATCGTCGAGCGCTACGAGCTGCTGCTGCGGATGACCAGCGAGGACGGCGAGCTGCTGCCGGCGGCGGCCTTCATCGAGGTCGCCGAGCGCTCCGGGATGGTGCAGGAGCTCGACCGCTGGGTGGTCGGGCGGGCGCTGGAGATCCTCGCCGAGCGCGAGCGGGCCGGCGATCCGGTCTCGCTGCACGTCAACCTCTCCGGCGCTTCGCTGACCGACGTCTCGGTGCTCGACTTCATCGAACGCCGGCTCGACGAAGGCGACGCCGACCCCGGGCGCTGCACCTTCGAGATCACCCAGACGGCTCGGGTCGAGGACTACGTCGCCGCCGCCGGCTTCGCCGACCGTCTCACTGAGGTCG
>CAZHLT010000196.1:0-33176 GCA_964533285.1 uncultured Conexibacteraceae bacterium | reverse complement strand
GGCAGGGCTGCTGGGCCGCAGCTCCGCCCCCAAGCGCTTCCACAACGCCACGCCTGCTGAGCGGGTGGAAGCGATCGCGCGGCCGAGCGCTTCATCGGCACGATGCTGCGGGAGCTCAAGCGCCCCCTGTCGAGTTGCTCTCGCTATGCGAGAGGAACTCGACAGGGGCGCCGACGCGCGGGTGGCGCTCTCCCTGCGTCCTTGCCTTGCTTGGTCCGGCGCTCGCCGGATCGCACGCGCGGGTTTCGCCAATCCCTCCTGGTGCGGCGGGCGCCTCAGGGGCGCGGCCAGGGCCGGGAGACGAAGCGCGAGCCGGCGGCGCAGAAGCGCCAGGGCCGCTCGACCGCCTTGGTGATACCGATGCGCGGGCCGACGACGACCTCGGGGCGGGCGCCCGCCGCCGGCTCCAGCAGCAGGAAGGGGTCGCGGTCGAGGCGGGCGTCGTTGTGCTCGAGGCCGACGCCGAGCGCCTCGGTCAGCTTGCCGGGCCCCGAGCAGAGCCCGGCGTCATCGTGCTTGGCGCCGCGGCGGACCCGCATCTCCTCCAGCCCGGCGGTCGGCTCCAGGGCGCGGATCAGCACCGCCGCCGCCTCCCCCTCCGGTTCGGCGACGAAGTTGAGCAGGCTGTGGATCCCGTAGGAGAGGTAGACGTAGGAGCGCCCCGGCGGCCCGAAGAGGACCCGGGTGCGCTCGGTGAGGCCGACGTGGGCGTGGCAGGCGGGGTCGTCGCGCTCGTAGCTCTCGGTCTCGACGATCGTGCCGCCGCGGCCCTCGAAGAAGAGCCGGCAGCCGATCAGGTCGCGGGCGACCTCGTGCACCGAGCGATCGAAGAAATCAGCCCCCAACGGCTCGGGGAGCCGTTGGGCCCGGCTTCCGGAGCCTGCGGCCTGCGGCTTCAGCCCCGCTCCTCCCGGACCCGCGCCCGCACCGCTCCCAGGGTCCCCCGCGCCTGCTCGATCTGGGCGGCCAGCGGGACCGAGCCGGTGCCGCCGGCGATCCGCTTCGACTCCAGCCAGCTGCTGCGCCGCAGCACCTCGTAGTAGGAGTCGTCGAGGTGCTCGGAGCTGGCGCGCAGCTCCTCCGGCGTCAGCTCGGAGAGCGCCTTGCCCTGGGCGACGGCGTCGCGGACGAGGTCGCCGACGATCCCGTGCGCCTCGCGGAAGGGGACGCCGCGGCGGACCAGCAGGTCGGCGACCTCGGTCGCCGCCAGCATCTCGTCGCCGGAGGCGGCCTCGAGCCGCTCGCGGTCGAAGACGATCCCCTCCAGCATGCCCGCGGTCGCGTCGAGCAGCCCCTCGACCGTGTCGATCGCGTCGAACAGCGGCTCCTTGTCCTCCTGCATGTCCTTGCCGTAGGTCAGCGGCAACGCGTGCATCACGCCGAGCAGCGTCTGGTAGGAGGCGGCGACCCGCGGGCTCTTGGCCCGCAGCAGCTCGGCCGAGTCGGGGTTCTTCTTCTGCGGCATGATCGAGGAGCCCGAGGAGAAGGACTCGTCGAGCTCGCAGAAGCCGAACTCGCTGGAGCTCCAGATGACGATTTCCGAGCCCAGCCGCGAGAGGTGCATCGCGCAGGTCGAGGCGGCGGCGAGGTAGTCGAGGACGAAGTCGCGGTTGGAGGCGCCGTCGATCGAGTTGTGGCTGACGTGGGCGAAGCCGAGGTCGGCGGCGACCGCCTCGCGGTCGATCTCCCAGTTGACGCCGGCGAGGGCGCCGGAGCCGAGCGGCATCACGCTGGCGCTGTCGAGCGCGAACTGGAAGCGGAGGACGTCGCGGGCGAGCATCCAGAAGTAGGCGAGCAGGTGGTGGCCGAGGTAGACCGGCTGCGCTCGCTGCAGGTGGGTGTAGCCGGGCATCGTCCAGTCGCGGTGGGATTCGGCCAGCTCCAGCAGCCGCGCCATCGCCCCGCCGCAGAGCTCGATCGCGCTCAGCGAGTGGTTCTGGACGACCATCGCGACGTCGGTCGCGACCTGGTCGTTGCGCGAGCGACCGGTGTGGAGCTTGCCGGCGAGCGGGCCGATCTCCTCGCCGAGCAGCCGCTCGATCGCCATGTGGATGTCCTCGTCGGCCTCCTCGACGGCGAAGCCGTGCTCGCCCATGCGGGCGCGGACGCGCTCGAGGCCGGCTTCCATCCGCGCCAGCTCGTCTTCGTCGAGGACGCCGATCGCGCACAGGCCGCGGGCGTGGGCGCGCGACTGGTCGAGGTCGTAGATCGCCAGCTGCCAGTCGAAGGGCAGCGAGCGGTTGAGCCGCCAGAAGCGCGGGTCGGGGTCTTTGCGGAAGCGGGCCATCAGTCGCGGGATCGTATTGCGGCGACCAGCTCCTCACACACGCGGTCGACCTCGGCCTCGCCGAGCGCCGGGAAGAAGGGCAGCGCCAGCGAGCCGGCGGCGGCCGCTTCGGCAACCGGGAACTGGCCCTCGCGGTAGCCGAGCTCGCGCAGGTGCGGCAGCGTGTGGATGCAGGGCAGGTAAGCCTTGCTGGCGATGCCGCGCTCGCCGAGGCGGGCGATCGTCGCGTCGCGGTCGATCCCGGGGTCGAGCCGGACCGGGTAGACGAACCAGCTGCGCCGCTCGCTGCCACGGCCGGCGATCGGCGTCCTCACGCCCTCGACCGCGGCCAGCCGCTCCTCATACATCGCCGCGACCGCGGCCCGCCGCGCCAGCAGCTCGTCGAGCTTCTCGACCTGGGCGATGCCGATCGCCGCGGCGACGTCGGAGAGGCGGTAGTTGAAGCCGAGGCGGTCGTGGTCGAGCCAGTCCATGTCGACGGCGCGGCCCTGGTTGCGCTCGCTGCGCAGGCGCGCCGCCGAGGACTCGCCGCTGGGGACGATCATGCCCCCCTCCCCCGTCGTCATCTGCTTGTTGGCGTAGAAGGCGAAGGTGGCGAGGTTGCCGCGGGTGCCGACCCGCCGGCCCTCGGAGTCGACCGCGCCGAGCGCCTCGCAGGCGTCCTCGAGGATCTCCAGGCCGTGGGTCTCGGCCAGGTCCTCGAGCTCGGGCATCGCCGCCGGGAAGCCGAAGATGTGGACCGGGAGGATGCCCGCAGTGCGCTCGCCGGCGGCCGCGGCGGCGGCCGCCGGGTCGAGGTTGAGGGTGACCGGGTCGACGTCGCAGAAGACCGGCCGCGCCCCCTCGTAGAGCAGGCAGTTGGCCGAGGCGACGAAGCTGAAGGGACTGGTCAGGACCTCGTCGCCCGCGCCCCAGCCGAGCTGGCGGACGCCGAGGTGCAGGGCGGCGGTGCCGCTGGAGACGGCGACCGCGTCGGGCACCCCGAGCCAGGCGGCGAGCTGCCGCTCGAAGCGCTCGCCGACCGGGCCGAGCGAGAGCCGGCCCGAGCGCAGGACCTCGAGCACCAGCTCCTCCTCGCGCGCCCCCAGCTCGGGACGGGCGAGCGGGATCGCCGGCAGCCCCTCAGCCATGCTCCGCCCTGGCCGCGCCGCGCGGCTGGAAGGCGTACTCGAGCGAGTCGACCAGCGCCTCCCAGGAGGCCTCGATGATGTTCTCGGAGACGCCGATCGTGCCCCACTCGCGCTCGGAGTCGGCGGAGTCGAGGAGGACGCGGGTGACCGCGCCGGTGCCGTGGTCCTGGTCGAGGATGCGGACCTTGTAGTTGGTCAGCTCGATCTCGGCCAGGTGCGGGTGGCGATCGGCGATCGCGGCGCGCAGGGCGCGGTCCAGCGCATTGACCGGGCCGTTGCCCTCGGCGGTGCGGACGTAGCGCCGCCCGTCGACGACGACCTTGATCGTCGCCTCGGTCTCGACCTCCCCCCCGGCCCGCTTCTCGGTGATCACACGGAAGCTCTCGAGCTCGAACAGCGGCTCGTAGGCGCCCGCCTCGCGCCGCAGCAGCAGCTCGAAGGAGGCCGGCGCCGCCTCGTAGTGGTAGCCGCGGTGCTCGCGCTCCTTCAACCGCTCGACCGCGCGGGCGGCTGCCGCGTCGTCGATCTCCAGGCCCGCCCGCTCGGCCTGGGCGCGGACCGTCGCCCGGCCGGAGAGCTCGGAGGGCAGGATGTCGCGCTGGTTGCCGACCAGGGCGGGGTCGATGTGCTCGAAGGTGCGGGCGTCGGCGGCGACCCCGGCGGCGTGCATCCCGGCCTTGTGGGCGAAGGCGTTGCGGCCGACGTAGGGCCGGTCGGGGTCGGAGACGAGGTTGCAGACTTCGTCGAGGTAGTGGGCGGTCGGGGTGAGGCCGGCCAGCTGCTCGTCGCTCAGCACCGCGAAGCCCATCTTCAGCTGCAGCGCCGGCGCGATCGAGGCCAGGTTGGCGTTGCCGCAGCGCTCGCCGTAGCCGTTGACGCAGCCCTGCACGAGCCGCGCGCCGGCGGCGACCGCGGCGAGCGAGTTGGCCACCGCGCACTCGCCGTCGTTGTGGGTGTGGATGCCGAGCTCGACCGCGTCGCCGAGCTCGGCCCGCACCGCCGCGGTCGCGGCGGCGACGAAGTCGGGCAGGCTGCCGCCGTTGGTGTCGCAGAGGCTGACGTTCTCGGCCCCCGCCTCGGCCGCGGCGCGCACGCATTCCAGCGCGTAGGCGGCGTCTTCCCGGTAGCCGTCGAAGAAGTGCTCGGCGTCGAAGACCGGGCGCTTGCCCTGGGCGCGGCAGAAGGCGATCGAGTCGGCGATCATCGCCAGGTTCTCCTCGCGGCTGACGCGGATCACCTTCTCGACGTGCAGGGTCGAGCTCTTGCCGACCAGGCAGACCATCGGCGCGAAGCAGCTGGCCAGCCCCTGCAGCGCCTCGTCATCCTCGGCGCGGACGCCGCGGCGACGGGTCATGCCGAAGGCCGAGATCGTCGCCTGCTCGAGCTCGAGCTCGGCGAGCCGCTCGAACAGCTCGGCTTCCTTCGGGTTCGAGCTGGGGAAGCCGGCCTCGATGAAGTGGGCGCCGAGCGCGTCGAGCGCCCTTGCCACCTTCACCTTCTCGCCGACCGACAGCGACATGCCGCGGCCGCCCATGCCGTCGCGCAAGGTCGTGTCGTAGAGCTTTACCTGGTCCATCGTGATGCCTTTCGAGTCGGAAGATCGGGTGGGCCACGGAGGCCCGGGCGCGCCAGCGTTCGCCGCGCCAGCCGCTAGGCGGCTGCGGTAATTCGCCTGATCTTGGGCTCGAAAGGACGGCGCATCAGCTCTCGACCTTATCGGCAGCGTCGACCGGCGCCTCGACGAAGTCGAGCCACTCCAGGTACTCCTCGGCGCGGCCGTGGAGGGCGTCCTCGAACTTGGCCTGGATCACGCGGGTGATCTCGCCCGGCTCGCCCAGCGGGTGGTCGTCGATCTCGCGGACCGGGACCAGCTCGGCCGCGGTGCCGGTGAGGAAGACCTCGTCGGCGAGGTAGAGCTCGGCGCGGGCGATCGCCCGCTCCTCGACCCGGTAGCCGAGGTCGGTTGCGATCTGGACGATCGAGGCGCGGGTGATCCCGTCGAGGATCGCGTTGGTGTGGCCGGGGGTGATCAGGGTCCCGTCGCGGACGATGAAGACGTTCTCGCCCGAGCCCTCGGAGACGTGGCCGTGCTGGTCGAGCAGGATCGCCTCCTCGTAGCCGGCCTTGGTCGCCTCGGTCTTGGCGAGGATCGAGTTGAGGTACTGGCCCGAGGCCTTGGCGTGCGGGATCAGGCTGTCGCCGGAGATCGTCCGCCAGGAGGAGACCTTGGTGCGGATCCCGTTGCGCTTGCCCTCGTCGCCGAGGTAGCTGCCCCAGGGCCAGGCGGCGACGATCACTTCGATCGGCGCAGCCTGCGCGTAGAGCCCCATCTCGCCGTAGCCGCGGTAGGCGAGCGGCCGGATGTAGCCGGAGCGGAGCCCGATCCGGCGCAGCAGCTCGTTGGTCGCGAGGCGCAGCTCCTCGGCGCTGAACGGAAGCTCGAGGTAGTACAGCTCGGCCGACTTCTCGAGCCGGGAGAGGTGCTCGTGGTGGCGGAAGACGGCCGGGCCGCGCTCGGTCTCATAGCAGCGGATGCCCTCGAAGACGCCGGTCCCGTAGTGCAGACCGTGGCTGAGGACGTGCGTCTTCGCATCCTCCCAAGCGACGAACTCGCCGTTCTGCCAGATCAGCTCCGCCGTATCCATACCGAAGAGTATGCCCGATCACGGCTGGTGGTAGCTTGCATCGAAGTCTCCTGACCGCGAGAGTGCGCCCAGCAAGATGCCCACTACCCGAGAAGGAGTCCCTCGAATGAGACAGATACGTCGGCGGCTGACGTTCGCCAACGTCGTTTTCCTGCATCGCCCTCTTCATCGCCCTCGGCGGCGCCGCGGTGGCGGCGGGGCTGCCGAAGAACAGCGTCGGCAGCAAACAGATCAAGGAAGGCGCGGTCACCAGCGTCAAAGTCAAGGACGGCTCGCTCAAAGCGACCGACTTCAAATCCGGCCAGCTCCCGGCCGGGCCGCAGGGGCCACAGGGACCCCAGGGGCCGCAGGGACCGGCGGGGTCGGCTCGGGCCTATGGCGAGACCTCCAACGATGCCGGGAGCCTGATCGCGGCGCGGAGCAAGAACGCGACCGTGCGCCATCCCGGCACCGGGATCTACTGCATCACGCCGGGTGGCGGCATCGACCCGGCCACCGCAACCCTGATCGTCAGTCCCGACTACGCCAACAGCGGCACGGCAACGATGGTCGCGCAGATCAGGTCGACCAACATCGACTGCGAATCGGGTGAGCTCGAGGTGAGGCTGTGGAGCAGCGGCACGGCGCATGACGCCCAGTTCTCCTTCCTGATCCCGTAGCTCCGCCCAGCGGAACAAAGGGGGTCCTCCGTGTTATTGGAGGACCCCCTTTTGTTTGCCCGAAGGAGGACGGAAACCACGAAAGGAGCATGAGATGGGGAAGCGCCTGAGAGCCAAGCTCACCTACTCGAACGTGATCGCCTCGATCGCCCTCTTCGTCGCCCTCGGCGGCGCCGCGGTGGCGGCGGGCCTGCCGAAGAACAGCGTCGGCACGAAGCAGCTGAAGAACGGGGCCGTGACCGCGGCGAAGCTCCGCAAGGCGGCCGTGACCAGCGGCAAGCTGGCGCCGAAGTCGGTCACCGCCGGCAAGCTGGGGCCGAACTCGGTCACGCCCGGCAACCTCGGCAAGGGCGTCGTCGGCAGCAGCCAGCTGGCCGAAGCCGCGGTGCTGGCGAAGAACATCAAGAACGGCGTCGTCACCACCAACAAACTGCAGAACGAATCGGTGACGACGGCGAAACTGGGCAAGGAATCGGTCACCCTGGCCAAGCTGAGCCCGGAAGTGACGCCGCTGCTGGGGGCGCTGAAGAGCGGACAGACGCTGCGCGGGGTGTTCTACATCGCCGGGAACACGGGCGAAAACGAGCTGCTCAGCGACTCGATCAGCTACCAGTTCCCGATCAGTGGCAACGCTCCGGCGGTGACGGTCGTGCGCAAAGGCGCGCCGGCAACCGCCAACTGCGCCGGGATCGGCAGCGGCTCGGCCCCGTCGGCCACCGCCGGCAACCTCTGCATCTACGTGACCGAAGAAGCGAACCTCACCGAAGACGCCGAAGGCCTGAGCGCGCAGAACAACCAGCGGCTCGGCTTCGGCCTGGCAGCGAAAGCGAAAACGACCGGCAAAGTCGTGGCCTACGGCCAGTGGGCGGTGACCGCGCCCTAGGCACCCATCCCGTGGTTCTTTTGTCCGACCCCTCCGGACAAAGGAACCACGGGTCTCAGCCGAGCTCGTCGAGGACCGCGGAGGTCATCTCCGCGGTCCCGACCTCGGTCTCCTGCGGCACGTCGACCATCGGCGGCTGGACGACGGTGCCGGCGGCGAGGTCGGGCGTGCGCAGGCCGCGCTCGAGGACGGCGTCGACGGCGGCCTCGATCGCGGCCGCGTCGTCGGGCCGACCGAGGCCGTGGCGCAGCATCATCGCCGCCGAGAGGAAGGTGGCGAGCGGGTTGGCGACGCCCTTGCCGGCGATGTCGGGGGCGGAGCCGTGGACCGGCTCGAAGAGCCCGGGCGAGCCGGCGACGCCGAGGCTGGCGGAGGGCAGCATGCCGAGACTGCCGGTCAGCATCGCCGCCTCGTCGCTGAGGATGTCGCCGAACAGGTTCTCGGCGACGATCACGTCGAAGTCGGCCGGCCGCGAGACCAGCTGCATCGCCGCGTTGTCGACCAGCAGGTGGTCGAGCTCGACGTCCTCGTACTCGGGGGCGACGCGGGTGACGACCTCGCGCCACAGGCGCGAGGTCTCCATCACGTTGGCCTTGTCGATCGAGGTGACCTTGGCGCGGCGGCCGGAGCCCTCGGCGCGGCGCCGGGCGGCCTCGAAGGCGGTGCGGGCGATGCGCTCGATCTCCGCCGCCGTGTACTCGCAGGTGTCGTGGGCGGCGTCGCCATCGCGGCCGGAGTCGCCGAAGTAGATGCCGCCGGTCAGCTCGCGGACGACGAGCAGGTCGGTGCCGGCGATCCGCTCCTCGCGCAGCGGGCTGGCCCCGACCAGGGCCGGGCTCGGCCGCACCGGGCGCAGGTTGGCGTAGAGGCCCATCCCCTTGCGCAGCCCGAGCAGCCCCTGCTCGGGGCGCGGCGCGTCGGGGTCGGTGGTGTCCCATTTGGGGCCGCCGACGGCGCCGAGCAGGACCGCGTCGGCGCCCTTGCAGGCCTCCAGCACCTCGTCGGTGAGGGCGACCCCGTGGGCGTCGATCGAGCAGCCGCCCATCAGCCGCTCGTCGAGCTCGAACTCGCCGAAGGCGCTCAGCAGCTCCGTGGTCGCGGCAATGATCTCGGGGCCGATCCCGTCGCCGGGGAGGACGACTATGCGGGGGGCGTCGCTCATCGCGGGCGGGACTCTACGCGTCGGCGGGCGCGCTCGCGGCGCCGCCGTCTCACGCCGCGTCCGCCTCGATGTTGAGGCGGACGTAGCCGAGCCGCAGCGGCGCCCCGGCCGCGGCGAGGACGTCGGCGAGGAACGGCTCGCGCAGGGCCTCGGGCAGGCGTTCGAGCTGGGCGCCGAGCAGGATCGTGCGGGCGAACTCCTCCGGCTCGGGCGGCAGCACCTCCCAGGGCTCGAGCCAGCAGCGCACTTCGGCGAAGCCGGCGGCGCGCAGCCGCACCTCGGTCTGCTCGGCGCCGGCGTAGTTCCAGGGCTGGTCGAAGGCCTCGAAGTGGGCGGCGTAGGGGGCGCGGGCGGCGACCTCCGCCCCGGCCCGGCGGAACTCGTCGATGTTGCCGGCGCCGCCGCACTGGGCGGCGAGGCGGCCGCCGGGCCGCAGCGCGGCGCGCATCCGCGCGAACAGCGTCTCATGGTCGTGGATCCAGTGGAAGACGGCGCTGGAGACGACGGCGTCGACCGGCGCGGGCAGCTCCAGCGCGGTCAAGTCGGCGACGAAGGCCTCGTCTCGGGGACGGAGGACCTCGCGCACCTTGGCGACCATCGCGGTCGAGCCGTCGACGCCGATCACCCGGCCCCGCGGCAGCCGCTCGATCAGCATCCGGGTGACGCGGCCGGTGCCGCAGCCGGCGTCGAGGACCGTCTCCTCACCGGTCAGCGGCAGCCGCGCGAGCACGGCCGCGGCCCACTCCTCGTGCGGGACCGAGATCCGCTGGTAGGTGGTTGCGTCCCACTCGCGCGGCGCCGCGCTCATCCCAGGCTCGTCGTCACCGGACCGTAGCCGCCGGCCGGGGTCGCCTCGAAGGCGTCGATCGCGGCCGCGTTCTCGAGCGTGATCCCGATGTCGTCGAGGCCGTGCAGCAGCCGGTGCTTGACGTCGAGCTCGACCTCGAACTCGAAGACGCCGGCGGCGCAGGTGACGGTCTCGTCGTCGACGTCGATCCGCGCCTCGCCGGCCTCGGCGACCGCCTTGCAGTGCTCGGGGTCGAGGATCGCCGGCAGCAGCCCGATCTTGGTGCAGTTCGAGTAGAAGATGTCGGCGAAGGAGGGCGCGATGATCGCTCGGAAGCCGAAGTCCTCGAGCGCCCAGGGAGCGTGCTCGCGCGAGGAGCCGCAGCCGAAGTTGGGCCCGGTGACGAGGATCGGGTTGGGCTCCAGCTCGATCTCGCCGTCGCGGATCCAGTCGTAGAAGAGGAACTGGCCGAAGCCGGTCCGCTCGACCCGCTTGAGGAACTGCTTGGGGATGATCTGGTCGGTGTCGACGTCGGCCCGGTCCAGGACCGACACCTTGCCCTCGATGATGTCCAGTGGTCGCATCGTCAGCTCCAGTCTCGGATGTCTACGAAGTGGCCGGCGATGGCCGCCGCGGCGGCCATCTTCGGGCTGACCAGGTGGGTGCGGCCGCCCTTGCCCTGGCGCCCCTCGAAGTTGCGGTTCGAGGTCGAGGCGCAGCGCTCGCCTTCGGCGAGGGTGTCCGGGTTCATCCCCAGGCACATCGAGCAGCCGGCCTCACGCCATTCGAAGCCGGCGCCGCGGAAGACCTCGTGCAGGCCCTCGGCTTCGGCGGCCGCTTTGACCTGCTGGGAGCCGGGGACGACCATCGCCTGGATGCCGTCGGCGACCTTGCGCCCGTCGAGGATCGCGGCGGCCTCGCGCAGGTCCTCGATCCGCGAGTTGGTGCAGGAGCCGATGAAGATCCGTTCCGGGGAGACCTCGGTCATCGGGGTGCCGGCCTCCAGGCCCATGTAGGCGAGGGCGCGCTCGGCCGCCTCGCGGTCGGCCGGCGAGTCCATCTGGGCGGGGTCGGGGACCGTGTCGGTTACCTCGACGACCATCCCCGGGGTCGTCCCCCAGGTGACCATCGGCGAGATCTCGCCGGCGTCGATCTCGACCTCGTCGTCGAAGCGGGCGCCGGGGTCGGTCGGCAGCTGGCGCCAGGCCTCGACGGCGGCGTCGAAGTCGGCCGGGGCGCCGGGGCGGCCGCGGACCCACTCGAAGGTGGCCTCGTCGGGGGCGATCATCCCGGCGCGGCCGCCGCCCTCGATCGTCATGTTGCAGATCGTCATCCGGCCGGGCATCGCCAGCGCCTCGATCGCCGGGCCGGCGTACTCGACCGCGTAGCCGGTCATGCCGCCGGTGCCGAGGCGGCCGATCGTCGCCAGGATCAGGTCCTTCGGGGTGACGCCGTGGCCGAGCTCGCCGCTGTAGCTGATCCGCATCGTCTTCGGCCGCTTCTGGACCAGGCACTGGGTCGCCAGCACGTGCTCGACCTCGGAGGTGCCGATGCCGAAGGCCAGCGCGCCGAAGGCGCCGTGGGTCGAGGTGTGGCTGTCGCCGCAGACGATCGTCATCCCCGGCTGGGTGACGCCGAGCTCGGGGCCGATCACGTGGACGATGCCCTGGCGGTCTGAGCCCAGCGAGTAGATGGGGACGCCGAACTCCTCGCAGTTGCGCTCCAGGGTTTCGACCTGGACGCGGGAGAGCTCGTCGGCGATCAGCCGCGCCGCCATCGTGCCGTCGGTCGGCGTGTTGTGGTCGGCGGTGGCGAGCGTCTTGTCGGGGCGGCGGACCGGGCGACCCTCCAGCCGCAGGCCGTCGAAGGCCTGCGGCGAGGTGACCTCGTGGACCAGGTGCAGGTCGATGTAGATGAGGCCATCGGAGACCTCGTGCGCCTCCCAGATCTTTTCGAACATGTTCTTCATCAACGCCGCCTCCTTTTGATCACTTCGACCTGCTGGTCGCGGCGCCTGACGGCGCCACGCTCCATCGCTTGCTCCTTCGGACTCATGATTACCGGCAGTCTTCCTCTCTCGCTTCCGCGTCCGGGGGCGGCTTCAGCCCCGCCTCAGACCGGCGGCGATCACGGCGATGAAGCGGGTCGGCTCCTCGCCCTCGTTCTCGAAATGATGGGGCAGGTCGGCGTCGAAGGTGACGCTGTCGCCCTCCTGCAGCTCGTAGCGGGTGCCGTCGACGACCAGCGCCAGGGTGCCGACGAGGACGACCGCGGTCTCGCGGCTGCCCGGCTCGTGCATCGGCGGGTCGGCGCGGCCGCCGGTGGTCGCGCCCGGCTCCAGGGTGTGGACGGAGACGTCGGCGCGCTGGCCCGGCAGCGGCGGCGTCAGCTCCACGATGCTGTGGCCGCCGCGCCTGCTTGCGCGGCGGCCGCCGGCGCGGCTGACGGCGACGTTCTGGCCCTCGTCGAGGCGCAGCAGCTGCGAGAGCGTCAGCTCCAGCCCGGCCGCGATCTTGGCGGCGACCGCCAGCGTCGGGCTGGTCTCGCCGCGCTCGACCTGGGACAGCATCTGGGCGCTGACGCCGGAGCGCTCGCTGAGGTCGCGCAGCGAGAGGCCCATCGCCTCGCGCAGGGCGCGGATGCGGGGGCCGACGGGCGGCGGCTCGGGGGCAGCGGGGGGCGAGTGGGCCTGGTCCGGTGCCTTGGTCTCGGCGGGGGCCACGTGCGTACGTTATCACAGACGGTTGTAAGTTGATACAGGGATAGCCCGGGACGACGCCCACCCACCGCAACCCCTGCTGGGTGAGGTTGCGGTGGGTGGGCGGGGCGGGCGATGGATCAGGACCCTGGGCCGCGGGAGGCATTTGGCTGACGCCGCCGCTCGCTCCTCACCGCAACTTCACCCTCAATGGCTTGCGGTGAGGAGCGCGCGGAGGTCGGCGGCTACCGACTCTGGTTCGTCTTCGAGTTGGGACCAGGTGAGGCGGGTGACGCGGTAGCCGGCGGCGGTGAGGCGACGGTCGCGGGCGCGGTCGGCGCGGAAGGCGGTGCGGGTGCGGTGGCCGCCCCAGCCGTCGAGCTCGACGATTTGGCGGTTGGGCCAGAGGGCGTCGACGCGGTGGCGCCTCCCTCCCACTTCGAGGTGGGCGTTGAGGCGGGGGCGCGGCAGACGGTGGCGGCGGAGGAAGGGGATGAAGATTTCCTCGAGGCGGCTGGCGGGACGGCCGGAGGGTTGTTCGGAGAGGCGGGCGAGGGCGGTGCGGACGCGGCGGGCGCCGCGGCGGCCCGGATAACGGGCGAGGAGGTCGGGAAGGGAGAGGGAGTCGAAGAGGTGGCGGTATTCGGCCTCGCGCAGGGCGAACTCGACGTCGTCGGCCGAGGCGGTGGCGGCGAGGTCGAGGATCGTGCGCGGGACGGTCGTGACCGGGATGCCGGACTCGGTGGTCATCTCGTCGGCCGGGAGGGCGGCGAGATGGCGGCGGATCCGGGCGGTGGAGCGGCTCTTATGCGCGACCGTGACGTGGGCGGGGCCGCTCGTCGGCGGGCGGATCCCCCAGAGGGCCGCGGCGGAGCGGTGGCTGAGGACGGCGGCGTCGGGTCCCGAGGCGAGCACCGCCGCCATCCACCAGCCAAGCCGCGAGACGTCGCGGTGCCCCACCGCGTAGACGCCCGCATACAGCCGATGCAGCTTGCCGCTTGCGAGGCGCTTGTTGATCCCATCCTCCGCAAGCCCAAGCCGCACGAGCTGCCACCTCCCCACCACCCCGTGCTGCCGAGTCGCCAGCGCCGCGATTCCACTGTCGATCCCGCGAGTCTGCGAAAAGTGGCCTATACGGCCGGTATCTGCGGTTTCGCGGGGGCGCCGGGGCATGGACCCGAGCCTGGCGGAGCCCGGCGGGGGTTTGGCGCGCGGTTTGTGCCGGGTGTGTGGCGCGAACGTGGCGGGATTGCGGCGCGCGTCGCGGGACGGAGCGGGCGTCGCGGGAGGTTTGGGCCGGGCTGCGGGGTTGGGTCGCCGGCGCGCCGCGCGGCGCTCGAGCTCAGGGGCCGGGGGTGCGCTCGACCGCGGCTTCGGCGGTCGCCGCCTCGGCCTCGCGGGTCGCGGCGCCCTCCAGCGAGTTCGACAGCGCCCGCAGGTAGGCGCGCGCGGAGGCCTCGATGATGTCGGTGGCGACGCCGACGCCGGTCGCCAGGCGACCGTCGGTGCGCAGCATCACCGTCACCTCGCCGAGCGCGTCCTCGCCGCCGGTGACGGCGTCGACCGTGTACTGGCGCAGCTCGCTCTCGGTCCCGGTCGCCTCCTGGATCGCACGGAAGACGGCGTCGATCGGCCCGTCGCCGGTCGACTCGGCGACGACGACCTCGCCCGAGGGCATCGTCACCCCCACCTTGGCCCGCGGCTCGCGGTCGGAGCCGGCTTCGAACTCGAAGGAGGCGAGCTCGTGCGAGCCCGAGCGCTCGCGCATCTCGTCGGAGACGATCGCCTCCAGGTCGAGCGCGGTCACCTGCTTCTTGCGGTCGGCGACCTCCTTGAAGGCCTTGAAGGCGGAGTTCAGCGCGTTGCCCTCGACCTTGAAGCCCAGCTGCTCCAGCGCGTCCTTCAGCGCGTGGCGGCCGGAGTGCTTGCCCAGCACGATCGAGTTCGACTCGAGGCCGACTTCGGTCGCGTCCATGATCTCGTAGGTGCTGCGCTCCTTCAGCACGCCGTCCTGGTGGATCCCGGACTCGTGGGCGAAGGCGTTGCGGCCGACGATCGCCTTGTTGGGCTGGATCGCGTAGCCGGTCAGGCGCGAGACCATGCGGCTGGTGCGGGCCAGCTCGCGGCTGTTGATCCCGGTGGTCAGGCCGTGGGCGTCCTCGCGGACGCGGATCAGCATCGCGATCTCCTCCAGCGAGCAGTTGCCGGCGCGCTCGCCGATGCCGTTGACCGCGCACTCGACCTGGCGCGCTCCGGCCAGCAGGCCGGCGTAGGAGTTGGCGACGGCCAGCCCCAGGTCGTCGTGGCAGTGGACGGAGAGCTCGACCGCATCCAGGCCCGGTACCAGCTCGTACAGGCGCCGCAGGTAGGCGGTGTACTCCTCCGGCGTCGTGTAGCCGACCGTGTCGGGGATGTTGACGACGGTCGCACCCTCTTCGACGGCGATCGCGCAGACTTCGGCGGTGAACTCGACGTCGGCGCGGGTCGCGTCCATCGGCGAGAACTCGACGTCGGCGCAGTAGGACTTGGCCAGCGCGACGGCGGCGCGGGCCTGGCCCTTGACGTCCTCGCGGTCGGTCTGCAGCTGGTGCTCGATGTGGATGTCGGAGGTCGAGATGAAGGTGTGGATGCGCGGCCGCGCCGCCTCCTTCACCGCCCCCCAGGCGGCGTCGATGTCGGCCTTGTGGGTGCGGGCGAGGCCGCAGATCACCGGGCCCTCGACGCGGCGGGCGATCTCGGAGACCGCCTCGAAGTCACCCGGCGAGGTGATCGGGAAGCCGGCCTCGATCACATCGACGCCGAGGCGGGCCAGCTGCTGGGCGATCTCGACCTTCTCGGCCGTGTTGAGCGAGATCCCGGGCGACTGCTCGCCGTCTCGCAGGGTGGTGTCGAAGATGTGGACGCGGTTGGCGTCGGTTACGTCGTTTCCGTTGGGTCCCATCGGACCTTCTCCTTCTCTGCTCGAATCGAATGGCCTTTTTCTCTCGCGGCTATCGCGCCGCCCAGCGCTATTCCCCCCGAGGGGGGAGGAGAAGGAGAAGCGCGAGGCTGTGGAGCCGGTGATCCATTCGCTCCGCGGAGGGTAGCGCAGAACGCGGCGCGGTCAAAGCGGGCGACCGGGCGCGGCGAGGGGACGAGCAGGCCTCACGCCTCCATGAAAGCACCTAGACGGATGTCCCGCGGGGCTTCCGTGGCGACGGAGGCTTGACGT
The DNA here is from genome assembly GCA_964533285.1 of uncultured Conexibacteraceae bacterium. Classification (GTDB taxonomy): domain Bacteria; phylum Actinomycetota; class Thermoleophilia; order Solirubrobacterales; family 70-9; genus VAYN01. The sequence continues at coordinate 17,714 of CAZHLT010000196.1, read as the reverse complement.
AGCCTGCACCGCATCGACTCCCCGCAACGCATCAACTGGCTGGCAGTGGTCGCGATGGCGCTCGCCGTGGTCGTCATCGCCAACGACTTCTCCGCGATCAACGTCGCGCTGCCGACCATGGAGCACGACTTCGACACGAACATCAACACGATCCAGTGGGTCGTCAACGCCTACGCGCTGACCTTCGGGGTGATGATCGTCACCGGCGGCCGCCTCGCCGACATGTTCGGCCGCCGTAACGCCTTCTTCCTCGGCAGCCTGATCTTCGCCTCGATGTCGGCGCTCGGCGGCGCCGCCCAGACGGAGGCCTGGCTGATCGCCAGCCGCACCCTGATGGGGATCGGCGGGGCGCTGATGTGGCCGGCGATCCTCGGCATGACCTTCGCGATCCTGCCCGAAGAGAAGGCCGGCCTGGCCGGCGGCATCATCCTCGGCGCCGCCGGGCTCGGCAACGCGGTCGGGCCGCTGATCGGCGGCGTCCTCACCGACCTCGCCAGCTGGCGCTGGCTGTTCTTCCTCAACGTCCCGGTCGCCGCCTTCGCCGTCCTCGTCACCTACTTCCTGGTCCACGTCGAGGAGCCCGAGGCGGAGGACCGGCGCATCGACTACGCCGGGATCACGGCCCTCTCGCTCGGCCTCGTCAGCCTGCTGGTCGCGCTCGACCAGGTCGACGACTGGGGCTGGGGCGATCCGCGGGTGGTCGGGCTGCTCGCCCTCTGCGTGCTGATGCTCGCCGCCTTCGTCCCGATCGAGCGCCGCGCCGGCGCCCACGCGCTGGTGCCGCGCGAGGTGATGCGCAACGAGAGCTTCACCGCCTCCTGCTTCGCCGTCCTCTTCATGTCGGCGACCTTCTTCGCCTCGCTGCTCTACCTGCCGCAGCTGATGGAGAAGCAGTTCGGCTACTCGGCGCTGGAGGCCGGCGTCGGCATCCTCCCCTTCCTCGGCACCTTCGCCCTCGTCTCCTTCGTCGCCGGGCCGCTCTACGACCGCGTCGGGGCGAAGGCGCTGGCGGTCTTCGGCGCCTTCTGCATCACGATCGCGCCGTTCCTCTTCTCGCAGGTCGACCCGCAGTCCGACTACGACTCGCTGATCGTCGGCATGGTCGTGCTCGGGATCGGCGTCGGCAGCTTCACCCCGACGGCGACGACCGCCGGCGTCACCTCGGTCGACAGCTCGCACGCGAGCCTCGCCGGCGGCATCCTCTACATGTTCCAGGTCGCCGGCGGCTCGATCGGCCTGGGGCTGACGACGGCCGTCTTCTCGGCCTCGATCCCGCCCTTCGTCGACGGCGTCACCGCCGGCTTCCGGCTCGACGCGGCGCTCTCGCTGGTCGGGCTGCTGATCGCGATCTTCCTGATCGGCGGCCGGCTCTTCCCCCGCTCGGGGCGGCCGGTGGCCGACGCCGCCTGAGCGCCGGGACCGCCGGCGCGGCGCTACTGCGCTTCGGTGTTGCGGCCGGGACCGCCGACCAGGCCGTCCTGGCCGGGACCGCCGATGAGGCGGTCATCGCCGGGGCCGCCGGCGAGCCGGTCGTCGCCGGGACCGCCGAAGAGCGCATCGGCGCCGGGGCCGCCGAACAGCCAGTCGTTGCCGCCCCGCCCCGAGATCCGGTCGTCGCCGGGGCCGCCGATCAGCTTGTCGTCGCCGGCGCCGCCGACGAGGACGTCGTTGTCGGCGCCCCCGCGCAGGGTCACCGGCACCGGGATTTCGAGCCCGACCACGACGCGGTCGGCGCCGGCGCCGCCGTTGACTTCGAAGCCACCGATCGCCACCGCTTCGCATTCCAGCGCCTTGGGGTCGGCTTCGGGGTGCGAGCAGACGCCGCCGCCGACCTCGAGCGGGGCGTTGGCGGCGATCAGGTAGCTGCGACCGTCTTCGCTGAGGCTGATCGCGAAGCTGTTGTTGCCGCGGTCGCCCGCCAGCAGCACGGTCAGCCGTTCTTCGGCGTCGGCCGCCGTGGCCGTCGCCGCCAGGACGAGGGTGAGCAGGATCGGGAGGGCCTTCTTCATCGCGTGCGGTTGTTCGCCTCGGAGGGCAGCAGCCCTCTCGTCCTAAGGCAACAGCAGGACCTTGCCGACGTTGCGGCGCTGGCCGATGAATTCGTGGGCGGCGCCGGCTTCGGCGAAGGGGAAGGAGGTGGCGACGACGGGCTCCAGGCGGCCCGCCTCGAGCTCGGCGACGAGCGGCTCGGTGACCCGGTCGAGGTCGCCTTCGCGATCCCACCAGGAGAGCATGTTGAGCCCGAAGACGCCCTTGTTCTCGTTCATCAGACTGAGGCTCTTCCACCAGGGCATCGTCGCCAGCGGCATCGTCACCAGGCTGCGCAGGGTCGCGGCGATGCTGCGGCCGCCCTCCGGCGAAGCTTCGGAGAGGCCGAACATGACCAGCTTGCCGCCGGCCCGCAGCAGCCGGTAGTCCTTGCGGAAGGAGGCCGGGCCGAGCGCGTCGATCACCAGGTCGAGGCCCTCGCCGCCGGTGATCCGCGTCACCGCGGCGGCGAAGTCCTCGCTGCGGTAGTCGATCGGGTGGGCGACGCCCTGGGCGCGAAGCGCGTCGTGCTTGGCGGCCGAGGCGGTGCCGAAAACCTCGGCGCCGAGGTTGCGGGCGATCTGGACGGCGGCGGTACCGACGCCGCCGGCCGCCGCCTGGATCAGCACGCGCTGGCCCTCGCGCAGGCCGCCCATCAGGACCAGGGCCGCGTAGGCGGTGCCGTAGTTGACCGGGAAGGCGGCGCCCTGCTCGAAGCTGAGCCGCTCGGGCAGCGGCAGCGCCTGGCCGGCGTCGACGACGACCAGCTCGGCCTGGCCGCCGAAGCGGGTGCCGGCCATCACCCGGTCGCCGATCGCGAAGCCCTCGACCCCCTCCCCCACCGCGTCGACCTCGCCGGCGACCTCGTAGCCGAGCACGCAGGGCGGCTTCGGCGCGTCCGGGTAGAGGCCGACCCGGGCCATCGTGTCGGCGAAGTTGACGCCGGCGGCGCGCACCGCGATCCGCACCTGCCCCGGCCCGGCGACAGGATCGGGCCGCTCCTGCACCTGGAGCATCTCGGGACCTCCCGTTCCCGTCAGCACAACCGCCCGCATGGGTGCAGCCTACCCGGCTCCTGAGGTCATCGGGGCAAGTAGTTCAAGGACGCAGGGAGGGCGCCAAGGGGAGCGCACTTCAGTGCGTGACCCGCCGGCGCCCGACCGAGGACGCCGAAATGCGCCGCCCCGATGACCTCAGGTCAGAGGTCGACTGAGCGGCCGATGGTGAAGTCGGCATCGCCGAGGATCTTCTCGATCGTCTCGGCCCGCACCGGGGCATCGGTGGTCAGCGCCATCACCGCGCCCTCGCCCTCGTGCTCGGCACCGACCGCGGCGGAGACGATGTTGACGCCCTCTTCCCCGAACAGGGTGCCGACGCGGCCGATCATCCCCGGCTGGTCGGTGTAGCGGAAGACCGTGATGTGGTCGGCAAACGGCAGGTAGAAGCTGTCGCCCCAGACCGAGACCAGGTAGGGCTCGTTGCGCGGCCCGACGCTGGTCCCCGCGACCTCGATGTCGCTGCCACCGCAGTGGATGCGGACGGTGACCAGCTCGCTGAAGTCGCCGGCGCTCGCCTCCTTGGTCTCGACCAGGTCGATGCCGCGCTCCTCGGCCATCTGCGGCGCGTTGACGAGGTTGACCGGCTCCTCGGTGTGGCCGGAGAGGATCCCGGCGAGGACGGCGATCCCGAGCAGGCGGGTGTCGTGGGAGGCGATGCGGCCGCGGAACTCGGCGGTGACGCGGTCGACCGAGCCCTCGCCGAGGCCCTGGGCGAGGCGGCCGAGCTTTTCGCAGAGCGGCACGAACGGGGCCAGAGCCTCCATCGCCTCGGGCCGCACGGCGGCGATGTTGACCGCGTTGGTGACGACGCCGCCCCGCAGCGCCGCGGTCACCTGCTCGGCGGTGACGACGCCGGCGCGGTCCTGGGCCTCGGCGGTCGAGGCGCCGAGGTGCGGGGTGACGACGACGTCCTCGCGGGCGAACAGCGGGTGCTCGGTGAAGGGCTCCTCGGGGAAGACGTCAAGCGCGGCGCCGGCCAGCTTGCCGGACTCCAGCCCGGCGAGCAGCGCGTCGAGGTCGACGAGCTCGCCGCGGGCGCAGTTGACGAGGCGGGCGCCGTCCTTCATCCGGGCGATCGTGCCGGCGTCGATCAGGCCGATCGTCTCCGGCGTCTTCGGCACGTGCAGGGTGACGAGGTCGGCCTTGGCGAGCAGCTCCTCGAGGCTCTCGGCGCCCGCGACGCCGAGCTCGCGGAAGCGCTCGGCGGAGACGAACTTGTCGAAGGCGACGACGTCCATCTCGAAGGCCTGGGCGCGCTTGGCGACGAGCTGGCCGATGCGGCCGAAGCCGACGACCCCGAGCGTCTTGCCGTAGAGCTCGGCGCCCTTGAACTTGGCCCGGTCCCAGCGGCCGGCGACCAGCGAGCCGTGCGCCTGCGGCACGTTGCGGAACAGCGCCAGGGCCAGCGCCATGCTGTGCTCGGCGGCGGCGACCGAGTTCGATTCGGGGGCGTTGGCGACGATGATCCCGCGCCGCGTCGCCGCCGGGATGTCGACGTTGTCGACGCCGGTGCCGGCGCGGCCGATCACCTTCAGGTTGGTCGCCAGGTCGATCAGCTCCGGCGTCATCTTCGTCGCCGAGCGGATCAGGATCGCGTCGTAGGTCCCGATCGCCTCGCGCAGCTCCGCGTCGGACATCTCGAGGCCGAGGTCGACGTCGAAGTTCTCGCGCAGCAGCTCGACGCCGGTGTCGGCGATCTTCTCCTTGACCAGGACCTTCACGCGGCGACCACTCCGTCGGCGTTGTCGAGCACCCAATCGATGCAGCCGGTGAGCGCCTCGACGTCGGCCGGCTCGACCGCCGGGAACATCCCGACCCGCAGCTGGTTGCGGCCGAGCTTGCGGTAGGGCTCGACGTCGACGATGCCGTTGGCGCGCAGGACCTTGGCCAGCGCCGCGGCGTCGACCGAGTCGGCGAAGTCGATCGTGCCGACGACCAGCGAGCGCTTCGCCGGGTCGGCGACGAACGGGGTCGCCAGCGGGCTGCTCTCGGCCCAGCCGTAGAGGCGCTGGGAGGAGTCGCCGGTGCGGGCGACGCACCAGTCGAGGCCGCCGTTGTCGAGCATCCAGCCGATCTGGTCGGCGAGCAGGATCAGGGTCGCCAGCGCCGGCGTGTTGTAGGTCTGCTCCTTGCGCGAGTTCTCCAGCGCGGTACGCAGCGAGAGGAATTCTGGCTGCCAGCGGTCGCCGGCGCCGTCGAGCTCCTCGATGCGGGCGATCGCCGCCGGGCTCAGCAGCGCCAGCCAGAGGCCGCCGTCGGAGCCGAAGGCCTTCTGCGGGGCGAAGTAGTAGGCGTCGGCCTCGGCGACCTCGACCGGCAGGCCGCCGGCGCCCGCGGTGGCGTCGATCAGGACGAGGGTGTCGGCGGCCGCGGCCGGGCGGCGGACCGGGACCATCACCCCGGTCGAGGTCTCGTTGTGGGCCCAACCGACGACGTCGGCAGCCGGGTCGGCGGTCGGCGCCGGGGCGTCGCCGGGCTCGGCCGCGACCACGATCGGGTCGCCGAGGAAGGGCGCGGCGGCGGTCGCCTTGGCGAACTTCTGCGAGAACTCGCCGTAGGTCAGGTGCAGCGCGCGCGAGCGGACCAGCCAGGCGCAGGCGGCCTCCCAGAAGGCGGTCGTGCCGCCGTTGCCGAGCGCGACCTCGTAGCCGTCGGGCAGCGAGAACAGCTCGGCGAGCCCGGAGCGGACCTCGCGGACCAGGTCGCGGACCGGCGCCTGGCGGTGCGAGGTGCCCATCAGCGAGGCGCGCTCGGCGATCGCCGCCAGCGCCTCCGGGCGCACCTTCGAGGGCCCGCAGCCGAAGCGGCCGTCGCCGGGCTTGATCGCGGCGGGGATCTGAGCGGTCTCGGTGGTCTGCGGGGCCATCGGGCCGACAGGTTATTGACCGGCGCGGGTGGACCGCCCCCGCCCCCGCGCGCGGGCCTCGCGGCACCCCCGAACCGGGGGTGGACGTCCGTCGGGGGGATTGGACTTGGCGCCGAGGGCCGGGCTAGGCTGGCCAGACCAGTCCTGGGAGCTACTTAGGGAGGTCTCGCCTTGTATCCGATCAGCTACGAAGCCGACTTCAACCCCGCGCCGAATCGCTGGACCACGTTCTTCCGCCTGATCCTGGCGATCCCGTGGTTCATCGTCGCCACGTTCTGGGGAATCCTCTTCATCTTCACCCACTTCATCGCCTGGGTCGCGATCATCATCATCGGCCGCTACCCGCAGTGGCTGTACGAGTTCAACTCCGGGGTCGTCCGCTTCGGCCTGCGCGTCTCCTCGTGGCTCTTCCTGCAGACCGACATCTGGCCGCCGTTCGGGCTCAAGGACGACCCCAGCTACCCGATCCGGGTCAACGTGCCGCCGCCGGCCGAGCGGCAGAGCCGGCTGAAGACGCTGTTCCGGCTGATCCTCGCCTTCCCGGTCCTCTTCATCGTCTCCTACGTCACCTCGTACGTGATCCAGGCGATCGCGCTCGGGGCCTGGCTGACGATCGTCTTCCGCGGCTACCTGCCGGAGTGGATCTTCAACGTGCTGACCGAGTGCCACCGCTTCGAGGCGCGCGCCTTCGGCTACGCCGCGTTCCTCACCGACGACTACCCGCCGATCGGCCTGGAGCGGGCGAAAGCGGCCGCGCCGCCAGCGCCGCCGGCTGCGCCCGAGCCGCCGGCGGCGCCGGGCGCCTGAGGCGGCGACGATGAGCGACGCGGAGTCGAAGGTGGTCGCCGGCGAGGGCTACTCGGTCGCCAACCTCGACGACCTCGGCGAGGGCCCCGGGTTCCGCAAGATCCGCAAGGAGCTCGGGGTCACCGCGTTCGGCGCCAACGCGATCGTCCTGCCGCCGGCCTACGAGACCGGCAGTCACTTCCACGACGAGCAGGAGGAGCTCTACTTCGTCCACGAGGGCGAGGTCGAGTTCGAATTCGGCGACGGCTCGACCGCCCGGCTCGGCCCCGGCGGTCTCGCCCGCGTCGCCCCCTCCACCCCGCGCCGAGTCCGCAACCTCAGCGACTCCGAGGAGGCGGTCTACGTGGTCGTCGGCGGCAAGGACGGCTACGTGGGGCGCGACGGTCGGCTGGCCGAGGGCGAGACTCACCGGTAGGCGGTTGGGCTCGGACCCGCCCTGCGCCCCCCGTGGGCAGGTAGGGGTGCAGGGCGGGCCGGCGGGCCGGGAGCGCGGCGAGATTCTCGGGCCGCCCCAATGGTCAAATCCTTCAGGGGAACATTGAGGGGCCTATAGCCCCGGCGGCCCCCCAAAAAGTTCCACCGAAAGATTTGAGTATCGGTTGGCCCCGCCTGCGTGGAGCCCAACGCGATCCCGGCCGACCCGCACCCCCTACCTGCCAAGCCGGGGTGTGGGTCGGCCGGCGGGGGTACTGCTCGCGCTCAGAACTCTTCGTTGATCCAGGGCATCATGCCCCGGAGCTCTTTGCCGACGCTCTCGATTTCGGCGCCCTCGAGCTCCTTGCGCATGCGGTCGAAGTTCTCGCCGCCGGCGCGGTTCTCGGCGATCCACTCGCGGGCGAACTCGCCGGACTGGATCTCGGCGAGGATCTGCTTCATCGCCGCCTTGGTCTCGTCGGTGATCACCCGTTTGCCGCGGGTCAGGTCGCCGTACTCGGCGGTGTTGGAGATCGAGTAGTGCATCCCCTGGATGCCCTTCTCGTACATCAGGTCGACGATCAGCTTCAGCTCGTGCAGGCACTCGAAGTAGGCGAGGCGGGGGTCGTAGCCGGCCTCGACCAGGGTCTCGTAGCCGGCCTGGACCAGCTCCGAGGCGCCGCCGCAGAGGACGGCCTGCTCGCCGAAGAGGTCGGTCTCGCACTCGTCTTTGAAGGTGGTCTCGATGATCGCGGCGCGGCCGCCGCCGATCCCGGAGGCGTAGGCGAGGATCAGGTCGCGGGCGCTGCCGGTCGCGTCCTGGTGGATCGCGATCAGGTCGGGGACGCCGTTGCCTTCCTCGAACTGGCGGCGGACGAGGTGGCCGGGGCCCTTCGGCGCCACCATGCCGACGTCGATCCCGGGCGGCGCCTCGATCTCGCCGAAGTGGATCGCGAAGCCGTGACCGAACAGCAGCAGGTTGCCGGGGGCGATGCCGTCGGCGATCTCCTCGCGCCAGACCTGGCCCTGTTTCTCGTCGGGCAGCAGGACCATGACAACGTCGCCGCGGCTGGCGGCATCGGCGACGTCGAGGACCTCGAAGCCGGCCGCTTCGGCCTTGGCGCGGCTGGAGGAGTCGGAGCGCAGGCCGACGACCACGTCGACCCCGGAGTCCTTGAGGTTGAGGGCGTGAGCGTGCCCCTGGGATCCGTAGCCGAGGATCGCGACGGTCTTGCCGTCGAGCTTGCTGAGGTCGGCGTCCTTGTCGTAGAAGATGTCGTCGGTTCGCATGAGCGGGCAGGCTACCTGAGCGCCGAGCTCCTCAGCGCAGCGCCCGCCGCAGCAGCTTGCCCGAGGGCGTGCGCGGCAGCGCCGCCGCGATCTCGACCCGCTTCGGGACCTTGAAGCCCGAGAGCGACTCGCCGCAGAAGCGGCGCAGCTCGTCGGGGCTGACCTCGGCGCCGTCGGCGAGGACGACGACCGCGGTCACCGCCTGCTGCCACTCCGGGTCCTCGCGGCCGATCACCGCCGCGTCGGCGACCGCCGGGTGGCGCAGCAGCACCTCCTCGACCTCGGCCGGGACGATGTTCTCGCCGCCGCTGACGATCAGGTCGTCGATCCGGTCTTCGACGTAGAGGAAGCCCTCCTCGTCGATGCGGCCGAGGTCGCCGGTGTGCAGCCAGCCGCTCTCGTCGGCGCGGCCGGGGGCGACGGTCGGGCCCTGGATCAGGATCTCGCCGTCCTCGATCCGCAGGTGGGTGGTAAGCAGCGGCCGGCCGGCGGAGCCGAGCTTGCGGCGGGCGTCGGCCGGGGCCAGCGTCGTCACCTGCGAGCAGGTCTCGGTCAGGCCGTAGGTCTGGACCACGGTCGCGCCCTGCTCGAGCGCCTCGCGCAGCGGCTCCTCGGGCACCGGCCCGCCGCCGACCAGGATCGCCCGCGGACCGGAGAGGTCGGCGCCGGCGGCGAGCAGCCGGGTCAGCATCGTCGTCACCAGCGAGACGACGGTGATCCGGTCCGCTTCCAGGGAGGCGGCGACGCGGTCGACGTCGAAGCCGTCGTGGACGACCGCGGCGGTGCCGTAGATCACCGAGCGCATGACGATCGAGAGGCCGGCGATGTGGCTGAGCGGCACGCAGCAGAGCCAGCGGTCGTCGGGGTCGACGCCGATGTTGAAGCCGGAGCCGACCGCGTTCCAGAGGAAGTTGCCGTAGGTGAGGCCGATCGGCTGCGGCGCGCCGGAGCTGCCGCTGGTGAGGACGCGGGCGCAGACGTCGTCCATGTCGTGCTCGCCGAGCAGCGGCAGGTCGGCCTCGGTCTGGGTCAGCAGGCCGGGGTCGTCGAGGTCGACGATCGGCTCCTCGGCGGCGACGATCGCGGCCCGCTCGGCCGCGGTCAGGCGCGGGCTCAGCGGCAGCAGCTTGGCGCCGACCTTCATCAGCGCGTGGGCGAGGACGACCTGCTCGCGGCGCGGGTGCATGGTCAGCGCTGCGGTCGAGCCGCGGCGGACGCCGTGGGCGGCGAGCCGCCGCGCGACCCAGGTCGCCTCCGCCTCGAGCTCGGCGTAGGTCATCTCGGCGCCTTCGGCGATCAGCGCTGTGCGGTCGGGGCAGCTCTGGGAGCGCTGCGCGAGCCAGTCGTCGAGTTTCATATCGTGCCCATCATGCCCAAACGCCACAAGTCCGCCCCGCCCGAGGCCGAGCTCTACGCGCCGATCGAGTGGCGGAGCGCCGGTCGGTTCGAAGACATCCGCTACGAGAAGGCCGACGGGATCGCCAAGATCTCGATCGACCGGCCCGAGGTCCTGAACGCCTTCCGGCCGCAGACGCTGATCGACGTCTCGGCGGCGCTGGATGACGCCCGCGAGGATGCTGAGGTCGGCGTCGTCGTCCTCACCGGGACCGGCAGCAAGGCCTTCTGCTCGGGCGGCGACCAGCAGGTCCGCGGCGACACCGGCTACGTCGCCGAGGGCGCCTCGATCGGCCGCTTCCACGTCACCGACCTGCAGGTGCAGATGCGACGGCTGCCGAAGCCGGTGGTGGCGATGGTCGCCGGCTACGCCGTCGGCGGCGGCCACGTGCTGCACGTCTGCTGCGACCTGACGATCGCCGCCGACAACGCCGTCTTCGGCCAGACCGGGCCGCGGGTCGGCTCCTGGGACGGCGGCTTCGGCGCCTCGCTGCTGCGCGACCTGGTCGGGACCAAGAAGGCGAAGGAGATCTGGCTGCTGTGCCGGCTGTACGACGCCGAGGAGGCGCTGGCGATGGGCTTGGTCAACCGGGTCGTGCCGGTCGCCGAGCTGGAGCGCGAGACGGTCGCCTGGTGCCGCGAGATGCTCGCCCTCTCCCCCTTCGCCCTGCGCCTCGTCAAGGCCAGCTTCAACGCCCACGAGGACGGCTACGCCGGGATCCAGCAGCTCGCCCACGACGCCAACCTCCTCTTCTACGGCAGCGAGGAGGCAGCCGAGGGCCGCGAGGCGTTCAAGCAGAAACGGCTGCCCGAGTTCGACAAGTTCCCGCGCCGCCCGTGAGGCCGCTGCGATGAGGATCTGGGTGATGGCGGCGCGGCCGCGGACGCTGCCGGCCGCGGTGGCGCCGGTCCTGGTCGGGACCGCGGCGGCGGTGCAGTGGGTCGGTGAGCTGCCGCGCTGGGGCGCCTTCCTCGCCGCCCTGATCGGCTCGATCTTCATCCAGATCGGGACCAACCTCGCCAACGACTACTCCGACGCCCGCCGCGGCGCCGACACCGCCGACCGGCTCGGGCCGGTGCGGGTCACCTCGACCGGGCTGGTGACGCCGGGCCGGGTCCTGCGCGCGACCTGGATCGCCTTCGCGGTCGCCGTCGCCTGCGGCATCTACCTGGCCGCGGTGGCGGGGATCGTGATCATCCTGGTCGGCGTCCTCTCGATCGCCGCCGGCGTCCTCTACACGGGCGGGCCGCGCCCCTACGGCTACGCCGGCCTCGGCGAGGTCTTCGTCTTCCTCTTCTTCGGCCTCGTCGCCGTCAACGGCTCCTACTACGTGCAGCTCGAGCAGCTCGACGCGCTGCCGCTCGGGCTCTCGATCTCGATCGGGTTCCTCGCCACCGCGATCCTCGTCGTCAACAACGTCCGCGACATCGAGACCGACCGCCGCGCCGGCAAGATGACGCTGGCGGTGCGGATGGGCCGCGCCAACGCGGTCAACCTCTACGGCCTGCTGATGATCGGCGCCTTCGTCGTCCTGCCGATCGCGCTGCTGGCGGGCGAAGCCAGCGCCCTGCCGCTGATCGGGCTGCTGGCGCTGCCGCTGGCGGTCAAACCGATCCGCGTCGTCGCCAGCCACAGCGACGGGCCGGCGCTGAACGGCGCCCTGGCGGTGACCGGCGCCGCCCTCGGCGTCTTCAGCCTGCTGGTCACGATCGGGCTGCTGATCTCGGCCTGAGGGGTCCCGCATGCGGCTGGCGTCGGTCGAGGTGATCCCCTACGCGCTCCCCTTCCGGGAGCCCTACGTGACCGCCCGCGGGACGTTGACCCGGCGCGAGATGGTGCTGCTGCGGCTGCGCACCGACGAGGGCCTGGTCGGGCTCGGCGAAGCGGTGCCGCTCTCGCTGCGCGGCGGCGCCAGCCTCGCGCAGGTGGTGCGGGAGCTGCGCGAAGTCGACCAGAGCGAGGCGCTGCACGACCTGATCGCCGCCGGCCGCCTCGACTACAGCAGCGAGACCGCGCTCGACCCGCGACTGGTGCTCTCGGCGCCCTCGCGCTGCGCCGTCCTCACCGCCCTGCACGACCTGCGGGCGCGGGCCGAGGACGAGCGCTACCTGCCGCGCGAGGTGACCTGCAACGCAACCCTGGTCGCCGGCAGCCCCGCCGCGGTCGCCGCCGACGCCGAAGCCTGGGCGGCGGCGGGCTTCCGCACCTTCAAGCTGAAGCTGGGGACGAGCGAGGACGTGGCCCAGGTGCGGGCCGTGCGCGAGGCGGTCGGGCCGGCGGCGCGGCTGCGGCTCGACGCCAACGCCGCCTGGTCGCTGGACCAGGCGACACGCATCCTCGACGCGGTCGAGCCCTACGGGATCGAGCTGGTCGAGCAGCCGGTGGCGACGATGGACGAAGCGGCGCGGCTGGCGCGCACAACGACGATCCCGCTGGCCGGCGACGAGAGCATCGCCAGCCGCGCCGAGGCCGAACGCGCGGTCGAGCTCGAGGCCTTCCAGGCGACCGGGATCAAGCTGAGCAAGGTCGGCGGCTACATGGCCGCCCTGGCGATCGCCGACGTCCTCCCCGCCTACGCCTCGAGCGCGCTCGACGGGCCGGTCGGGATCGCCGCCGGGGCGGCTCTGGCCGGCGCCCTCGACGGCGACGCGGAGGCGCTCGGGCGCGAGATGCTCGCCCACGGCCTCGCCACGCAGCGGCTCTTCGCGGCGACGATCGCCGCCGTCGAGTGCGAGCTGCGCGACGGCCGCCTGATCGCGCCGCCGGGCCCCGGCCTCGGCGTCGAGATCGACGAGGATGCGTTGGAGGCGCACCGGCTTTAGCCTGCGCGTGTCGAGTTTGTCGGGACATCCCCGACGAAATCGACACCGCGCCGTGGACCCGACCAACGCCAACACCGCCCTCGCCTCGGCCTTCGTCGAGGAGCTAGCGCGCGGCGGGCTGCGGCACGCGGTCATCTCCCCCGGCTCGCGCAACACGCCGCTGGCGCTGGCGCTGTGGCGGGCGCCGGAGATCGAGACGACGGTGATCGTCGACGAGCGCTCGGCCGGGTTCTTCGCCCTCGGCGCGGCGCAGGCGAGCGGCGAGCCCGTCGCCGTTCTCTGCACCTCGGGGACCGCGGCCGCCAACTACCACCCCGCGGTCTGCGAGGCCGACCAGTCGGGGCTGGGGCTGCTCGTCCTCAGCGCCGACCGGCCGCCGGAGCTGCGCGGGATTGGCGCCGGACAGACGATCGACCAGGTGAAGCTGTTCGGCGCCGCCGTGCGCTGGTTCTGCGAAGTCGGCACCCACGCGGCCGACGACGCCGGCCTCCTCCACTACCGCTCGATCGCCTGCCGGGCGCTGGCGGCGGCTCGCGGCGAAGCGCGGCCCGGTCCGGTCCACCTCAACCTGCCCTGGCGCGAGCCGCTGGCGCCGCTGGCGGTCGAGGGGGCGGTGACCGCGACCGACCCGCTGGCGCTGGCCGGCCGCGAGGGACGGCCGCTGACCGCGGTGACCAGCATCGACCTCGAGCCGACCGCGTTCCTGATCGAGGAGGTCGCCGGCCACATCGGCGACGCGATCTCGGGCGTGATCGTCGCCGGGCGCCAGCTCGACCCCGAGCTGCGCGAGCCGCTCGCCCACCTCGCCCGCGTCTCCGGCTTCCCGATCCTCGCCGAGCCGACCTCGCAGCTGCGCTGCGGGCCGCACGACCGCTCGCTGGTCGTCTCGACCTACGACCTGCTGCTGCGCGACGAGCACTTCGCCCGCTCGGTGGCGCCGGAGCTGATCCTCCGCTTCGGCGAGATGCCGACCAGCAAGCCGCTGCGCGCCTGGCTGCAGGCCAGCGGCGCCGACCAGATCGTGGTCGACCCGCGCGGCGGTTGGAACGAGCCGACGAACCGGGCGGCGGCGATCCTCCGCGCCGACCCGACCGAGCTCGCCGCCGGCTGGGCGGCGCGGCTGGAGCGTGAACCGCGCGGCGAGCCGCAGGCCTGGCTGAAGGCCGACCGGGCGGCCCGCGAGGCGCTGATCGAGGTCCTGGCCGAGGGCGCTCGCGGCGAGGCGATCACCGAGCCGGCGCTGCACCTGGCGCTCGGCCGCGCCCACCGCGACGGCGACCTCGTCTACACCGCCTCGAGCATGCCGATTCGCGACCAGGAGGCGTTCCTGCCGCCGGCGGCGGCCGACGCCCTCTTCCTCTGCAACCGCGGCGCCAACGGGATCGACGGCCTCGTCTCCGCCGGGATCGGCGCCGCCCACGCCAGCGGGCGGCCGACGACGGTCGTCACCGGCGACCTCGGCCTGCTGCACGACATCGGCGGCCTGGCAGCGCTGCGCGACGTCTCGACCCCGGTCCGCGTCGTCGTCATCGACAACGACGGCGGCGGCATCTTCCACTTCCTGCCGCAGGCGAGCGCGATCCCCGGCGAGGAGTTCGAGGCGCTGCTGGGGACGCCGCGGGGCCTCGACGTCGCCCGGGCCGCCGCCCTCTTCGACCTCCCCCACACGCGCCTGGAGGCGCTGGCCGACCTGCCGGCGGCGCTCGCCGGCGGCACCGGCCTGATCGAGGTCCGCACCGACCGCGACGCCAACGTCGCCGTGCACCGGCGCGCCGCCGAGGCGGTCGCGGCAGCGCTCCCGGGCGCGGGCTGAGCCGCCGGCGGCGCCGGAAACACCGTGCGAGCCCGGCTTTCCGGGGTACCCTCCGGGGTGCGATGCACCCGGCAGAAGGCGAGCGGATCCACTCGATGGACGCGCTGCGGGCCTCGGCGATGTTGCTGATCGTCCCGGTCCACGCGGCGATCCTGCTCGCCGTCAACGGCCGCGGCGGCACCTGGTCGACGACGCTGTACTGGAGCCTGCACCTGTTCCGGATGCCGGTCTTCTTCGCGATGTCGGGGTTCTTCCTCGTCCTCCTGCTCGGGCGCCGGGGGCTCGGGAGGACCGTCCGCAACCGCCTCACCCGGATCCTCGTGCCGCTGGCGATCGGGCTGGTGACGCTAGTGCCGGCGCTGGTCGCCGCCAGCCAGCTGACCGATGTCTCGATCAGCGGCGACGGCGAAGTGGCCGGCGGCAGCCCCTTCGTCTTCGAGCCCTCATTTCTCTGGTTCCTCTGGTACCTGCTGATCGTCGACGCCTGCGCCGTCGCCGCCCTGACCCTGGCACCGCGACTGGTGGCGGCCGGCGGCAGGCTGATGCGGGCGGCGATCGAGCGCCCACCGCTTGGCGTCGGCCTGCTGGCGCTGGCCACCACGCCGCTGCTGGTCGCCTCCCCCGGCTGGGTGGTCGAGCCGACCACGACGACCTTCGCGCCGGAACTGCCGGCGCTCGCCTACTACGCGCTCTTCTTCGGCCTCGGCGCCACCCTCAGCGCCAACCGCGACCTGGTCCGGCGGGTCGCCGCCAACGCCTGGCACTGGGCCGCCTGCGCGGTGGCGGCGGCGCTCCCCGCCGGCGCCCTCTTCACGCTCCACAACTCGGGCGGCGCCGGCGAATCGGTGCCGGTCCACTTCGCGGCGATGTTGATCTACGCGATCGCGGTCTGGGCGGCTCTGCTGACCCTGATCGGCCTCGCCAGCCGCTACCTGACCCGGCCGCGGCCGCGGCTGCGCTACCTGGCCGACTGCTCCTACTGGATCTACCTCTCGCACATGCCGGCGATGGTGCTCCTCATCGGCCTCGCCGGAGTCCTCGCCCTGGGCACCGCCCCGACCTTCGCCCTGATCACGGTCGCCTCGACCGCCTTCTCCCTCCTCACCTACGCCCTCTTCGTCCGCTACACGGCGATTGGGCGGCTGCTGAACGGACCGCGCCAGCGGCCGGCGCGCCGGGGCGCACAGCCGACACCGCAGCGCGCCAGCGCCCCCGCCGCGCTCAGCAGCTGATCGGCCCGGCCTCGCGGCCGGGGCCGGGTTGCCAGGCGGAACCGTAGAAGGCCGATCGCCCGTCCCCGAGGACCCGGGTCGAGCAGGTGCCGTCGGCGTTGACCTGACGGATCTCGTCGCCGAAGCCGAGAACCGAATCTTCGCTCGCGAACGGCCTCAGGGCCGAGTAGGCGATGCGCATCCCGGAGGGATCCCAGCTCGGTGCCAGCTCGACGACGTTCCTGGTCGCGGTGAGGCGGACGAGGCCGCCGCCCTCGCTGCTGACCGAGTAGAGGTCGGTCATGCGCGCCCAGGTGAACGAGCCGCCCTCATGCCTTTCCTTCACCGGCCCCCGCAGGAAGGCGATCCGCGAGCCGTCGGGCGAGTAGACCGGCTCGAGGGCGTTGCGGGCGAGGACCGTATCGGCCGAGCCGTTGAATTCCATCGCCAGCGCTTCCGGCGGCTTGCTTCCGACCTCGCGCGTGAAGGCAAGGCGAGAGCCGTCGGGCGCGAAGGAGGACGGCACCTGCAGCAGGTGGTTGCGCCACGGCGTCAGCTGCGTGCGCCTGCCGCTCGCCAGGTTGAGCATCCAGATCGAGGCGCTCGCGTAGATCTCGTCGGCCCCTCCCTGCCCGTTCGGCTTGCGGCGAGACCGGGACTTCGCGTAGGCGATCCGGGTGCCGTCCGGCGAGAAGACCGGCGAGCTCCCGGAGGACGTCCCCGGAACCAGCTCGAGCGGGCCTCCGTCGGCGCCCACCAGAGCGATGGCGGTTTCCGGATACGTCGCGTACCGGTCGTGGTGCTGGCCGGTGACGACGGTCGCGGCAAGACGACTGCCGTCGGGCGCCCAGGAGGCGGCCAAGAACGGATATATCCGCGGCAGCTTGAGACTGTTCTTGCGATAGACGACGGCGGTTGCCTCGCCGCCCGGTCCAACCGTCGTCAGCCGGGTCTTGCCCGACGGGCCGAGGACGCTCACCGCCAGCCGCGGGCCCGCGGGTGCGGCCGGCGCCGTTCCGGCGCCGAGCGCGACGACGGCCAGGGCGATCGCCGCCATCGTCAGTCCCCCGCCCTTCACGCGGGCATCATCTCACCATTCGACGGACGCCCGTCCACGGGTCGACGGCTATTCGGCCAGCAGCGGCAGCAGGGCCTGCAGCTTGACCTCGGTCTCGGCCAGCTCGGCGGCGGGGTCGGAGCCGGCGACGACGCCGACGCCGGCGTAGAGGTGGGCTTCGCGGTCGCGCAGCAGGGCGCTGCGCAGGGCGACGCAGAACTCGCCGTCCTCGGTCGCGTCCATCCAGCCGACGGGGCCGGCGTACCAGCCGCGGTCCATGCCCTCGAGGTCGGCGATCGCGGCGCCGGCCTCGGGCCAGGGCTCACCGCCGACGGCCGGGGTCGGGTGCAGCAGGCCGGCCATCTCGATCGCCGAGTGGGGCTCGGCGAGCTGGGCGATCACCGGGGTCGCGAGGTGCTGGATGTTGGCCACCTTGACGATCTCCGGCTCGGCCGCGGCCTCGACCCAGACGGCGTGGGGGCGCAGGGCGCGGACGATGCGGTCGCTGACGATGCGCTGCTCGCGGCGGTCCTTGTCGCTGCGCAGCAGCTGCTCGCCGAGGTGGTCGTCGACGGCGGGGTCGGAGCTGCGCCGGGTCGAGCCGGCGAGGGCGACGGTGGAGACGCTGGCCCCCGAGCGGCGGACCAGCAGCTCGGGGCTGGCGCCGGTGAAGGCGGCCTCCGGGGTGCCGCAGCAGAAGCAGAAGCAGGCCGGGAACTGAAGCCGCATCGCGCCGAACAGGGCGGCCGGGTCATGGGCCGAGCCGGCCTCGACGATCACCTCGCGGGCGAGCACGACCTTGCTCATCTCGCCGGCGGCGATCCGCTCTGTGGCGGCGGCGACGGCGGCCTCGAACTCGGCCGGCGGGCGGGCGCTGCGGATCGCCGCCGGCGCCGTCGGGTGCGGGTCGAGCAGCGGCAGCGGCAAGTCGGCGCGGAGGCCGGCGAGCCGC
>CAZHLT010000195.1:0-13014 GCA_964533285.1 uncultured Conexibacteraceae bacterium | reverse complement strand
CTGAGGAAGATGAGCTTTCCGAGGCCGGCGGCGCTGGCCTGGGTGGCTCGGTGTCCTCGGAGTAGATCGAGGAGATAGGGGGCGAGGAGAACGGTGCGGGCGCGGTCTCCCTTGGGAGTTCCGATTTCGCCGCCGTCCTTTGCGGCGCGCGAGACGTGGATGGCGCTGCCGTCCCAGTCGATGTCCCGCCACTCCAGGGCGATTGCCTCACCGATCCTCAGGCCCGCGCCGATCAGCATCTCCGCGAGGGGCCGATACCAATCTTCGGCAGCGTCGAGGTAGCGCAGCGCCTCCTCGCGGTTCAGGTGACGCATCGTCGGGCGCTCGTAGGGAAGCTCGAGCGGGTGGTCGCGATCGTCGTTCTGCGCGGGGTTGGAGGCAAGGACGCCTTCGCGTACCGCTGCTCCGAGAATCTGGCGAAGGGGGATCAAGCTGTCGTTCAGGGTCTTGCGGCTGAGGTTTCCGTCTCGGTCCTGCTCGGCGAGGTATGCCTCGACCTTCGGCCGCGTGATCTGGCGCAGCTTCAACTGGCCGAACGCCGGCTTGAGTCGCTTACGCAGATGGAACTCGTAGTCGCGGTAGGTCGCTGGCTCGATTCGCGGACGCTTGCGCTCCAGCCAGCGATCTGCGACCTCGGCGAAGGTCTCGGTGCTGGTGGAGCGCTGGGCTCCACGCTGAACCGCCGCGAGCGCCTCGTTGAGGACCCGCTGCGCCTCCTGCTTGGAGGGGCCGACGGCCCGCTTCACCTGGGTGCCGTCGCCGGTGCGGTACTTGATGTCGAAGACGACGCCCTTGGTCTTGGTGCGCCTTTTGATGATCGCGCCGCGCGCCACGGGCTACGCTTCCTGCCCCGGGATTAGGACTCCCAACCGGATCTGCTCCGGCCGGGAGTCCACTCCGCGCGTGCGTCCTGCAGCCACTGCTCGACGTCCGTGCGCACGAAGCGCAACGGACCATCGGGCCCACCGAGCCGAATCGAAGGAATTCGCCCTTCGGAGGCTGCCGCGTAGACCCAGGTTCGGGAGACGGCGAGGAGCCTGCAGACCTCGGCGGGCTTGAGCAGCCCGTCCTCGATCACGGGAGGCATCACACTCACCGTCCTCGGGGACATCGGGAATCTTGACCGAAGGCGTCAACCCCAAGGAAAAAATCATCCGGGAAGTCGGCGCACAATTGCGGAACTTTGAACCCCGTGCTCATGCGTCCCCGCCGTTCCCGGCGTCCCCATCCCGATGACGCCGGATTTCGATCCAGCGGGTCTTCTGGTTGTCCCGACCTGCGGTACCGACCTCGACCTCAACGCCAAGCTCGCGCAGGGCGGGCGCGAGAAGGGTGAGCTGGCGGCTCATGCCCTGGGCGTTCCGAGGCCAGGACTTTGCCCTCCGCTGATCCTCGGTGATCTTGAAGGACAGCGACTCGTAGAGGTCGGTCGGCGTGGCGGCGACCTCACCGTCGTCGGCAAGGAGCCTCTGGATGGCCGTGGCCAGCAAGCTCCCCTCCAAGCTGGTGCGCAGGGCCGATGCCTGGTTCTCCTCAAACGCGGCGAGGATGGTGCCTTCCTTCCAGCCGAAGCTCGGCTCGGCTGCCGTGACCCACCTGCCGAAATCGGCCATGCGCGGGAGATGGGGCACCTCCACCGTCTGCAGGCGAGAGAGACCTTCGGCAACGGCGCCGGCTAGAGCACCGAGCACCAGCGGCGCGAGGGCTGCGAATCGCTCCCGTAGTTCCTGCTCGGTGAAGCGTCGCGAGATGGTCGGCAACCGCAGGACAATCGACCTGTTGAGGAGATCCTGGCGGGTCGCGACGGCATCGAGACCATTCACAACGATCGGCCGCATCTGCTCGAAGACGGTCTCGTCTTCGTTCGCGTAGTGGGTGCGGGTGCCGAAACCACCGCCGGTAGCAAGCCGACACATCGCATCCGAGAGCCAGGTCGGCAGGAACGAGACGTTGTCAAAGGCGAGGACCCAGTTCGCCTGCGCGGCGACGGCGAGATCCCGCTCGCTGCGAGGCAGTGAGCGGAGAATCGGAACCACCGGGTCGATCAGCTGCTTGACGATCTTCGTGGCGGTGGACTTGGCCGATCCGGGCTCCCCCTGGAGAACCAAAAGGGGATAGGGACCCTGTGGGCACAGCGCCATCAGCAGCCAGCCGGTGACCAGCACCAGGTCGTTTCTCGAATCCAGGTTCAGGAGTTCACCGAGAAGCTCGATGGCGCCGCCACTAACCGGAGTCAGGAGTGGCTTGGAATGGCGCCTCCGCTCGAAGGCGACCCGCGACCGACGAATCTCCCATCGGTTCGGCGCGATCACGACGGCCTTGGTCGTCTTGTCGCCGATGTCGATGACGACACCTCCTTCGCCGCTGCCGATCCGAACGCGGACCGGAAGCTCCTCGCCGTCAAAGATTGCCTCGGCCACGAGTTCCTCGACCGCCGAGCGGACCGCAATCGCGTTTGCGGCCCTGCCACTGTCATGCCGATATTCGCGCTGAAGGAATCGGCGGAAGTCGGCGCTGTCTACCCGCAGGATTTGCCCGTCGCCCATTCGGGCAACGGCCGTTGCTTCGAGTCGTGGAACAGCTCGCACAGACGTAGGCCGAGAGCGACGATTCGCTCAGTTTGGGTCGAAGGAGAACCTTGACCGCTGGCCTCTGCGTGATCGAGTTGATTGCCGGGATTGACATCGGATGCATTTGGCTGAGGTTGTGCCCCGCCTTGATCTGTTTCTCTCATGTATGGGTCTCTCCGTGGGAGCCGGACCCATCAAGCTATGGCGCTGAGAAATTCCCGCAATTTGCGAGAAAAAGAAGAGAGGACTGGCTTAGAGATCCCGAACGAGAGTCTCGAGTGACACGTCCAGCGCGTCCGCGATCTTCTTGGCCAGCCCGATGGTTGGGGAGTACCAGCCCCGCTCAACCTCTCCGAGCGACTTCGCGTCCATCGGCACCGGCTTCCCGTTCCTGCGGCTGCGAGTGCTGATCCGGCCCGCGACCTCCTCGATCGTCAGCCCTTTCTCTTCGCGGACGCGTCGAACATGCACGCCGAATGCTTGGGAGGCGGCGTCGGCCTTCTCACGTCGGGGCATCTTCTCGCGCTCCAGTCGAATCCATCGGGGCGCGAGTGTCGAAGCCGTGGCTCGTGAGTGCCACTAGACATGTCTAGGTATCTTGGCGTAGGGAGGCCCGGCCTCTCCGTCTCCCTCATTCCGTCCTCAGCTATTTCGGCCTTCGCGCCATCAGAGGAATCCACGGGATGGCCGCTCGTGGCCTCGGAGGCATATGTCCTGGCCTGTGTTCGGATTTGTTCGGTGGCGCTCGGGCCTATGTTGGCGGCATGGTGCCCGACGAGCGATCTATCGCTCGACCCCCAGCCGGACTGCCATCGGCATGCGTTCGACCTGCAGGCTTGCTGCCCTCGACCTCACAACCCTCTCCCGTGCCAGGTGCAACTGCGTCCTTCGCAGGTTCCAGTGATTGGGATCGCTCGGGTTTCTAGTTCGCCAAGTTCGTCAACGGTGCTCACGTCGGCGATGCATTCGAACCGGTGGCTTCTAGCGGAAGTGCAGACAACGCGATCGACGTTGGCCGGCTGACCGATCGCCTCAGTGATCTGGTCTGCGAGTTCCTGCTGGATATGTCGCTCAAGGAGAGCCCGTTCCGACGCAAGTGACCGCCCGGGATCGTCTTTGCTGCCACCGACTGCGCAGCCGGCGAATGCCACGAATACAAGGACGGCAAAGGTGAGCGCCACAGCGCAGCGATTCCCGATCATCAATCGGAGATCGCGGCGACGGCGAATTCGATCAGGACGGTGGCGGCCATGATGCCGAGCCCAAGGCCAACGGCAAGGGCAATCGAGCCGCCGAGCATGAGCACGTCGAAGACGATGGCGCCGACGCCGATGACGACCATGGCCGTGTAATTCCGCTCGCTCATGCGCGTCGGCAGGAAATCATCCCTAGACATGTCTTGTCAAGCAGGCCCTGAAGACCAGGGCATTCGCTCCGGTCGCTCGGACGACTATCCTTACCTCTGGAGGCAAGCTGAATGACGACCAAATCCCACGAGTTTGAGGTTGTGCTGCAGCCTGAAGAAGAGGGCGGCTTCAGCGTGTCGGTGCCGGCCCTTCCCGGCTGCCATACCCAGGGCGAGACCCGCGAGGAAGCGCTGGCAATGGCCAAGGACGCGATCGAGGGCTACCTCGAGGTGCTTACTGACGAGGGGCGCCCGCTGCCCCAGCCGGCATTGATCGAGCGCGTCACCGTCGCTGCAGCGTGAGTGAGCGGCTGCCGTCGGTTCGCCCCCGGCAGCTGATCCGAGTCTTGGAGCAGAGGGGCTGGCGCCTCGCCCGCTCGAAGGGCAGCCACCACCACTTCACCCATCCGGAGAGCCCGAACATCGTTACGGTCGCCGTGCACGCCAAGGACGTCAAGCGCGGCACGCTCAGCGGGATCCTCTCCGACGCCGGAATCAGCCGCGACGAGTTCCTGCGCCTGTTGAAGTAACGAAGGCGCATACCGCTCGTGGGCTCGAGTGCATCTTCCAGTTGGGGTCGGGCCTCGGTCCAGCGAGCGCGTCGGGTCCGCTCGGTACGGTCACTGTGTGACCGAGCACCTGATCGAAATCGAGACTGTCTCAACTTGGCAGTCCGGAACTCTGTACCGAGCCACCTGCCGCTGCGAAGAGTGGCAGGGCACCTGGCACAACGACTCCAGTGTTGCTGAGGCTGCGGGCGGAGCTCATATTCTCCGTTCGAAGGGCACCGCCCAAGCCGTTGTCAATGAGATCCGCGCAACCCTCAACGGGGATCGCAAGGCCGCCTTCGTCCGCGTCACGAATTCCGCTGTGTTGGGTTCGGTCGTCGGTGTGCCGATGCCAACGAGTGCCGACGAAGTCGAGATTCTCGTCCATCCAGACGACTGGCAGTTGCTCGCCTTCGAATCACTGAGCGGCACGCAGGCCACCCGGACCGACAGCATCTTCGGGGTCCCGGTGCTTTATGACGAAGGCTGATCCGCCTCAGCGACCTTGAATCGATGCGTGGTACCGCTCGCAGTACCGAACACATTGTCCGATGGCTCCAGTGCGGCTTGCTCCGGGGACGCCGGGGCCGATGGGGACGCGTTGAGACGCATCTGGCACCCCCATCGGCCGGCTGGGGCCGAGCGGTCGCAGGTTCAAATCCTGTCTCCCCGATACAGCGATACGCGTCCCACTCGTCCAAATGTCCCCGGTCGACTCCTGGGAACTCCCCGATTAGTCCGCCGCTGCTGGCAGGAGAGGGGTCGGTCGACCTCACACGGGCATCTAAGCCGGTCTTCACTCCGACCTGCCGGGGGCAGGAGATGATGGTTGACATGTGTGAATAGCTGTGTTGGGGTCGCAAGGCGCTCGTGGCTTCAAATCCCACCCGCTTCGCTCGTCTCCTGTTCAACCCGGCCGGGACTCGGTGCCATCGCTGGGGAAGTCGGTCTCGAAGCGCCCGCGCGAGGTGAGCGGCGTCTCGCGGATGAGCTCGGGTAGGTACTCGTCGAAGAAGACGCGGGCCACCAGTTCCTGGCGGGAGCTCACGTCGAGCTTCTCGAAGAGGCTCTTCACGTGGTCGCGCACGGTGTGCGGTGAGATGACGAGTGCCTCAGCGATCTCGGAGTTGTCTAGGCCCTGGGCGATCAGGGTGGCCACCTCGCGCTCCCGGGAGGTCGCTCCGTGCGCCTCGAGTCGCACGGTTGCGGCCCGGGGTCCCGTCGCCACTTCAAGCACGATGGCGACGCGGTGTCCGGCCGGATCCGGTCTGGAGGCATGCAGGGTCACCCACCCGACCTGACCGGGTGCCGTGACGACATTGCCGCCTGCCGCGGGCGCATCGTGGTTGCGGACGAAGGCGGCGAGCGCCTGCACCGATGCGGGCAGCTCGCCCTTGTCGAGGTCGAATCCCCGGCCGCCGAGGGTCGTCAGCAGGGGCAGTGCCGGTGGGGTAATCAACTCGACCTCCCCAGTCGGGTCGAGCACGATCAGGCCGGGTGCTTCGGGACCCGAGACGCGGCGCGCGGCATCGAAGCGCAGGCAGCCCCGGATCCCTTCGGCGATCACGGGCGCGATCTGTGCCAGTACGTCGGCGTCGCGCTGCGTGAAGGCGCCGCTCTCCTCGCGCCGCGCGACGTGCACGGCGCCCCACACTCGCCCGCGCAGGACGAAGGCCGCCCGCAGCTCGTGCGGTATCCCCGACGGCTCGAGGACCTCGCGGTAGCGGGCGCTGCGCTCGGGTTTCCCCCGGGTCGCCACTGAAAGGATGCCGACCGGGACCCGACGGGAGGCGAGTTCGGCGAATCCGTTCGGGTCGGCCCGCAGGTACTCGCTGCGGATGATCCCCTCACCCGCGGCACCGACCGTCTCGGACGTGTAGATCCCACGGTCGACCAGGTCCTGCGATTGGTCGCTGGTTAGGAGGCGGGTCTGCGGGTCGAGCGTGTGCCAGCAGCTTGCGTCGTTGTCGAGTCCTCGTCTTAGCCGCGGGGACAGCTCGGCAAAGAACTCCTCACGAGAGAGGCCACGGGCGCCAAGGGCCGCCACCTCGCCTTTCAGCTGCTCGACCGACCAGTCAGCGGTGTACATGCTCGGATTATCGCCGCTCGGTTGCACGAAATATCCCCTTTCGAGGGGATGGGATCGCGGTCGTCGGCGCGCGAACCTGATGGCACGCTCAACTACGGAATCGAAAGGAAGTGGAAGATGAACAGCAGCACCGATGCGATCTTGCCGATAGTCGCCGGCCGCGAGGAGGGTGAGGCGATCTGGGCCTTTGGCGGCCTCGCCAGGATCAAGGCACCGGCGGAGGCCACCGGAGGCGAGGTCGCTGTGATCGAACAGCTCGCGCCGCTCGGCGCCGGATCTCCTCTTCACGTCCATCATCGCGAGCACGAGTGGTTCTTTGTGATCGAGGGCGAGCTGACGTTCTGGGTCGGCGGCGAGACGACGGTCGCTCCGGCGGGCACCTTCGTCTTCGGCCCGAAGGGGATCCCGCATACCTTCATGGTCAGCTCCGAGCAGGCGCGATTCCTTCTCGTCACCGAGCCGGCCGGGTTCGATCAGTTCATGCGCGCCGCCGGCGAACCGGCTCCGCGGCCGGAGATCCCGCCGTTGCCGACGGAGGCACCCGATGTCGCCGCCCTCACCGCGCTTGCGGCCGAATACGGGATCGAGATCACCGGCCCTCCCGGGATTCCGGCATAGAAGTCGCCCTGCTGCAGACCACTTGGCGACCTCCGGTCCTGCCTTGACTGAAGACCGGTGCCAGTCGCACCGTCCCGGTCTGTCCGAATCGCTAAGAGCCGGGGATGCGGGGACGAATGGGACGCGTCTGGACACATTGAGCGGACGGGTCAGGCGGCTGGGGGCCGAGCGGTCGCAGGTTCAAATCCTGCCCCCCGATCAGATGCGGCGCGATCATCCCGAGTTCGAGGTTGTCCTTCGGCCCGAGCAAGGGGGTGGCTTCAGCGTGTCGGTGCCGGCCCTGCCCGGCTGCCATACCCAGGGCGAGACCCGCGAGGAGGCGCTGGCGATTGCCGAGGACGCGATCGAGGGCTATCTCGAGGTGCTGGCGGGGTCGGCCTGCCGCTGACGGATCTCCACCGGGCCGGCCGGTACGATCCGTCGTATGACCAAGGCTGAGCTGATCGCGCAGGTCGAGTCGATGACCGAGGAGGAAGCGGCGGAGGTGAAGTTGATCTACGCGCCCGACTGGCCCTCCAAAGCAACCTTGATCGAGGAGGTCCGCAAGCGCACCGGCACGAGGGCGATGACCCCGGACGAGTCGGAGAAGTTCTGGCAGGAGTACGGGCCGCTGATGCAGCCGCCCGACGGCGAGGGGTAGACGCATAGCTGCCAGGGCGGGAGGTCCCCGCTTCGATCTCCGAATCGAGACGAGATCCTTGTGGAGGACCTTGGCCATGCTGATCCGCGCGCGCTTCGTCGGCAACAGCGGGGCAGGCGGGCACGGCGATCATAAGCCAGGAAAACGCCGCGCCGCTCCATCTTTGGAACTGCGGCGGGGCAAGCCAATACAACCAGCACTGGCGGCGTGAACCCATCTCCGGTCAGCCCGGCTGGTATGGGCTGATCGTTCGGCATTCCAACAAGTGCAACGGCGTGGTCAATCCGTGAGGGGAACAAGGACTGTGCGCGCAGGCGGCATCGCAACTCTTATGATCGAACTCGGTTTCGGTATGCAGGAGTCCGTAACAATCGCGGGCAGGGGGGCTCGGTGAGTAAGGAGAGCGGGGGAGCACGGCGGCACTGGAACCTCGTCGCGGGGGCGATGCTCGTCATCCTGCTCTCCCTGCCGGCCATCGCCGAGGCGCGGTCCGGCAGCCTCGATCCGTCCTTCGGCGAAGGCGGCCAGGTCTTGACGTCTGTCGGTGGCAGGTCGAGTCGGCCGGAAATGGCGATCGCCCCCGGGGGAGGGATCGTCCTGAGGAATGGGTATCTCCTTGCCCGCTTTCTGCCCGAAGGCGCGCGAGACCTCGAATTCGGCCAGAACGGCAGCGTGGTCTTTTCAAAGATCGACGGGATGAGCTTCGAGCCCTCCACCGTTACGGTGGACAGAGAGGGACGAATCCTTTTCTTCGGTGCAGCGGTCGACTATGCGAGCGCCTTAGTGTTGGTTGGGCTTCAGACCGTTCCGGTCAGCTGGGCTGCCGTGTTGAGGCTCAGCGCCGATGGGGGCCTGGACCCCGGCTTCGGCGGCGGCAAGGGCTTCATTCGCAGCGACTTCGGGATCCCGTCTGATCCGCCGGCGGAACGTCTCACGGTTAGGGCCCTGGCGGGCACCGTCGATGCGCAGGGTCGGCCCTTGCTCGTCGCGGGCGCTGCCGCGGAGATCGGCGGTTGCGTCGGGCACACCAGGGCAGGAAGGCTCGCGCGGGCGGTGGTCAGGTTGAGCGCCGCGGGCGATCCCGACCCCGCATTCGGGGGCGGCGATGGAATTGCCCCGCTCGAAGGGCTCAGCGAGAGCCCGGCGATCACGACCGACGTCAGCGAACAGCCGCTTGTCGTTACGCACGCGCTGCGTTGGACGGGCTGCTCGATCGGCAGCCGGGTGCTCCTCCAGGGAGTCGATGGTGCACCACTCTCGGAATTCGGTTCAGGAGGATCTCAGCTGTACCGGGGCTTGAGCTTCTCGCTGCTCGCCCCCTCCGGCGCGCTGATCCTCTTCGATCGGAGGGAATCAGCGGTCGATGTTCTCCGCACCAGGCCCGACGGCAGACTCGATAGGCGCTTCGGCCGAGATGGCAAGGCGGAAGTACGGTTGCCAGCCGGGACTCGGCGCACCCTTCGCCCGGTGGCTCTCGACTCCCAGGGTCGAATCCTTCTGGTGGGCTCGGTGGTCCGACCCCGACCGGCGCGCAGGCCAGGAGCCGTCCGGAGCGCAGCGCAGGGGGCCAAGCGGAGCTACATCGTCGTTACCCGCCTCTCGCCGTCAGGCAGGACCGACCTCAGCTTCGGGAAGCGTGGATGGGTCATGACTCCCGTCACCGCCACCACTGACGAAGTCATCGCCCAGCAGGCTGCTCTCGATTCCCAGGGCCGCCTCGTCGTCGCTGGTTCGGCAGTGTCGCCGGGCGGGTTACGCGGCGATGTTCTCCTCGTCCGCTACCTGCTCGGGAGCTAGCGAGAGCGATGTCGGCTGCCTGGCCCCCTGTCGGGGGCCAGGTCGAGCCCTGCTCCGATCATGGAAAAGAGACCCCGCCGCCTGCTCGCGGTGGCGATCCTCGCCGGCTTGGCCCTCGCCGGTTCAGCCTCCGCCAGGCCGAATATCGTCGTCATCCAGACCGACGATCAGACCCTGCAGCAGCTCTATGCCCGCGACGCGACCGGCCGTCGGGTGATGCCGAACGTCCTTGGTCAGATCGGGGCCTCGGGCACCACGTTCGACCGCTACTACGCCACCTACCCGATCTGCTGCCCCTCCCGGGCGAGCCTCCTCACCGGCCTCTACGTCCACAACCATCGCGTCCTCATCAACCGCCCCCCGTACGGCTACCCGGGCTTCAAGCGGTCCCCGGCATTCCTCTCGAACCTGCCGATCTGGCTGCAACGGGCCGGCTACCGGACCGTCCACGTGGGCAAGTTCATGAACTTCTACGGCGACGCCGATCCGACTGAGATACCGCCAGGCTGGTCGGACTGGAGGACGGTGATCAGCGAGGAGGGCAGCCGGCGCTATTACGGCTATCAGCTCAACGTCAACGGTCTGTTACAGGGCCCTTTCGGTGATTGGGACGCGATCGCCGTCGATCCCCCGGGCTGCTCGATAGCCCCACCGACAGTCTCGGGGGCCTGCAACTACCTGACCGACGTCGACACGGCGCTGGCGGTCGACGCGATTCGCGATCAGGCCCGCTCGCCGCAGCCGCTCTACCTCCAGGTCGACTACAGCGCGCCCCACCTCGATCTGATCGAACCGCTCGGCCCCGCGGTCGCCACTCGCGATCTGAGCAGCGTTGTCGGCACCCACTACCGACCAAGGGGATATGACGAGCGCGACATCTCCGACAAGCCCCGCTTCATCCATCTCTTCCATCGCCTGAACGAGACCCAGCGCCTTGGCGTCGACGCTCGCTACGAGCGCGAGGTGGAGTCCTTGCACGCCGTCGACTTGGGCGTCGGCATGATCATCGACGCGCTCGCCTCCAGCGGTCGGCTGGATGACACCTACATCTTCTTCCTCTCCGACAACGGCCAGTTTCACGGCGAGCACCGCATCGCGCAGGGGAAGTACCTGCCTTATGAGCCGGCGGCGCATCTGCCGCTCCTCATGCGCGGACCGGGGCTCCTTCCTGGCAGTCACTCGGACGCCCTCGTCGCCAACATCGACATCGCGCCGACGATCGCGGCCCTGGCAGGAACTCCAGCTCGCACCGATGGCCGCTCGCTGCTGCCATTCGCTCGCGATCCCGGGCTCCGCAGCTCTCGCCCTGTCTTGCTGGAGGGCTACGCCATACCGGGCAAGGGCGCGTTCACGCATCACAACAGCGCTCCGGTGCTCGACTACTTCGGCCTCAACGGCGCGTCCCCGTGTCACCACGGAGCGCGGCTGGCGCCGTGGCTGTCGCACTCGCTATTTCGTGCGTAGTCGGCACGCAGCGTAGCTTCGTCGATCTCCACCGAGCCCGTCGCTACGATCCGTCGTATGACCAAGGCTGAGCTGATCGCGCAGGTCGAGTCGATGACCGAGGAGGAAGCGGCGGAGGTGAAGTTGATCTACGCGCCCGACTGGCCCTCCAAAGCAACCTTGATCGAGGAAGTCCGCAAGCGCACCGGCACGAGGGCGATGACCCCGGACGAGTCGGAGAAGTTCTGGCAGGAGCACGGGCCGCTCATGCAGCCGCCCGACAGCGAGGGGTAGACATCGCCGACAGCGCGGCAGGCCCGCGCTTCGAGCCGCTTCGGCAGGCCAACGTCTCTGTGACGCAGCAGCTGGTCGACGACGTGATCGCCGCGGGGCGCACTGCGGGTGCCCCGCGGGAACTGGTACGAGCAAGAGGGGGTCGACCACGAGAACCGGGCTCTACTGGCCGAGCTCAACGACAAAGTTCCGACGGGCAAGCGGTTGGGCGTGGTGGCGGTCGAGGACGAGCTCGAGATCAGGTTCTTGGACGCACCCGGCGAATTTGGGAAGAGCCCAGCTTGTGGAGATTCCCCTCCCCCAGAGGTTTCTCGCTATCACGCTGCGGGCAAGGCGGTTCTGTCCCCGATATTCCAGACCCGCTTTGGGAAGCTGGTTTCGGCTCTGCTGCTCCTCCAGGGACGGTGAGACGCGGCGGGCAGTCGGCATAGCACCAGCGGCAGGACACTGATCAGACATGTCTGTGCGACCCTCTTCCACCTCACTTGAAGGTGCGCCGCTACAACAACCGGTGTCGCTGCTGTCTTCAGCGGTCGCGTCAGGTGCCCCCGCTCCTCGGGCACGGCGAATCCCTGGGGTCAATGGGGCGCGACCCCTCCGCACCGAGCTCCGCGGAACCCGACTGGATCGCCCCTAAGCGGCTCTGTTGAGCGTGCTGATCGACCGTCTTGAGCTTCAGCGCACGTGAAACGGCTTCGGCTTACCCGGAAGGAACGCGCCGCCGCCGAATGAAACGAGACGTGCCATCAGTCGAGTCTGTGGTGCGTACTTCAAAAGCCCTTGAGTTTTGGGGAGCTTCGCGCCCTCCTTGATCGCCGCCTTTGCAGGCGGCGGCAAGTTGGTGCTCGCGGATTCGGAGGCTCGACGAGAGCACCGAGATCCCTGAACATCGCTGTCTGCGAGTCTCTGAAGGCTTCCTGGACGGTTGCCCGACATTCACCCACCCCGCTCGATTTGCATCGACGGCGCACTATCTTTGACTTTGCAGGAACCGGTGATCCGGCACTTCAAAGGTTGACACGGACCAACCGGCTCGGCGAGGATACGCGTATGCGGCACGTCGGACTCTTTCTCGCCGCGCTAGCGGCGGTGCTGAGGCTGACGGCATGCGGCGGAGGGAGCGAGAGAATGGCCGAAGGAAGTCGAAAAGAGTTACGAAGCGTATGCGCTGACTGAAGGAAAGCTGGTGTATGTACAGAGCGGCGCCCGCAGTGAGCGGGAGTGGTACGCCTTCCTCGAATAAGCTGGACTTTCCCGAAGCAACCGAATAGGCGCAATCAGGCTCATACTTTGGGAGTGATTGAAATGCCAGAGGAGTCGAACATCTTCGAGGGCGAGCCGCCATCGACGTTTCTCCTGGCGGAGTTCGCACGTGAAGGTGCTCACGAAGAGGCGACATCCTCTCCCGATAGCAATGAGCAGTACGTCCTCTTCCGAGGGGCGCCGAGCCACGTTCCGCCCATGCTTGCTCTTAGAACCTGTTTCAGAAAGAGGACTCCGCCCCTGAGCGCTGAACCCCTCCGACACATGTGGTCGACTCTCGGAGGTGTCGGAGGTGCCATCGCGCTTTGAGGTAGACGACGGCCTGTGGGCCGAGCTGGAGCCGCTTC
>CAZHLT010000194.1:0-11142 GCA_964533285.1 uncultured Conexibacteraceae bacterium | reverse complement strand
GACTTTGTCCGGGCTATAGCCCGGACAAAGTCGACAACGGTGCGAACCGCCCGCCGGACCCGCCCCTCAACGCGACCCGCCCCTGCCCACGCCCCTACCTGCCCTGTGGGGGTGCGGGCAGAGGGGTGGGTCGCCGGCCTCAGGCGACGATCTCGATGTGCTGCTGCTTCGCCGCCTCCTCCGGGGTCTCCCGGGCGAGGACGGCCTCGAGCGAGGCGATCGCCACCGCGAGCTGCTCTTCGTCGGGCTCGCGGGTGGTCAGGTTCTGCAGCATCAGGCCGGGCCACATCACCGCCCGCACCCAGGCTTTGCGGCGGTTCTTGCCGGCCCACTTGATCACCTCGTAGGAGAGGCCGGCGATCAGCGGGATGCCGAGGATCCGCGAGGCGACCAGCCAGTACCAGGCGGGCAGCCCGATCGGGGCGAAGACGAAGATCGCCAGCACCATCACGATCAGCAGGAAACTGGTGCCGCAGCGCGGGTGCAGGCGCGAGTAGAGCTTGGCCCGCGCGGGGATCAGCTCGTCTTCGGCCTCGTAGCAGGAGATCGTCTTGTGCTCGGCGCCGTGGTACTCGAAGACCCGGCGCAGGTCCGGCATCAGGCTGATCGCGAAGAGGTAGCCGATGAAGATCCCGGTCCGCACGATCCCCTCGATCAGCCAGAAGAGGAGGGGCGAGCCGAGCTGGTCCTTGATCAGGCTGGTGAGGCCGACCGGCACGACGAAGAAGAGGCCGACCGCGAACAGCAGCGAGACCAGGATCGTCAGCCCCCAGACCCAGCCGCCGATCTCTTCCTTCTCGCCGTCCTCGTCGTCCTCGAGCTGGGCGTTGGCGGAGATCGCCAGCGCTTTGAAGCCGATCTTCATCGACTCGGCGAGGGCGACGACGCCGCGGACCACCGGCAGCCGCCAGGCGCGGTGGCGCTGCGCCCAGGGCTTGATCGACTCCGACTCGATCTCGATCTGGCCCTCGGGGTTGCGGACGGCGACGGCCCAGACGGTGACGCCGCGCATCATCACGCCCTCCAGCACCGCCTGGCCGCCGACCGGCGCGTCGCGCTTGGCGACGAGGGCGCCGTCGGGCATGCGCAGCGGATCGCCGCCGTTCGGGGACGCGCCGTCGGCGGGGGCGCCGTTCTCAGCGCCGGCGGGGTGCGCGACCCGCGTCAAGCCCGCCGGCGGGCTCACCGCCTACCTCGCGGCCCGGTGCTTGGCGGCGCGGCGCTGGAAGCGCTCGACGCGGCCGCCGGTGTCGACAAGCTTCTGCTTGCCCGTATAGAAGGGGTGGCACTCGGAGCACAGCTCGACGTGCAGATCGGCCTTCGTCGAGCGCGTGTAGAACTGGTTGCCGCACGAGCAGTGCACGTTGGCAAGGGTGTATTCGGGGTGGATTCCGGTCTTCATCTCTTTCAAGGATAGAGAACCGCGCAAGGGGTGCCGATAGAGCCCTGTGAGCCTCGCCACCGAAAGCCACCCGCTGGCCCCGCTGCACTCGCTGCGGGCGCTCGTCGGCGCCGTCCTCTTCGGCGGCACGGCGCTGATCGCGCTGCACAACTGGGCCGGCATCCTCGGCGGGACCGACGACTTCGTCAACGGGCCGCTCTACGACGCGGTCGTGCTCGCCGCCGCTTTCGCCTGCCT
Organism: uncultured Conexibacteraceae bacterium; assembly: GCA_964533285.1. GTDB lineage: Bacteria > Actinomycetota > Thermoleophilia > Solirubrobacterales > 70-9 > VAYN01. The sequence continues at coordinate 9,503 of CAZHLT010000194.1, read as the reverse complement.
GCTGCGGGCGCGCCGCGGCGGCCGTGAGCGGGCCGCCTGGCTGGTGATCGGGCTGACGATCCTCTCGCAGGCGGCGACCGAGCTCTGCTGGACGCTCCTCTACGCCGACGATCCGGCGCCGCCCTACCCCTCGGCCTGCGACGTCGGCTGGCTCGCCTTCTACCCACTGGCGACCCTCGGGCTGGCGCTGATGGTCCGCGCCCGCGCCCGCTCGCTCGACTGGCGACTGTGGACCGACGCGCTGATCGCCGCGCTCGGCACCGCCGCGCTCGGCGCCGCCTTCATCTTCGAGTTCGTCGCCGACCGCGCCACCGGCAGCACCCTGCAGCGAGCGGTGACGCTCGCCTACCCCTTCGGCGACATCCTCATGCTCGGGCTCGTCGTCGGCATCATCGCCCTCAGCCGCTGGCGCCCCAGCCGGACCTGGACGCTGCTGCTGCTGGGCCTGGTCTTCCTCGTCTTCGCCGACATCGCGACGACCCTGGAGACGGCGAACAGCCCGGACGCCTACGACACCGGCTGGGTCACCCCCTTCTACATGCTCGGCGCGGTCGCGATCGGGGTCGAGGCCTGGCAGCCCGCGGCGGCGCCGCTCGAGCCCAGCGACGACCTCGACGACTGGCGCGAGCTGATGGTGCCCGGCCTCTTCGGGCTGATGACGATCTGCCTCTTCGTCATCCAGTACGTCGGCAAGGTGAGCCTGCTGACGACGCTGCTCTCGGCGGCGACGATGTTGGCGGTGGTGATCCGGCTCGCGGTCAGCGTCGTCGAGAACCGGCAGCTGCTGGAGCAGGTGCGGACCGACCCGCTGACCGGGCTCGGCAACCAGGGCAGCCTGCGCGTCGACCTCGCCCGCCGCTGCCGTGGCGCCGGCGAGCGGCCGCTGACGCTGCTGCTGCTCGACCTCAACGGCTTCAAGCGCTTCAACGACACCTTCGGCCACCCGGCCGGCGACCGGCTGCTAAGCACGCTCGGCGCCAGGCTCGACGAGGCGCTCGCCGGTGAAGGCTCCGCCTACCGGATCGGCGGCGACGAGTTCGCGGTCCTGCTCGAGGGCCCGCCGGTGCGGATCGCGGCGGCGACGCGGCGAGCGACGGAAGCGCTCACCGCCCGCGGCGACGACTACCTGGTCGGCGCCGCCTGGGGCGCGGTCGGGATCCCGAGCGAGGCGGCCAGCCCGGTAGCGGCGCTGCAGCTCGCCGACACCCGGATGTACGCGCAGAAGCAGTCGCGCCATCTGGCGCGCGCGGATGCGCTGGCCTGAGACAGGTTCTAAGCCGACGGGGACGATCCGCGGCTACCCGGGGGCCTGCACGGCGAAGCTCTCGAGCAGGGCAAGTAGGACCTCGGTCACCTGCGCCCGGCTGGTCGGGTCCTCGGAGCGGGCGACCAGCATCGCCGCCTCGTCGAGGGCGCCGAGCAGGAGGTGGGCGAGCGGCTTGACCGGCAGCTCGCGAATCTCCCCCGCCTCGATCGCCGCGGTCAGGCTGGCTTCGATCAGCCCGAGCCCGTTGGCGGCGCCGATCTCGCGCCAGCGCTCCCAGCCGAGCACCGCGGGTGCGTCGTGCAGCGCGATCTGGCGCAGCTCGGGCTCGACGCACTCGTCGAGGAAGGCCTCGACCCCGGCCCGCATCGCTTCCAGCGGGCTCTCCAGCTCGGAGCCGAGGACGATGCGCGCCACCCGCTCGGTCGATTCCGCCTCCAGCCGCGAGTAGACCGCCTCGAGCAGCTCCGCCTTGCCGCCGAAGTGGTGGTACAGGGCGCCACGGCTGACGCCGGCGGCGCGGACGATCTCCTCGGCGCTGACGCCCTCGTAACCCCGCTCCGTGAAGAGGGCGCGGGCGGCGTCGAGCAGCGCGCCGCGGGTCGCCTCGGTGCGCTGCGCCTGGGTGCGGCGGCGGCCGGGCTGGGGATCCCCAGAGGGCTGTGGACTTACATTCATACAGTCTGTATGTTAGATAAGACAACCAACAGACCGCTCTCCTCCTCATCGTCATCAGGCGAGAGGGCGAGAGCTTGGTCGCGGACCTCGGCGACGGGAGGATCATGGCTGACGAGCGCAGGGAAATCGAGCTGGCGACGGGGACGGTGCGGTACCGGGAGGCGGGGACGGGCAAACCGGTCGTCTTCGTCCATGGCTACCTGGTCGACGGCCGGCTCTGGAGCGGCGTCGTCGATCGGCTGGCGGCGAGCCATCGCTGCTTCGCCCCCGACTGGCCGATGGGCGCCCACCAGGTGGCGATGTCACCGGCCGCCGACCTCTCCCCTCCCGGGATGGCGGCGCTGATCGCCAGCTTCCTCGAGGCGCGGGAGCTGACGGACGTGACGATCGTCGGCAACGACTCCGGCGGTGCGATCTCGCAGGTCCTCGTCACCCGCCACCCGGAGCGGATCGGCCGCCTCGTCCTCACCAACTGCGACACCCACGAGAACTTCCCGCCGGGGATCTTCAAGGCGATGCCGCCGCTGGCCAAGCTGCCGGGCGGGATGGCGGCGATGGCCCTGCCGTTCCGGATCCCGGCCTTCGGCCGCCGCGCCTTCCGGCCCTTCGCGAAGACGCCGATCCCGGCCGAGCTGGTCGCCTCCTGGATGGCTCCGGCTCAGCACGACAAGGGCATCATGCGCGACCTGAGGAAGTTCACCATCGGGATGGACAAGCGCTACACGCTGGCGGCGGCGGTGGCGCTGCGCGGCTCCCAGCTGCCGATCCTGCTGACCTGGGCGCCGGGCGACAAGTACTTCCCGATCGCCTACGGGGAGCGGCTCGCGGCCGAGGCCGGAAACGCCCGCCTGGTGCGGATCGAGGGCGCCAAGACCTTCGTCCCCCTCGACCAGCCGCAGCGGCTGGCGGAGGAGATCGCGGAATTCGCGCCAACCGCCTAGACACCGGATTTCCCCAAATTCCCGGGTTTTTCGCAAAGTGCAGGTTTTTCGTCCGACGGAGGGTGGAGGCTTCACATAACCCCCTTTGCTGAGAAGGGACCCCGACAGGACGGAGAGCTATGGGACAGCAGATCTTCGACCAGGACCGCCCCCGGAGCACGATGGCGCAGCGCCTCGACGAAGCGTTCGCCGGTTGCGACGTCTGGACCGTCGCCCCGCCGACTCAGCGCCGCAGCAGGCTCGACCTGAGCCCCCGCGCCTCGAGCTCGGCGAGGATCCTCGGCAGCGCCGCCACGGTGCGCACCCAGGAGTCGCGCGCGCTGTAGTAGTCGGCATCGTGGAGAAGCAGGATGTCGCCGGCGGCGACGTCGGCGGTGAGCCGACGCGCGATCGAGCCCGGCGTCGCTGACCCGTCCCAGTCCCTCCCCCACTGCGACCAGAGCACCGGCCGCCAGCCGCGGTGGCGGATCGCTCGCAGCCCGGAGCCGCTGAAGATCCCGTAGGGCGGGCGGTAGTCGCGCAGCGGCTGGCCGCCCGCCTCCTCGATCGCCGCCCGCGCCCGCTCGGCGTCCTCGAGTAGCGAGCGCGGGGTCAGCCGCAGCTGGTTGCGGTGGCGGTGGCAGTGCAGCTCGACCCGGTGGCCGGCGGCGACGATCTCCGCCACCAGCGCCGGTCGCTCGACCACCTGCTCGCCGGCGAGGAAGAAGGTCGCCGACATCGCCGCCTCGCGCAGGATCTCCAGCACCGCCGGGGTGCCCCGCGGGTGCGGGCCGTCGTCGAAGGTGAGGAAGACCTCGTCGCTCCCGGCCGCCTCCTCGCGCAGCTTCAGCCCGAGCGCGGCGGCGACCGGCGGCACGACCGTCGACAGGGCCGGGCCGGCGTGGGCGACCGCGGCGGCGCCGAGCCAGGCCGTCGCGACCGCGCGCCTCAAGGGGCGGAGCTCGCGGCGGCTTCCTTTTCTTCGGCGACCGCGGGCTGCGACTCGCCAACGCTGCCCGAGACCGCTTCGGTCGTGTCGGCGTCCTTGCCGAGGTGGACGTTGCTCTTGATCGGGTTGGCGACCACCTTGTACGGGCTCTCGCGCTTGACGAGGGCCAGCGCCAGCACCAGCCCGACGAGCACAACCGCGGCGGCGGCGGCGACCCGCTCGAAGCGCAGGCGCCAAACCGGCTGCGGCTTGACCCGCGAGCGCACCGTCAGCGCCCGCGAGGCGATCGAGGGCAGCGAGGCGAACGAGGAGTCCGGCGAGCGGCGCTCGTTGGTGACGTGGCGCAGGACCGACTCGAGCTCGTGCTCGCTGCGCGCGACCTCGGCCAGGCCGAAGCGCTCGAAGGCGGCGTTGTTGGCCCGCAGGTGGCCGACCGAGAAGCCGTAGGAGACGACCGGACAGCCGCGGATGTGGGCCTCGAGCACGGTCAGGCCGGCGGTCGCGTGGATCATCGCGTCGGCCGCCGCCATCCAGTCGCTCATCTGCTCGGTGAAGCCGACGATCCGCACCCGCTCGTCATCGCCGAAGCGCTGTTCGAGCTTCTCGCGGGCGACCTCGTTGCGGCCGGTGATGCAGGCAACCATCGTGTCGTCGTCGGAGAGCGCGGCCTCGATCGCGCCCTCGAGGTCGCCGATCCCCCAGCCGCCGCCGGAGACGAGGACCATCCGCGCGTGGGCCGGGATGTCGAGCGCCTCGCGGGCGTCGCGACGGGTGCGCGGCATCAGGAAGGCGGGCGAGATCGGCGGCCGCGCCCACTCGACGCTGCCTGGCCCGGCCAGCTTCTCGACTTCCTCGATCGACTCCGGGTGGGTGACGTAGTGCAGGTCGACGCCCGGGTGCGCCCAGTAGCGCAGCCCGGCGAGGTCGGTGATCGCCGACTGGACGGGGACCTCGAGGCGCCGGTTCTGGCGCAGCATCCCCAGCACCGCCGTCGTCCCCGGATAGGTCGAGATGACGACGTCGGGTTCGTGGCGGTTGATCATCCGCACCAGGCCGCGGGCGCCGAGCAGGTACATCAGGTGGTGCGCCAGCCAGCGGGTCGGACCGAACTTGGTGATCAGCCAGTACTGGGCGTCGAACAGCCAGTTGGCCCAGCGGAAGGTGAAGCGGGAGCCGCCGCGGACGACAGCGGAGACCAGCTTGCCCATCGCCTCGAGGCCGTTGTCGATCTCGACCGTCGCCTCGGGCAGCTCGGCTTCGAGGTCGGCCTTGATCACCCGCGCCGGCAGGTCGTGGCCCTCGCCGATGTCGGCGCTGAGGATCAGCACGCGCGGCTCGCGGTCTTCGAGCCGGGCGGCGCCGGCCAGCAGGGCGCCGGCGGCGTGGTCGTTGCCGTTGAGCGAGGGCCGTTTGCCGGGAACCGGGTCCGGCGGCCGGGTCGTGCAGCGGACCCACTCGACGTACTTGCGCACGCCTTCCTTGAAGTTCGTCTCGGCTTTCCAGCCGAGCTCCGCGAGCGCGCGCTGGTTGGAGATCGTCTTGCCGGGGAAGTCGCCGGGGCGCGGCGGCGTGTGGACGATCTCGCAGTTGTCGGTGTTTTCCTGCACCCGCTCGGCGATTTCGAGGATCGTCACGACCTCGTCGCCGGAGAGGTTGTAGGTGCGGCCGGCCGCCTCCGGGGCGAGCGCGGCGACGATCCCGTCGGCGAGGTCCTCGACGTAGATGAAGCTGCGGGTGGTGCTGCCGTCGCCGGCGATCGTCAGCGGCTTGCCTTCGAAGGCGAGGTCGGTGAACTTGGCGACGACGCCGGCGGCGCGGGCGCGCGGGCCGTAGGGGATGCCGAAGCGCAGCACCGTGCTCTCGAGGTCGTAGAGCTCGGCGTAGCCGGCGCAGTAGGTCTCGCCGGCGAGCTTGGTCGCGGTGTAGAGGTGGCGCGGCGCCGGGATCGGCGTTTCCTCGTCGACCTCCTGCTCGGGGCAGTCGCTGTAGACCCAGGTGGTCGAGCCGTAGACGACGCGGCCGACCTTGGCGCGGCAGGCGGCCTCGAGCACGTTCAGCGTGCCCCGCGTGTTGACCTCCTCGGCCAGCACCGGGTCGGCGAGCACGTGGCCGACGTCGGCGACGGCGGCGAGGTGGATGACCGCGTCGCAGTCGCGCATCGCCAGATCGAGGTTGGCGGCGTCGGTGATGCTGCCGGTGAAGGTCTCGACCTCCAGCGGCGAGTGGTAGGGCGAGGCGCTGAGGTCGAAGATCCGCGGCGTGATACCGCGGCCGATCAGGCGGTCGACGACGTGGGAGCCGATGAAGCCGCCGCCCCCGGTGACCAGGACCCTCATGCTCACGCCACCTCTTTCGTGCTTTGCTCGCTCGCGCTCATCACAACCGGAAATCTCGCTCTCTCGCGCCGCACTCAGGCCTCCTTGCCCAGCGTCGCGGCGCGGCTCTCGGGGCGGTAGTAAAGCGGGGCGCACCAATGGTTCTCGGCGACCCAGTCGGTGTTCGGCAGCTCGTCGGCGCGGCCCATGATCCGGTGGCAGGGCTGGTCGTAGACCTTGCCCGTGCTCTTCTCCAGCGCTTCGAAGACGATGTACTTGTAGAAGCCGGAGGTCATCCCCTCCGGCAGCTCCAGCCGCGCCGGGTGGACGGGGTCGAGGTGCTCGCGGGCGTAGGCGTTCTTCCAGGCGACGATCTCCTCCATCCGTTCGGTCTGGACCAGGGCCAGGGCCGCGGTGAACTCGCTCATGCGGAAGTTGAGGCCGTCGACCTCGTGCTCGAACTTGCCGTAGTTGCGGAACTTCCTGGCGAACTCGATCAGGCCCTCGTCGCCGGAGACGAGGACGCCGCCCTCGCCGCTGGAGACGGTCTTGGTCGCGTACAGCGAGTAGACGCCGGCGTCGCCGTAGCCGCCCGGCCTGGCCCCGCCCCACTCGGCGCCGTGGGCGTGGGCGCAGTCCTCGAGCAGGAAGATCCCTTCGGCGGCACAGAATTCGGCGATTCGCTCGGCGTCGAAGGCGATGTGGCCGCCGATGTGGACGAGGATCGCGGCCCGCGGCTTGTGCTTCGCGGCCTTGCGCTCGAAGTCCGCGAACGACATGCAGAGGTCCTCGCGGTTGCAGTCGACGAACTCGACCTCGGCGCCGGCGCCGATCGCCGCCAGCGGCGTCGCCATGAAGGTGTTGGAGGGGCAGAGCACGGTCTCGCCCTTGACGCCGGCGTACTCGAGCGCGGCCAGAGCGCCGCCGGCCCAGCTCGAGAGGCCGAGGCTGGGCAGGCCGTTCCACTCGGCCCAGCGCTGCTCGAAGGCGGCCAGCTTGGCGCCCTCCGACCACTGCTCGGAGTCGAGGACCTCGGTCCAGAGCTCGAACAGCCTGGCGCGGTCGCGGTGATCGAACCCGATCGCGAACTTGGTCGCGTCGGGCAGGGTGTTCTCTACGGGCCCCACGGTGGCTCCTTCAGTGATCGTCCTGCGTCCGAGCTCGACCGGTTGACTGGTTACGGACGTCGAGCGCGCGCAAGGCTACCAGCGCAGCCGGACCAAATGCGGAGGCATGGACGACATTTAGCTCCGCTTATGGAACCGGCGTCGGCACCACCGGATGGTCGTCCTTGGCATGGGCCTCGTCGAGCACCGCACCGACCGCCTTCGAGCCGGCGAGGAGGACGACGCCGGCGAGCGCGACGAGCATGAAGGCAGCCAGGAGGACGCCGCCGAGCGGGGTCGTCCCCCAGCTCTCTTCGAAGACCAGCGGCGCCAGGACCACCGGGACCAGGACCTGGATCGCGAACATCGTCGGCGCGACGTGGGTGGCGGCGCGCTTCTGCAGCGCGCTCATCTCGCTCAGCAGGGCCAGGCCCTCGGAGGCGGCGGCGGTCGCCAACCAGGCGGCGGCCGCGATCAGGGTGCCGGCGGCGAGCTCGTCGGTCAGCAGCTTGCTGGCGATCGCAGTCCAGGCGTAGCCGAAGCCGGCGCTGACGACGGCGATCGTCCCCGCCGCGGCGCCGCGCCCGCGCAACAGGTAGGGCAGCCCAATCGGCAGCGCGACCAGCGCCAGGGCCAGGGCGATCGCCCAGCTGGCCGCATGGTCGGTGGTGCGGTCGGGCGCGCACAGCGCCACCCCGGCGACCCCGGCGACGATCGCCGCCACGGCTGCGTACTCACGGCGGCCCGGCCTCTCCCCCAGCCGCGTCACCCCGAGCCAGAGCAGGACGACGAGCCCGCTGGCCAGGCACGGCTGGACGACGGTCAGCGGCGCCAGCAACAGCGCCACGATCTCCAGCGGCCAGCCGGCCAGCCCCAGCGCGGTCGCCCCCAGCCAGCGCCGGTTGCGCAACAGCCGCCCCAGCAGCGAGAGCCGCAGCGAATGGTCATGCGAGACCTCCCGCGCCTCCAGCGCCTGCAGCGCGATCGAGGTGTTGTAGAGGACCGAGGCCCCGACGGCGCAGAGGATCCCGAGCGCGAGCACGGGGCGACGATACCCGCCGCGGGCGGTCGCTCAGTCGTGACTCCCGCGGCGCTTGCGACCGTAGTGCATCGTCACCTCGGAGACCGCCCACGATCCCAGGAAGAGCGGGACAAGAGCAAGCATGGCGATGAGCCGCTCGCCCGCACCGAGGAGGGCCGGGCCAACCGTCAGCACGACCAAGAGCACAAGCGAGCCGATGAACACCAGCGCAACCGCCATTCGTTCGCTCATGCGATCAGCCTATCAAGCAATGCAGACAAAACGCCTAGGCCAAGGGATACCGTGAAGCCGATCAAACCGCCCCTCGCAGTTGCTTCTCGCAGCTCCGCGTCCGACTCCCGCCTGAGCGCAGGTCCCGCGTGAGCAAGGAAGCCGCCGATCGCGATACCGCCGGCAACGATGCCAAGGCCAGCCGCGAAATGCTCCAAGATGAGCCCGAGGGGGAACACACCCCCGAGCCTAGGCGGCGCGGCCGCGCGGGTGGCGCGCAGAGCGCGCCACCTCTCACACGAGTTCCCTACGTCTCCTGGTACAGCGGGCCGTCGCCGCCCTCGGGCAGCGTCAGGCGGCCGCCCTTGGCGGTGATCGCGCCACACTGGACGCAGTTGGAGGCGGTGACGTGGACGTCGACCTCGCTGGCGCCGCTGGCGAGTTGGTCCTCGGGGATCTCGTAGACCTGTGCCGGGCACATCGAGACCCAGGTCTGGGCGACCTCGACCGGGACGTGGGTCTGGATGCGGATGTGATTGGGGGCGTCGTCGCGGGTCGCGTTGCCGGAGAGGAAGACCGAGTCGAGCTTGTTGAAGGTGACCTCGTTGTCCGGCTTCGGGTACCGCTCGGAGGCGCTGCCGATGAAGACCTCCGGCTCGGCGTTGCTCTCGACCTTCATGTGACCGGGCGGGAAGCTGCCTTTGGTGGCCACCAGGGCGTTGGCGATGATCCCGCCTTTGATCAGCCCCTTGGTCAACGGCTGCTTCATGTTTCGCGACTTGTAGAGGTCCTTCTCGATCTCCGAATTGCGGATCATCGCGTCGTAGCTTTCGAAGTTGACCGAGTCGATGTCCTTCTTCAGTGACTCGACGATCGCTTCCGCCGCGAACATCCCGGCGTGCATCGCGTAGTGGACGCCGGCGAGCTCGGCGATGTTGACCATCCCGGCGTTGTCGCCGGCGACGAGCATGCCCGGCACCGAGAAGCGCTGCGGCAGCGACCAGTAACCGCCCGAGGGG
>CAZHLT010000193.1:0-2055 GCA_964533285.1 uncultured Conexibacteraceae bacterium | reverse complement strand
CCCGGCCGCCACGGTCCAACCGAACCGGTCGCGGCCGCGAAGCGCAACGCGAAGAGGGGCTCGCAGAGCCCCTCTTCGCTGCTCGGTTGCTTGCCGACCCTGCCGCCGGCCCGGCGTCCTAGGCGGCGTCGGGGAGGACGCGCGGGGTCGCCTGGTCCTGCGGCAGCGCGGCGGCGCTGGCGATCAGGCTCTGGAACTCGTTGAGGGCGAGGTGGCCGACCGCCTCGAGGATCTCCTCGTCGGTCCAACCGATTTCCCGCGCCTCCTCGTGCAGGTGCAGGGGCGGCGGCCCGTCGGCGTCGAGCGCCTCCTTCAGGTAGAGGAGCAGCGCTGCCTCCTTCGGGTCGGCGGAGGTGAAGCTCCGCGCCCGCGAGACCTCGTCGAGGCCGAGCCCGGCCCGGCGCGCCGACTTCGCGTGCTGGGCGATGCTGTAGTTGTCTTCCCGGTGCTCGGCCACCGCCAGCGCGATCCGCTCGCGGGTCGCCTGGGGGAGGACGCCGCCGCGCAGCTCCGAGCGCATCCGGGTGTAGGCGCGGAGCACGGCCGGCGCGCCGGCGAGGACGCCGACGAACTTGGTGACCGCACCGCCAGTCGCCTGAATCGTCTTGATCAGGGGGGCGCTCTCGTCGGGCGCCGTCAGCTCGTCGTGGATCTGGAATCTGCTTACAGCGGTTTTTACCGTCACAGTTGCTACTCGCTTCTGGCTCTGTCTCGAGCGGGGCTTTTTCGCTTTACAGAGCCTTTACGTGGCCTTTACTTTACTTTCAGCCGCTTACTTACGTGGGGTAAGTTATACCTGCTTTTCGAATCCGGTGCAACCCGGTCGGATTTCCCTTTCCCTACCCGATCTACGGCTTTCCGCACCACTCCGGTTCATTCGCCTATCGTTGCCCCTCCTTCGCACCATCCCCAGGAGGCCCATGCATGGCTGAGCAACCCCGCACCGCCGCCGACGTCATCGAGCTGGTCAAGGAGCACGACGTCCGCTTCATCAGGCTCTGGTTCACCGACGTCCTGGGCCAGCTGAAGAGCTTCTCGGTCAACGCCTCCGAGCTCGACGACGCCTTTGAAGGTGGGATGGGGTTCGACGGGTCCTCGATCACCGGCTTCAACCCGATCGAGGAGTCCGACATGCTGGCGGTGCCGGACCCGACGACCTTCGAGCTGATCCCCTGGCGGCCGCACGAGAAGGACCTCGTCGCCCGCATGTTCTGCGACATCCGCGTCCCCGGCGGCGGCCCCTACGAGGGCGACCCGCGCTGGATCCTGCGGCGGGCGCTGAAACGGGCCGAGGAGATGGGCTTCGAGGCCTACAACATCGGCCCCGAGCTCGAGTTCTTCTACTTCCGCTCGGCGAAACCGGCCGGCGGCGTCCCCGAGGTCCTCGACGAGGGCGGCTACTTCGACCTGACGACGCTCGACGCCGGCTCCGACCTGCGCCGCGAGACGGTCCTGGCGCTGGAGAAGATGGGGATCCACGTCGAGTACACCCATCACGAGGTCGGCCCCTCCCAGCACGAGGTCGACATGCGCTACAAGAACGCGCTCGAGATGGCCGACGACTGCATGACGTACCGCATCGTCGTCAAGGAGTACGCGATGAAATACGACTGCCACGCGACCTTCATGCCGAAGCCGCTGTTCGGCGAGAACGGATCGGGGATGCACGTCCACCAGTCGCTCTCCAAGGAAGGCAAGAACGCCTTCTACGACGAGGACGACCCCTACTACCTCTCGCCGGTGGCGAAGTCGTTCATCGCCGGTCAGCTCAAGCACGCGCGCGAGATCTCGCCGCTCTTCGCCCAGTGGGTCAACTCCTACAAGCGCTTGGTCCCCGGCTACGAGGCGCCGGTCTACCTCGCCTGGTCGCGGCGCAACCGCTCGGCGCTGATCCGGGTGCCGCTCTACCACCCCGGCAAGGAGAGCGCGACCCGGGCCGAGCTGCGCTGCCCCGACCCCGCCTGCAACCCCTACCTCTGCTTCGCCGGGATGCTGCAGGCCGGCCTGGAAGGAGTCGAGAAGGGCTACGAGCTGCCGGAGCCGATGGAGCAGAAC
>CAZHLT010000192.1:0-4466 GCA_964533285.1 uncultured Conexibacteraceae bacterium | reverse complement strand
GGCCCCCGCCGCCGCCCTGGCCTTCGCCGTGCTGGCGGCCGCCTTCGCCGCCCCCGCCCGCGACGGTGGGCGGGGCGGTCGCGGCCGCGACTTCGGCCGCCTCGCGGCCTTCGGCGCCGTGCTGCTCCAGCTCGTGCACGTTCTTGGGCCCGATCGCCTGGTTCGGCGTGACCCTGCTTTCACCGGTCTCGGTCGAGCCCTTTTCGCCGCCGCCGGTCGGGAAGCCCTCGGTGTACTGGGTAACGGCCGAGTTTTCCTGCGGCACGAGGCCGGCGGCGCCGGCCGCGGCGGGCAGCAGCGCGGCGGCAAGCGCGCTCACGGCCAGGGCTGCGATCAGTTGGGCTCGTCTCATGACTTAAGTGTCGCGACTAGTTCTGCCGATGTGGGTCGGGCATTCGTCCAGTGGGCCCAGCAGGCATGCGTCCCCTGGGCATCCGAATTGCATTCGTAGGATAGAACCGGATGGAGGCGACTTCGATGCGGCCGCAACGCGGGTTTCTCGACCGCCTCGACGCTGTCGACTGGAACGCGGTCGTGACCTGGGCGCTCTGCTTCGGGCTCGTCGCCTACCTCGGCATCGAAGGGGGCGGCTATGACGTGCTCGTCCACGACCAGGTCGGGATCGCGATCTGGTGGGTGCTGCTGATCGGCGTCGTCGTCGGCGCCCTGCCGCGGGTCGCGCCCAGCCCGCTCGCCCTCGCCGCCCTCGGCCTCTTCGCCGCCTTCGTCTGCTGGACCGCGCTGAGCCTGATCTGGACCGAGAGCTCCGAGCGCACGATGGTCGACCTCGCCCGGGTCCTCACCTTCCTCGGGATCTTCACCCTCGTTCTCTCGGTCAAGGCCGCCCGCGAACCGCGGCGGCTGGTCTGCGCGGTGGCGGCGGCGATCGCCCTGGTCGCGATGCTGGGGCTGCTCTCGCGCCTGCACCCGGCCTGGTTCCCCTCCGCCGACGAAACCGGCCGCCTGCTCGAGGACAGCCGCGAACGGCTCTCCTACCCGCTCAACTACTGGAACGCGCTGGGGGCGATGACGGCGATGGGGGTGCCGCTGCTGCTGTGGATCGCGGCCGGCGCCCGGACGGCGCTGGTGCGGTTCCTCGCGGCGGCGGCGCTGCCGGCGATGGCGCTGACGATCTTCTTCACCCTCTCGCGCGGCGGGATCGGCGCCGCGGTGCTGGCGACGGCGATCTTCATCGCCTTCAGCGACGACCGCCTGCCGAAGCTGCTGACCGCCGGGGTCGCCGCCGTCGGCGCCGCGATCCTGGTCGCGCTGGCGGTCGGCCGCGAAGCGCTGCGCCACGGCCTGACCAACTCGACCGCCCACCACCAGGGCGACGAAATGCTGCTGATCGGCGCCCTCGTCTGCATCGGCGTCGGCCTCCTGCAGCTGGCGATCTCCGCCTACCTGGGCGGCGAGCGGCGGCCCGCCTGGACGGTGCCCAGCCGCCGGTTCTCGCTTAGCGTGCTTGCCGCCGGCGCCCTGGTCCTCGTCGTTCTCGCCGCCGCCGTCGACGCCCCCGGGCGCCTCTCCAGCGCCTACGACGAATTCCGTGAGGGCGGCGGCGCCGGCCAGGGCACCTCGCGCCTCAACAGCTTCGCCGGCGAGAGCCGCTACGCGCTCTGGCGCTCGGCGGTCGACGAGAACGCGACCGCGCCGCTGACCGGGACCGGGTCGGGCACCTTCGAGTACTGGTGGGACCGCGACGCCGCCGGCACCGAGGCGGTGCTCGACGCGCACTCGCTCTACCTGCAGACTCTGGGCGAGCTGGGGATCGTCGGCCTGGCGCTGCTGGTCGCCTTCCTCGTCGCCGTGCTCGGCTTCGGCGCCCGCGAAGTGCTGAGCGCCGGCGGTGGCCTGCGGGCGCCTCTGGCCGCGGCGCTGGCCGCCTGCTTCGCCTTCTTCCTCTCCGCCGCCGTCGACTGGACCTGGCAGATTCCGGCGCTGCCGGCGGCGGCGCTGCTGCTGGCGGCGACGCTGGTCGCCGTGCGGCCGCCCTGGGACTCGATCGAGCCCTGGCTGCGCTGGCTGCCGACGCGGATCGCGATCGCGCTCTTCGCGCTGGTGGCGATCGTCGTCATCGCGATCCCGCTCGCCTCGACCAGCCTGGTCCGCGAAAGCGAGTCCGAGGTCCGCGCCGGCGAGCTCTCGACCGCGCTCGAAGACGCCCGCAGCGCCCAGCGGGTCGAGCCCTGGGCGGCGACCCCGCGCCTGCAGCAGGCGCTGGTGCTGGAGCTGCAGGGCCGCCTCGACGCCGCCGCCGCGGCGGCGGTCGCGGCGACCGAACGCGAGTCGACCAACTGGCGCACGTTCCTCGTCCTCTCGCGGATCGAAGCCGAGCGCGGCAACGCCGACGCCTCGATCGCCGCCTACCGCAAGGCGCGCTCGCTCAACCCGCTCTCGCCGCTGTTCCAGCGCTGAGCGGACCCGTGCCCGCTCGCCGCGGCGCCTGCGGTCTGCGGGAAACCACGGATGGTCGTGTCGCTCGGGCTTGCGATACTGCCGCCGGTGCGACCCGTTCGACTCGGGCCGAAGGCCCAGCGCGCCGTCCGTCCATGCCTTGTTCTGATGCTCGCTCTAGTCGCCTTTTCCGCTTCCGGATGCGCCGGGACGGTGATCGACAGCAGCAAGCTGGAGGCGGCGATCAAGTCGAACGTGGAAAAATCCCGCAACCAGAAGGTCTCCTCGGTCGAGTGCCCGTCCGGCCAGGAGGTGGATCCGGGAGCCAAGTTCTCGTGCACGGTCGATTTCGCAAATGGCAAGAGCGCGACCTCGACCTTGGAGATCCGCAACAAGGAGGCCGACGTTGACCTCGTCGGCTTCAAAATGAACGAATAGAGAGAGGCAATGAGCGATCTGACCACCGCCCCCAAGCTGACGACCCACGCGAAACTCCTGAGCTGGGTGGGTGAGATCGCTGAGCTAGCCAAGCCCGATGCCATCCACTGGTGCGACGGCTCCGCCGAGGAGTACGACGCCCTCGCCCAGGCGCTGATCGACGCCGGCACCTTCGAGCGCCTCTCCGAGGCCAAGCGGCCGAACTCCTACCTCGCCCTCTCCGATCCGGCCGACGTCGCCCGGGTCGAGGACCGCACCTTCATCTGCTCCGAGGCCGAGGCCGATGCCGGCCCGACCAACCACTGGCGCGCGCCGGCCGAGATGCGGGCGACGCTGAACGAGCTCTTCGACGGCTGCATGAAGGGCCGGACGATGTACGTGGTGCCGTTCTCGATGGGTCCGATCGGCTCCCACATCTCCGAAATCGGCGTCCAGCTGACCGACTCCGCCTACGTCGCGGTCTCGATGCGGATCATGACCCGGATGGGCAAGGCGGCGCTCGACGCGCTCGGCGAGGACGGCCAGTTCGTCCCCTGCGTGCACTCGGTCGGGATGCCGTTGACAGCGGGCGTCGAGGACGTCCCCTGGCCCTGCAACGAGGACAACAAGTACATCGTCCACTATCCGGAGACGCGCGAGATCTGGTCCTTCGGCTCCGGCTACGGCGGCAACGCGCTGCTCGGCAAGAAGTGCTTCGCGCTGCGGATCGCCTCGGCGATGGCCCGCGACGAGGGCTGGATGGCCGAGCACATGCTGATCCTCAAGCTGACCTCGCCCGAGGGGGTCGTCAAGTACGTCACCGGCGCCTTCCCCTCGGCCTGCGGCAAGACCAACCTCTCGATGATGATCCCGACGCTTCCCGACTGGAAGGTGGAGACGATCGGCGACGACATCGCCTGGATGAAGTTCCACGAGGACGGCCGCCTCTACGCGGTCAACCCCGAGTACGGCTTCTTCGGCGTCGCTCCGGGGACCGGTCACAAGACCAACCCCAACGCGATGGAGACGGTCGAGCACGACACGATCTTCACCAACTGCGCCAAGACCGGCGACGGCGACATCTGGTGGGAGGGGATGACCGGTGCCCCGCCGGACGAGGTGATCGACTGGCACGGCAAGCCCTGGACGCCGGATGCCGAGACGCCCGCCGCCCACCCCAACGCCCGCTTCACGACGCCGGCCTCGCAGTGCCCCTCGATCGCGCCCGAGTGGGAGGACCCGGCCGGGGTGCCGATCGACGCCTTCCTCTTCGGCGGCCGCCGCGCCACCGCGGTGCCGCTGGTCTCCGAGGCCTTCGACTGGGAGCACGCCGTCTTCATGGGGGCGACGATGTCCTCGGAGAAGACCGCCGCGGCGGCCGGCAACGTCGGCGAACTGCGCTTCGACCCGATGGCGATGCTGCCCTTCTGCGGCTACAACATGGCCGACTATTTCGGCCACTGGCTGAAGATCGGCGAGCGCGAGGGCGCGGTGCTGCCGAAGGTGTTCTACGTCAACTGGTTCCGCAAAGACGACGGCGGCAACTTCCTCTGGCCCGGCTTCGGCGAGAACAGCCGCGTGCTGGAGTGGGTCTTCCGCCGCTGCGAGGGCAAGGCCGAGGCGGTGGAGACGCCGATCGGGCTGCTGCCGGC
>CAZHLT010000191.1:0-50766 GCA_964533285.1 uncultured Conexibacteraceae bacterium | reverse complement strand
CGAGTCGCTGGCCCGGCGCCGCGCCGTCCTCGCCACGCTGCTGACCCCCGGCGGGGTCGCCGGCGTCAACGAGATCCCACCGCGGCCGTTCCTCGCCGGCGTCGCCCTCTCCGGCCTCGCCTGGACGCTGGCGATCGGCCTCGGCGCCTTCTTCGTCGGCCCCTCGCTGATCGCGCTCTTCGACCAGGTCGGGCAGTGGACGACGCTGGCGGCGCTCGGCGCGGCGGCGGCGCTCGGGCTCGCCCTGCTCGGCCGGCGCCACCTCCTGCGCTCCGGCTAGCAACGCGGTTGAGATTTCTCACGCTATGGACGGAAAACCTCAACCGCGTCTAGGATCGAGCGGTGCCCAGCGTGCTGATCTCGGGAGCCAGCCGCGGCATCGGCCGCGCCACCGCGCTGCGCCTGGCCCGCTCGGGCTGGGCGGTCTACGCGACGGTGCGCCGGCCCGCGGACGGTGAGGCGCTCACCGCCGAGGCCGGCGGCGCCGTCCAGCCGCTCGAGCTCGACGTCACCGACGGCGAGCAGCTCGCGGCGCTCGGCGGCAAGCTGCCGGAGCGCCTCGAGGCGCTCGTCAACAACGCCGGCATCGTCGTCTCCGGGCCGCTCGAGACCCTCTCCGCCGAGGACCTCCGCGAGCAGTTCGACGTCAACGTCGTCGGCGCCGTCGCCCTCACCAACCTGGTGCTGCCGCGGCTGCGGGCGAGCCGCGGCCGGGTCGTCTTCGTCTCCTCGCTGAGCGGCATGATCTCGACGCCGATGACCGGCGCCTACAACGCCTCCAAGTTCGCGCTCGAGGCGATCGCCGACGCCTGGCGCCTGGAGCTGCGCCGCTGGGGGATCAGGGTGATCCTGGTCGAGCCGGCGATGACCGACACCGACCTCTGGCGCAAGGCACCGGAGACGCTGGACGAAGGGGAAGCGGAGCTGTCAGCCGAGCACCGCGCGCTGTACGCCGACCATCTGGCGGGAATGCGGAAGGCGATCCCGCGGATCCAGAAGATGGCGAAGCCGGTCGAGACGGTTGCGGCGGCGATCGAGCGGGCGCTGACCGACGCGCGTCCCCGCGCCCGCTACCTGGTCGGCGCCGACGCCAAGGTCCAGGCCGCGCTGAGCGCGGTGACGCCCACCCGGGTCAAGGACCGCGCCTTCGGCCGCCTCACCGGGATGCCCCCGGCCGCACGCTGAGCCCGCCGCCCGCCGCTGAAGAGCGAGCAGGCGAGCAGCGGCCGCGCGCCGTCCACGGCGTCGCCCACCTCGCCTGGGGGTCGGCCGCGGCGCCGGCGCCGCTCAGTTGACGCGGTAGTAGAGGCAGCGGTAGCCGTGGCTGTGGCTGCCGTCGTCTTCGGAGACGAGGGCGCTGTCGCTGCTCTCTTCGACCGCGAGGGGCACGCCTTTTTCGCCGACGTCGACGTCGACGACATCGCTGACCCAGGCACCTTCGCCGCCGAACTGCGGGCCTGAGCGGGCGATGTAGGCGACCAGCTCGCTCAGGGTCGGCAGGCGGCCGCCGAGCTCGCCGCATTCGACCGCGGCGACGATCCAGAGCTTGGCCGGGCGCGGGTCTTCTTCCCAGCACATGCCGCCGAACAGCTCGGTGCCGGTCGGGCAGGAGACTTCGAGTTCTTCGGCGGTGACGCCTTCCAGCGTTTCCGCGTCTTCGGCGTTGGTCGCCAGCGTCGCGCTCTGCGCCGATTTCGCTTTCGTCGCGGTCTCCGCGCTCTTCGCCGTCTCCGCGCTGGTGGCGGTCTGGGCCGAGGCCGCGGTCTGGGCCTGCGGCACGATCTTCAGCGTCGACTCGTCGATCGCGGCGCCGGTCAGCCCGTCGGCCTTCACCTGCTTGCTGCCGAGCGTGTGGTTCTTCAGCTTGCCGGCGCCGATCGTGTGCTTGACGATCGTGCTGCCGTTGATCTTGGCCGCCGCGTAGCCGACCCCGCCGAGGGCGAGGAAGACGGCGACGCTGGCCATCACGTTGGCGTAGGTGAGCTGACGGCGGAGGCGCGACACGAGGGTTTTCATGCCCCTCGTATCGGCGCCGCGTCGGGGCGCCTTTACCGGCTTCACCCGGTGAGAACGCACTTTCGCTCGGGATGCGAGCAGAAGTGCGTTCTCACCTCGCGTCTTGCTAGCGAGCGGCGACCCACTGCGGCAGGCCCGGGTCTTCGAAGCGCTTGCTGAGCAGCTTGCGGCCGGCGCCCGAGGCGCGCACGGTGTAGAGCGCCTCGTCCCAGGGACGACCACCGGGGATCTGGCCGACGAAGACCAGGCTGCGACCGCTCGGCGAGTAGTCGGGGTCGGGGTATTCGAGCCCGGTGCTCGTCACCCGGTGCTGGCCGAGGCCGTCGGCGCCGATCGTCTCGACGCTGCCGCGGTCGCGGGCGCTGACCTCGCCGAAGGCGATGCGGCGGCCGTCGGGGCTCCACACCGGGTTGACGTCTTCGACCGTGTTCTCGGTCAACCGTTCGGCTTCGCCGCCGGCGGTGGGGACGACGTAGAGCTCGGGCTTGCGGCCCGCGGGGGTGCCGTCGTGGGTGGTGCGGGAGAAGACGACGCGCTGGCCGTCGGGCGAGAGCGCCGGCATCTCGTCGACCCCGTCGCCGTCGGTGATCCGGCGCAGGCCGCTGCCGTCGGCGCGCACGAGCCAGATCTTCGAGGAGCCGTGTTCGCGGGCGTAGCTGCCGGAGAGGGCGAGCAGGCGGCCGTCGCCGGAGATGCCGAGCCCAGTCGCGTCGAAGCGCTGCAGGCGCTGGCGGAAGACGGCGGTGCGCTTGCCGTTCGGGTGCAACAGGTAGATCTGGACGAAGGAGCCGCCGTTGGCGCCGCCGCCGGCGTGGTTGCGCGAGAGCACGGCGACGGTGCCGTCCTCGGCGCCGGCGGTCTCGGCGACTTCACGGATCTGGCTCAGCTCCCGGCCGCGGCCGCCGTGCGGTGAGAGCGAGCGGATGACGTCGAGGTTGCGGCAGGCGCCCTCGTGGCAGTGGCGCGCCTTGCCGGCGACGAAGACGATCCGGCTCGGGCCCGCGGCCGCCTCGGCCCGGGCGGCGCCGGCGAGGGTCACGACCAGCGCGAGCGCGGCGAGAAGGAGAGGGATGCGGGAACCGACGATGGGTGACTTGCTGACGAACATGGGCGCTCCTTGGCGTTGGGTTTGACGATGCCCGGATCCTCGCCCGCCAGCAACCCCGGGGCCAGGCCACCCAGGGGTGGAAAGGCTCACCCCGCGAGCCCGGCGCGCGACGCGATCCCCCAACCGCGTCGTCCGTGGCTCCTGGCCCCTGCTCCGCCACGCTTTCCTCCTTAAGTGGCGCACATCACGGGGCGTCGGGGCGACTGCAGCACGAAGCCGACGCCGAGCGCCGCCGCCGCTCAGTCGCCCATGTAATGGGCGAGGGTGGCGTCGGTCGTCTCGCCGCCGATTCGCAGCCGCACCCGCAGCGTCGCGGCGAAGTCGTCGATCGCCATCCGCAGCATTTCCGCCCGCACCCGCAGCGAGTGGGGCCGGCCGGGCTCGGCCGCCTCGGCGGCCAACTGGCTGAGGAACGGCAGCAGGCTGGCCAGCGCCCGCTCGTCGTCCTCGCTGCGGAAGTAGTGCGTGATCGGGAAGTGGATGAGGTCGCGGCGGACGCGGATCAGCTGCTCGGCGAAGGAGGCGAGCATCGCTTCCAGCAGCGGCGGGTCGGCGTCGGCCAGCTCCTCGCCGAGCCGCTCCTCGGTCTGCCGCGCCAGATGGACCTCGTGGGCGAGCGAGTCGCGGCGCGAGATCGCGTTGTAGATCGAGATCAGCCAGGAGATGCTGGCGGTCAGCAGGCCGAGCCCGAACAGGGTCTCGACCGGGCCGAGGATCCGCAGCAGCGGCGCCGCCGGCGAGATGTCGCCGTAGCCGAGGCTGGTCAGGTTGACCAGCGAGACGTAGAGGGCGTCGATGAAGCCCGAATGCTGGGCCGGGTCGAGGCCGTGGCTGAAGGTGAACCCGCCCGGCAGGTGCGGCATGAAGACCAGCGCCCAGCCGACCGCCAGCAGCGCCGCCCAGGTGCCGATGACGACGATGTAGCTGACCGGGCCGACGAGGATCCCGGCCCGCCGCCCCGGCATCGCCGCCGCGACCGCGGCGACGATCCGCCGCGCGACGACGCCGTGGCCGAGCGGGTGGAAGAGGACGTCGAAGATGTCGCGCAGCGCCAGCGCGATCAGCGCCACCCCCAGCCCGGTCCAGACGACGTCCACGGCGGCAAGCTAGACGAGATCCCCTCCCCGGGCGTCCGTAGGTTGCCACCTCATGGGCCTGCCGCTGGCGACCGACTGGGCGGAAGTGCTGGTGCCGCCGGTTTGGAGCCTGGCTCTGGCCGGGCTGCTGCTGACGCTGGCCTGGCTCTGGCGCGAGCCCGTCTCGCGGACCCTCGGCCGGCTCGGCGTCTCGCGCTTCACGTGATGGGGATCGAACCGATCGCGAGCCAGGCCCGCGACGCCTACGAGGCGCGGCAGCGGACGCCGCCGGGCGAGCGGGCGCTGCACCACTTCGCCGCCTCAGCATCCGGCTCGAGCCGCTGATCCGCGACCGCGGCCTGCGCATCCTCTGGGTCGTCGACCTCCCCACACCCACGAGACCGAGACGCGCCCCTTCGGCGCTCGCGACATTGACCACACCAGAGCGGGGTCAATGTGGCGAGCGCCTCGATGAGAGGGCTCGTGCGCGGGGGGTGGTCTAGGGGCGCAGGGCGGCGACGAGGGCGAAGCGGCCGGTGCGGCCGGCCTCGCGGCGGTGCGAGTAGAAGTCGTCGAGGCGCTCGTCGCTGGCGAGGCCGGCGACCTCGATCCGGGCGCCGGGGACGCCCGCCGCTTCGAGGTCGATCCGGTTGGCGGCCCAGAGGTCGAACAGCGCCTTCTCGCCGCGCGGGGCGAGGATCTCGGCGGCGCGCTCGCCGTAGGCGGCGCGGGCGCGCTCGACCACCTCGGCGCCGACCTCGTAGCCGGCGGGACCGATCGAGGGGCCGATCGCGGCGACCAGCGTCGCCGGTTCGGAGCCGAAGCGCTCGCCCATCACCGCCACCGTCCGCGAGCAGATCCGCGCCACCGTCCCTCCCCAGCCGGCGTGGGCGAGGCCGAGGACGCGGCGCTCGGGGTCGACCATCACCACCGGGACGCAGTCGGCGACCTTGACGCAGAGCGCCAGCCCCGGCGTGGCGGTGACCATCGCGTCGGCGTCGGGCACGACCGTCGCTGCGTCCGTCGCCCCCCGCCCGGCGTCCTCCTCGCCGACCACCGCGACCCCGTCGGCGTGGACCTGCCGGCACCAGACCGAGCGCCCCAGCTCCAACCCGTAGGCGGCGAACAGCCGCCGCCGGTTCGCGACCACCCGCTCGGCCTCGTCCTCGGTCCAGAGCCCGAGGTTGAGCGTGTCGAACGGCGCCGGGCTGACGCCCCCGTGCCGGGTCGAGGCCAGCGCCTCGACCCCCTCGGGCAGGCTCTCGAAGTGGTAGACCACCACCCCGTCTCGCTCCTCGCGTCGCACGCGCCGACTTTATGAGGTTTGGTCGGCGCCGATTCGGGGAGACGCGGGGGAACCCCCAACCGAGGAGGAACCCAGCATGCTCACCATCACCGACGAGGCGGCAACCGCGATCGACGGGATCCTCGCCTCCCGCGACCTGCCCGACGAGGCCGGCGTCCGGGTCACGGCGGAGTTCAACCCGGCCAGCAGCGACACCTCCGGCCCCGAGCTGCAGCTGCAGGTGGTCGAGGCGCCGCAGCCGGGCGACCAGGTCGTCGACGGCGCCCCGGTCTACCTCGAGCCCGAGGCGGCGGCGCTGCTCGAAGAGCGCACCCTCGACGCCGAGCGCTCCGGCGAGACGCTGCGCTTCGCCCTGCGCTGAGCGCCGCCCACCGCCGGGACGAGGCGCGTTTGCCGGGCCTGGCCGACCGAATGCGCCTCGCCTCTCGCCTCAGCCCGTGTTGCGGAGGCCGGCGGCGATCCCGTTCACGGTCAGCAGCAGGGCACGGCCGAGGTCGGGATCGGCCGCCGCCCCCGCGGCGGCGCTGGCCCGCCAGCGCTCGAGCAGCGAGACCTGGAGGTAGTGCAGCGGCGCCAGATAGGTGTCGCGGACCCGCAGGGTGCGGGCCAAGTCGGGGTTGGCGGCGAGCAGCTCCGGGTGGCCGCCGACCCGCAGCACCTCGGCCACGGTCAGCTCGTGCTCGGCGCGGATCGCCGCGAACGGCGCCGCCAGCTCGGCCGGGACCAGCCGCTCGACGTAGTGCGCGGCAATCTCGAGGTCGGTCTTGAACAGGGTCATCTCGATATTGGCGAGGAAGTTGTCGAAGAAGCGCCACTCGCGCGCCATCTCCGCCAGCAGCTCGCCGTGGCCGGCCTCCCGCGCCGCCGCCAGGCCGCTGCCGACGCCGAACCAGCCGGGAACGATCTGGCGCGACTGGGTCCAGCCGAAGACCCAGGGGATCGCCCGCAGGCCGGCGATGCCGCCGCCGGAGTCCGGCCGCCGCGCCGGCCGCGAGCCGAGGTGCAGCTCGGCCAGCAGCTCGACCGGGGTGGCGGCGAGGAAGTACTCAGGCAGGCGCGGGTCCTCGACCAGCGCCCGGTAGCGCTCGAAGGCGGCGCCGGCGACCAGGTCCATCGTCTCCGTCCACGGCGCCAGCCGCGCCGCCGACATCCGCGGCCGCCGGTGCAGCACGCTCGCTTCCAGCGTCGCCCCCAGGGTCAGCTCGAGGTTCTCCCGCGCCAGCCCCGGCAGCAGGTACTTGTCGGAGATCACCTCGCCCTGCTCGGTCACCTTGATCTCGCCGTCGAGCGTGCCCGAGGGCTGGGCGAGGATCGCGTCGTGGGTTGGGCCGCCGCCGCGGGCGACGGTGCCGCCGCGGCCGTGGAAGAGGCGCAGGTGGACGCCGCGCGCCGCCGCCGCGTCGCGCAGCCGCTGCTGGGCGCGGTGGACCTCCCACTGGCTGGCGGCGATCCCGCCCTCCTTGTTGGAATCCGAGTAGCCGAGCATCACCTCCTGACGGTCGCCGCGCAGGGCGACGAGGCGGCGGTAGGCAGGGACGTCGAGCAGCTCGCCGAGCAGGCGGTCGGCGTGGCGCAGCTCCTCGATCGTCTCCAGCAACGGCACCAGGTCGAGCGCCGCCCGCCCCGCCTCGAGGTCGAGGAGGCCGGCTTCGCGGGCAAGCAGGGCGACCGCCAGGACGTCGTCGGCGCCGCGGCACATCGAGATCACGTAGGTCGAGATCGCCTTGGCGCCGTGGTGCTCCTGAGCGGCGGCGATCGCCGTGAAGGTGGCGAAGGTGCGGGCGCCGTCCGCGTCGAGCGGCGGCGGGCTCGGCGCCAGCGGCCGGCGCGAGGCGAGCTCGGCCGCCAGCAGCACCCGCCGCTGCTCGCGATCCAGCTGCCCGTAGGGCGTCGCCGACTCGCCGAGGCGGTCGACGAGCTGGCCGATGGCGCGGTGGTGGGCGCCGGCCTCCTCGCGCACGTCGAGGCTCGCCATCCCGAGCCCGAAGGCGGCCAGCGTGCGCTGCGCCCGCGCCACCCGGCCGCCGGCGATCAGGCCGCCGCGGCCGGCCGCGAGCGAGGCGCGGACCAGCTCCAGCTCGGCCAGCAGCTCGCCCTCGTCACGGTAGGAGCGACCGGGCTCGGCCGGCAGCCCCCGCCGCAGCCGCTCGCGCGTATTGAGCAGCTTCCGCCGCATGCAGGTCAGCTTCAGCCGGTAGGGCTCCTCGGCGTTGAGCCGGCGGTAGCGCGGCTCCAGCTCCGGCAGCGCCTCGAGGTCGGCGGCCAGCGAGACCTCGAGCTCGGCGGCGACGGGGACGATCCGGATCGAGGCCGAGAGGTCGCCGCGCAGGGCGTCGACGATCGCGATCGCCCGGCGGATCCCGTGCTCGCGCTGGAGGTCGAGGACGGCGGCGGTGTGCTCGGGGCTGACGTTGGGGTTGCCGTCGCGGTCGCCGCCGATCCAGCTGCCGAAGCGCAGCGGCCGCGCCTCGGCCGGCAGCTCGATCCCGGCCCGCCCGAGCTCGCGGGCGAGCTCGTCGAGGACGTCGGGCACCGGCCCGGCCGAGAGCTCGTCCAGGTAGTAGACGGCGTTGCGCGCCTCGTCGACGACGTCGGGGCGGGCGATCCGGATCTCGTCGGTCTGCCAGAGCAGGTCGATCGCCTCTTCCAGCCGCCCCAGCACCTCGCGCTCGGCGACCTCGTCGCCGCGCGCCGCCGCCAGCGCGTCGAGCAGCGCCGCCACCTCGCGCAGCTTCGCCAGCACCGTGCGGCGCGCCGCCTCGGTCGGGTGGGCGGTGAAGACCGGCCGCGCCTGCAGCCGTGCCAGGATCGGCCCCAGCTCCGCCGGCGGCAGCCCGGCGGCAGCGACCCGCTGCACCGCCCGCGCCAGCCAACCGCCCTCGCGGCGGCGGGCGGCGGCGTGGTCGCGGCCGCGGTGGACCTGCTCGGCGACGTTGGCGAGGTGGAAGTAGGTGGTGAAGGCGCGGGCCAGCCGCCGCGAGCGCGTCGGCGTCGCCGTCGCCAGCAGCGCCGCCGCCGCCTCGCGGTCCTCGCGGATCAGCAGCCGCACCCGCTCGACCTGCTCGAGCAGCTCCTCGCCCTCCTGCCGCACCAGCGTCCGCCCCAGCAGGTTGCCGAGGTCGCGGATGTCGCGCCGCAGCTCCGGCATCGGCTAGGCGAGCGCCGCCGCCAGATCGGCGATCGAGTCGATCGTCAGGGTCGGCTCGACGCCGGCGGCCTCGACGTGGGCGCGCTCGTACTTGCCGGTCCGCACCAGGACCGAGGGGATCCCCGCGGCCAGCCCGCCGCCGACGTCGGCCTCGACGTCGTCGCCGACCATCACCGCCTCCTCCGGCGCGGCGCCGAGCTGGGCCAGCGCGGCGGCGAAAAAGTCCGGCGAGGGCTTGCCGAGGACCACCGGCTCGACCTGGGCACCGTACTCGAGCGCCGCCGAGTAGGCGCCGACGTCGAGCGCCAGCCCGTCCTCGCGCCGCCAGTAGCGATTGTGGCCGAGCGCCAGCAGCTCGGCGCCGGCCATCAGCCGGCGGAAGGCGCGGTTGAGGATCTCGGCGCTGAAGGCGTCGCCGAGGTCGCCGAGGACGACGGCGTCGGCCCCCTCCTCCGGCCCGGCCTGCTCGAGCCCGGCGAGGTCCTCGCGCAGCGAGTCGGAGACGAGCAGGTCGACCCGGCGGTGGCCATGCTCGCGGCAGTGGTCGAGGGCGAGCGCGGCCGGCGTCAGCACCTCCTCGTCGGCGAGCTCGAAGCCCTGCCCGCGCAGGCGCTCGATCACCGCCGCCCGCGAGCGCGAGGTCGTGTTGGTGAGGAGGCGGACGCCGCCGGCGATCCGGCGCAGCTCGGCCAGCGCCTCGATTGCCCCCGGCAGCGGCCGCGAGCCGACGTGGAGGACGCCGTCGATGTCGAGGAGGAGGGCGCGCGGCGGCCGCGGCAGGCTGCTCATCCCCTGACGATACGAGCTCGCGGCGCGGCCCCCGCGCCCCTCCCCGCCGATCGGCGGGAGGGACGCGGACCGGCTCAGCCGCTCAGCGCGGCTGCGGCACGATGCGGATGTAGGGCTTCGGCTCCTCCCACTCGCCGAAGATCTCCTTCGCTTCCTCGTTGTTGACCGAGCCGGCGATGATCACGTCGTCGCCCTGCTGCCACTGGGCCGGAGTCGCGACTTTGTTCTTCGCCGTCAGCTGCAGCGAGTCGATCACCCGCAGCACCTCGTCGAAGTTGCGGCCGGTCGTCATCGGGTAGACGAGGATCAGTTTGACCTTCTTGTCGGGGCCGATCACGAAGACGTTGCGGACGGTCTGGTTGTCGGCCGGCGTGCGGTCGGCGGCCTCGCCCTCGACCTCGGCCGGCAGCATCCCGTAGAGCTTGGAGACGTTGAAGTCGGCGTCGCTGATGATCGGGTAGTTGGGGGCCGTGCCCTGGGTCTCCTCGATGTCCTTGGCCCAGCCTTCGTGCTTGTCGAGCGGGTCGACCGAGAGGCCGATCACCTTGACGTTGCGGCTGGCGAAGTCCGGCTCGATCTTCGCCATGTAGCCGAGCTCGGTCGTGCAGACCGGGGTGAAGTCCTTCGGGTGCGAGAAGAGGACCGCCCACGAATCGCCGATCCAGTCGTGAAACTTGATCCGCCCCTCGGTCGTGTCCGCCTCGAAGTCAGGCGCCGTATCGCCAATCCGCAGTGACATCGGTGTTCCTTTCCTGTCGTCTCTTGAGTGGACCAGTCAACTTACTCCCCCAAGCGCTCCCGAGCACAGATCCGGCGCCGAAAACGGAGCGGCGGACCGCCGCCTTCCTCATGACCTTTGTCACCCACAGGGTTACAAAGGTCATGAGGTGCTAGGGGACGGGGGCGCCGAGCAGGGCGAGGGCGACGCCGAGGACGCCGCCGGCGAGCAGCGTCTCGACGACGCCGCGGCGCAGGACCAGGAGGCTGACCGCGGCGGCGGCGAGCAGCGCCAGCTGCCAGGTCTCCGAGAGGGCGCCGGTGAGCGGGACCGCGGAGCCGAGGATGGCGCCGATCGCCGCCGGGCCGGCGCCGTCGAGGAAGGCGCGGGCGCGGGCGTCGGCGCGGATCCGCTCGAAGCGGCCGCCGCCGAGCAGGACGAAGGAGAAGGAGGGGACGAAGGCGACTGCCGCCGCCAGCAGGGCGCCGCCGACCCCGTGCGCGGCGTAGCCGACGGCGGCGATCGTGGCGACGACCGGCCCTGGCGTCACCTGGCCGAGGGCGACCGCGTTGAGGAATTCGGCGTCGCTCATCCAGTGGTAGACGTGGACGGCGTCCCCCTGCATCAGCGGGATGATCACGAAGCCGCCGCCGAACGAGAGGGCGCCGACCTTGAAGGCGGTCCAGGCGAGGGCGCCGAGGCCGCCCGAGGCCGCCGTCACCACCAGCGCCGCCGGCCAGGCCCAGACGCCGAGCGAGCTCGGCCGCCAGCGCCGCAGCGCCAGCTCGAGCAGGCCGCAAGCGAGCAGGACCAGCACCAGGTAGGGGCCGACCGCCGCCGCCGCCAGGGCGCCGATCGCGACGAAGGCGAACCAGCGCCGCTCCTCGCGGCCGTCCTCGCGCGCCCGCGCGAAGCTGGGGCCGATCAGGTCGACGCCGGCCCGCACCGCGACCGCCGCCACCACCGCGCCGGCGCCGGCGCCGGCGCCCCGCACCCACAGCGGCGGCGCCTGGGCGAGGAAGACGACGGCGAGGGCGAGGATCATCGCCACCGCCGGCAGGACGAAGCCGAGGCCGCCGACCACCGCCCCCGCCCAGCCGCCGGCCCGGTAGGCGCAGAAGATCGAGAGCTGGGTCGAGGCCGGCCCGGGCAGCAGCGAGCAGGCGGCGTTGGCGTCCTCGAAGGCGCGCGCGTCCATCCAGCCGTGGCGGTGGACCATCAACCGCCGCAGCAGCGCGATGTGGGCCGGCGGCCCGCCGAACCCGGTGACGCCGATCCGCGTCCACTCGCGCGCGATCGTCCCCAGGTCGGCCCGCCGCCCCGGCGGCAGCGCCCCCTCGATGTCCGCCCCGGCCTCGATGGCGGCAGTATCACGCGCCGGCGTCACCCCGTGGTTCCTTTGTCCGCACCAGGAGCGGACAAAGGAACCACGGGATCCGGAGCGGGGATGATCTGCGGGTGCCCCGGCGCCCGTCGACCCACCGCCACCCGCACCACCGCGCCCGCCACACGCCGGGCCGCCGCGCCCACTGGCACATCACCCGCCGCCGCCAGGCGCTGCTGCGATTCGGCGGCCTGGCGGCGCTGCTGGCCGTGGTCGGGCCGGGGATCCTCGCCGGCCTCTCCGACGACGACCCGGCCGGGATCACCACCTACTCGATCCTCGGCGCCCGCTACGGCTACGAGCTGCTCTGGGTCCTCGTCATCGCCACCGCGGCGCTGATCGTCTTCCACGAGCTCGGCGTTCGCCTCGGCGTCGTCACCGGCAAGGGCCTGCTCACCCTGGTCCGCGAGCGCTTCGGCCAGCGCCCCGCCCACCTCGTCCTCGCCGCCCTGGTGGTGGCCAACACCGGCACCCTCTGCGCCGAGTTCGCCGGCGTCGTCGCCGGCACCGAACTGCTCTTCGGCACCAGCCGCTACGTCAGCGTGCCGCTGGCGGCGATCGGCGTCTCGGTCCTCGTCCTGCGCGAGAACTTCCACCGCGTCGAGCACTTCCTCCTCGCCCTCAGCTCGGTCTTCGTCGCCTACGTCGCCGCCGGCTTCCTCGCCCACCCCGACTGGGGCGCGGCGGCCAAGGGCGCGGTCGTCCCCGACATCCCGCTGACCCGCGACGCGCTGCTGGTCGCGGTGGCGACGGTGGGGACGACGCTGGCGCCCTGGGGTCTCGCCTTCATCCAGTCCTACGCGGTCGACAAGCGGCTGCGGATCGAGGACCTGCGCTACGAGCGGGTCGACGTCATCGTCGGCGCCGTCCTCACCGGCGTCATCGGCTTCTTCGTCGTCGTCGCCTGCGCCGCCACCCTGCACGCCAGCGGCATCGACGTCGACGACGCCCGCGACGCCGCCACCGCCCTCGAACCGCTGGCCGGCGACGCCGCCGCGACCCTGTTCGGGCTCGGCTTCCTCGGCGCCGCCCTGCTGGCGACGGCGATCGTGCCGCTCTCCACCGCCTACTCGATCTCCGAGAGCTTCGGCCGCAAAGCCGACCTCGACGACAGCTTCGCCGAGGCGCGCCTCTTCTACCTCAGCTACGGCGGCGTCACCGCGGTCGCCGCCTGCCTCGTCCTCGTCCCGGGGCTGCCGCTGATCCAGGTCCTCTTCCTCTCGCAGGCGCTGAACGCGGTCCTGCTCCTCGTCCTGCTCCCCTTCGTCCGCCGCCTCGGCCGCGACCGCGAGCTGATGGGCGAGCACGCGCTCGGCCGCTGGGGCCGGCTGACGACCGGCGCGGCGCTGGCCGTGATCGTCGCCTCGGTCCTCGCCCTCGCCGCTCTGGCCCTCGCCTGAGAAAGGATTTCAACCAAACGCGCGCGGGTACGGGATGGGTCCGGGGCGCCGCGCCGGGGGATCGGCGAGCGGCCCTCAGCCGGCGCCCCGGGTTTGCGCCGCGGCCCGGGGGTCGCGGCGCCCGCGGCCGCGGCGCCCTCAGTCGAGGACCGGGACCGGCTGCTCGCCGGTCGGCTGCTCGGCGCTCGCGCCGGGCGGACCGGCGGCGGCCGGCTGCTCCCACTTGCCGAGCGCCATGATCAGCGCCGGGATGAAGGCCAGGGCCAGCAGCGCCAGGCCCCAGACGAAGGTCTGGGCGAACGCTTCGGCGATCGGTTCGGCGACCTTCGCCCGCGCCGCCGGCGGCAGCGCGTGCAGCGCCTCGAAGCCGCCGCCGCCGGAGGGGTGGTTGCCGGCCAGAAGCTTGTCGCTGATCGCCGCGGCGAGCAGGACGGAGAGGATCGCGGTGCCGATCGAGGCGCCCGACTGGCGGATGATGTTCATCGCCGTGCTGGTGCGGGCGATCGCCGTCGTCGGCACCGCCTGCATCGCCGCGGTCATCGTCGGCATCATCGAGAGCCCCATCCCGAGGCCGAGCACGAAGCTGAAGCCGCAGAGCAGGACGTAGGAGGTGGTCGCGGTGACGAAGGCGAACGGGGCGATCCCGATCACCAGCAGCGGGATGCCGCAGGCGGGCCACCGCGCCGGCCCGTAGCGATCGGTGAGTTTGCCGGCGATCGGCATCGTGATCATCGCCCCCAGCCCCTGCGGCGCCAGCAGCAGGCCGGCTTCCAGGGCCGAGGCGCCGCGCACCGTCTGGTAGTAGAGCGGGATCAGCAGCATCGCCCCGAAGAAGGCGACCGCGAACAGCATGAAGACGCCCGCCGCGGCGCCGGCGCGGGTGTGGGTGAACGTTTTGATGTCGATCAGCGGCTCCTCGGCGCGCCAGCTGTGCCAGAAGAAGGCGGCGATCAGGGCGGCGCCGGTGACGATCGGCAACCAGGCTTTGGTCGCGGCGAAGCCGTCGCTCCCATTCGACTCGGCGAGGCCGAAGATCAGCAGCGTCAGCCCCGGCGAGAGCAGCGCCATCCCCAGCCAGTCGAGCTTGTGGGCCGGCTGCGGCCGGTCGCGCTCGAGCACGACCTGGGCCGTGATCAGGGCGACGATCCCGATCGGGATGTTGATCAGGAAGATCCAGCGCCAGGAGACGTCGTCGACCAGCCAGCCGCCGAGGATCGGGCCGAGGATCGGCGCGATCAGCATCGGCACGCCGAGGATCCCCATCACCCGGCCCATCCGGTGCGGGCCCGCCTTCTGGGTCATGATCGTCATCACCGCCGGCATGATCATGCCGCCGCCGACCCCCTGGAGGACACGGAAGGCGATCAGCGAGCCGGCGCTCCAGGCGACCGCGCAGAGCGCCGAGCCGAGCATGAACAGGGCCAGCGACCAGAGGTAGATGCGCTTGGTGCCGAAGCGGTCGGCGGCCCAGCCGGTCGCCGGGATCACCGCCGCCAGCGCCAGCGTGTAGCCGGTCACGACCCACTGGATCGTCGTCAGCGAGGCGTTGAAGTCGATCGCCAGGCGGTCGATCGCGACGTTGATCACGGTCGTGTCGAGGATCGACATGATCGCCCCGATCAGGACAACCGCGGCGACGACCAGCGTTTCGCGGTCGAGCGCGTTGGGGTCGTGGCCGGCGCCGTCGGCGCTGGCTGCCTGGAAGGAGGGCATCGAGCGATGCTAGCTATCCGGAACCATCGGCTCCGGATATGGGTCACTCAAATGGGGGGGTCGCGGCCGAGCGGTCGGCGCGCCCGCGAGCGGGGTAGCCTCGAACGATGCGGATCTTCCTCGCCGGCGCCAGCGGCGCGATCGGTCTGCGGCTGGTGCCGCTGCTGCTCGCCGCCGGCCACGAGGTCGCCGGGCTGACCCGCAGCCGGCGCAAGGCGGCGACGCTGCGCGAGCTCGGCGCCGAGCCGGTCGTCGCCGACGTCTACGAGGCGGCGGCGCTCGGCGCCGCCGTCACCGCCTTCGGTCCCGAGCTGGTGATGCACCAGCTGACCGACCTGCCCGACGACGCCGCCGAGATCGCCGCCTCCCGCGGCGCCAACTCGCGGATGCGGATCGAGGGCACCGACAACCTGCTGGCCGCCGCCCGCGCCGCCGGCGCCAGCCGCTTCCTCGCCCAGAGCGTCGCCTGGGAGATCCCCGGCGCGGGCGGCAAGGCGGTCGCCCACCTCGAGCGGGCGACGCTCGGGTTCGGCGGCGTCGTCCTCCGCTACGGCCAGTTCCACGGCCCCGGCACCTACCACGAGGACGAGCCGCCGGAGCCGCCGCGGATCCAGATCGACACCGCCGCCGCTCGCACCGTCGAGCTGCTGGACGCCCGCTCGGGCATCGTCACGATCATCGACGCGACCGGGTGACTTTCACTCAACCCGCGCCGGGCGCCGCTAGATCGAGCCGTAGCCGCGCGGCTTGCCGCGCGCGTAGAGCCACTGGTGGAAGAAGCGGCCGAGGTCCCGGCCGGAAACCTGCTCGGCGAGGGCGATGAACTGGCCGATGTCGGCGCTGCCGTGGCGGTGCTCGCGAGCCCAGGTGCGCAGCAGGCGCAGGAACGGCCCGCTGCCGATCCGCACCCGCAGCGCCTCCAGCGCCATCCCGCCGCGCACGTAGGTCGAGGTCGAGAAGAGGTTCCGTGGCTGCCCCGGGTGCCCCGAAGGCGGTTCCCAGAACCTCGTGTTGGCGGCGGGGACGCGGTAGAGCCCGCGGAAGATCTGGCGCGCGCTGCGGCCACCGTGGTGCTCGGCGTAGTACCACTCGGTCCAGGTCGCGAAGCCCTCGTTGAGCCAGATGTTCGGCCACCGCTCGAGCCCAACCGAGTCGCCGAACCACTGGTGCGCGGTCTCGTGGACGACCGTCGTCAGGTCGGGGACGAAGGCGTAGATCGGCCGCGTCTGCGTCTCCAGCGCGTAGCCGAGCTTCGGTTCGACGTCGACGATCGAGCCGGCGGAGCCGAACGGGTAGGGGCCGAAGGCGTGGCGCTCGAAGCGGATGACCTGCGGCAGCTTCGCCAGCACGCGCGCCGACGCCGACGCCTGGCGCGGGTCGACCAGGGTCCAGTAGGGCAGCCCTTCGACCTCGTCGCCGACGATCTTGCCGCGGCCGATGTCGACCACCGCCAGGTAGGTGCTCATCGGGTCGGCTTCGCGCCAGCTGTAGGTGCGGCGCCCGCCCTCGCGCTCGACGCCGGCGAAGCGGCCGTTGGCGACCGCCCGCAGCCGCGCCGGGACGTCGATCCGGAAGCTGAACGTCGCCTTGTCGGCGGGGACGTTGTCGCAGGGGATCCAGGTCATCGTCCCCTGCGGCTCGCCGACGGCGAGGGCGCCGTCGTCGGTCGCGATCCAGCCCTCGGAGCTGCCGTCGGCATCGACCAGCTGCCGCGGCCGGCCCCGGTAGCGGACGTCGACGGTGAACCGAGCGCCGCGGGCGATCGGCTCCTCGGGCACGACCTTCAGCTTGTCGCGGCCGCGGCTGTGGCGAGCCCGCTGGCCGTCGACCAGGACCTCGACCACGGTGAGGCCGCGGAGGTCGAGCGAGAACCGCCGCAGCCGCTGGCGGGCGCGGGCGGTGATCACCGCGTGCGCGCGCAGCATCCGCTGCCCGGGGCGATACCGCAGGTGCACGCTGTAGTCGAGCGCGTCGTAGCCGCGATTCCCGGCGCGGGGGAAGAACGGTTCGCCGGACTCCCGAGCGGCGCCCGCCGGCGCCGCCGACAGGACGACGAGGGCGAGCCAAACCGTGGCTAGGGCGATCGCGAGGCGGCGTCCGAGCAATGGCTTGCTCACCGCACAATCCTAGGCATCGCCGGGGCGGGCGCCGGCGGTGCGAGACTGCCGCGGTGCGAGTCCTCGCCATTGTCCAGCAGGCCGACGCCGGGCCCGGCGTCTTCGCCGAGGCGATCGCCGCCCGCGGCGACCGGCTCGACAGCTGGGCGCAGCCCGAGGGCGGCCCGCCGCCTGCCGACCCGCTCGGCTACGACGCCGTCTTCACCCTCGGCGGCTCGATCAACGTCGACCAGGAGGGCGAGCACCCCTGGCTGGCGCCGCAGAAGCAGCTGCTGGGAGAGCTGCTGGCGGCCGAGGTGCCGCTGCTCGGCCTCTGCCTCGGCGCCCAGCTGCTGGCCGAGGCGGCCGGCGCGCGGCCGCACCGGGCGGCGCGGCCGGAGATCGGCTGGCACCCGGTCGAGCTGACCGCCGAGGGCGCCGCCGACCCGCTGCTGGCGCCGCTGGCGCCGCGCTTCGAGGCCTTCCAGTGGCACAGCTACGAGTTCCCGCTGCCGCCCGGCGCCACCGCGCTCGCCCACAGCGAGGTCTGCCTGCAGGCCTGCCGAATCGGCGAGCGCGCCCACGCGCTCCAGTTCCACCCCGAGGTCAGCCGCGCCGACGCCCTCGCCTGGATCGACGACTACCGCTCCGACCCCGACGCGGTCCGGATCGGCGTCGACCCCGCCGCCCTCCGCGCCGAGACCGAAGCCAAGATCGGCGCCTTCAACCGCCTCGGCCGCGACCTCTGCACCCGCTGGCTCGGCCTCGCAGCCGGCTGACGCCCGCTCGCTGAGCACTTGGGGGGGCCATGGCCCCCCCAAGTGCTCATTCAGCCTCGGAGATGACTAGGCGCAGGGCGCCGTCGAAGCTCTCGCGCCGGCGTAGGTGGCCGTGCTCGCGGTCCCACTCGCTGGACTCGAGCGAGTGGCGCAGCCGGCTGACGATCCGCTCCTCCTCGCCCGGCCCGAGCAGCGCCCAGAGCGACTGCGAGGCCCGCACCTCGGGGTCCAGCAGCGCCTCCGGCCGGTTCCAGTAGGCCTCGAAGAAGCCGTCGCTGCAGTCGGCCGGGGTCGGGATCGCCTCGACCCGGGTGCGGCCGCCAAGCTCGGCAGCCACCTCCGCGACGGTCCCGAACCGCGGCCGCTCGATCTCCAGCGCGGCATCGAACAGGTCGAGCTGCCAGGGCGGCAGCGCCGCCAGATCGAAGGTGAAGACGACGACTGGCCCGCGCGCCACCCGCCGCAGCTCCGCCAGCCCCGCCGCGCGCGGCTGCCAGTGGTGGATCGTGACGCAGGCCATCGCCGCCTCGACCGCGCCGTCGTCGAGCGGCAGCGCCTCGGCCCGGGCGGCGATCGCCGGCGCCGCCCCCGGCGGCCGCTGCGCCCGCATCGTCGCGCTCGGCTCGACCGCCAGCACCCAGCGGTCCTCGGGCTCATATGACCCGGCGCCGGCGCCGACGTTGAGCACCGTCCTCGCCCCGCCGAGCGCGGCGTGGATCCGCGCCGCGATCCGCGGGTCGCCGCGCCGGTGGCGCGAGTAGCTGCCGCCGATCGCCTCGTAGTCGACACCGCCCGCCACCGGGCGAACCTAACAGCCGCGCTGACGGTCGCCGCTAACCCGCCAGCACCGCGGCGACCGCCGCAGCCGCGCGTTCGACGCCGGCGCGGTCGACGTCGAGGTGGGTGACGGCGCGGACGAAGGGGCCGATCTGGCTCATCTCGACGCCGTACTCGGGCAGCTGCGCGACGAGGGCGGCGGCGTCCTGCACCCAGAACATGACGATGTTCGTCTCGACCGTGGCGGGGTCGATCACTACCCCCTCGATCCCCGCCAGCGCCTCGGCGAGGACGCGGGCGTTGGCGTGGTCCTCGGCCAGCCGCTCGATGTTGTGGTCGAGCGCGTAGAGGGCGCCGGCGGCGACGATCCCCGCCTGGCGCATCGCGCCGCCGAGCATCTGCTTGTAGCGCCAGGCCTCCTCGATCAGCTCGGCCGAGCCGACCAGGCAGGCGCCGACCGGCGCCCCGAGGCCCTTGCTGAAGTCGATCCAGGCGCTGTCGAAGCCGGCCGCGTAGGCGGCGGCGCTCTCGCCCGAGGCGACCGTCGCGTTGAGCAGCCGGGCGCCGTCGAGGTGGGTGCGCAGGCCGTGCTCACCGGCGACCGCCAGCACCTCCTCGATCCGCGCCCGCGGCCAGACGCGGCCGCCGGTGACGTTGGTCGTCTGCTCGACCGAGACCAGGCGCGAGCGCGGCTGGTGGCGATCGCTCGGGTCGCGCAGCGCCGCCTCCAGCGCCGTCGCCTCGAAGATGCCGCCGTCGCCGTCGAGGTAGGAGACCATCGCGCCGGACAGCGCCGCCGCCCCGGCCGCCTCGGCGATCACCGGGTGCGCGTAGCGGTGCACGTACATCTCGTCGCCGCCGGGCCGGATGTGGAGCCGCACCGCGATCTGGTTGCACATCGTCCCCGAGGGCAGGAACAGCCCCGCCTCGTGCCCGAGCAGCTCGGCGACCCGCCGCTGCAGCTCGTTCACCGTCGGGTCGAGCCCGCGCTGCTCGTCCCCCACCTCGGCTGCCGCCATCGCCGCCCGCATCTCCGCGCCCGGCCGCGTCTGCGTATCGGAATAGAGGTTGACCGTCTCCCCACTCACCCGCGCCAGGCTACTCGAGGCTCCAGCTCGCCTGATGACCTAGACCTGGCCCGGGGTCAGGTAGGCGCCGGAGATGCCGCCGTCGACGAGGAAGGTCGAGGCGGTAATGAAGCTGGCGTCGTCGCTGGCGAGGAAGAGCGCCGACTTGGCGATCTCCTCGGGCTCGCCGAAGCGGCCCATCGGGATGTGGACGAGGCGCTTCGCCGCCCGGTCGGGGTCCTTGGCGAACAGCTCCTTCAGCAGCGGCGTGTTGACCGGGCCCGGGCAGAGCGCGTTGACGCGGACGCCGCGGTCGGCGAACTCGACCCCGAGCTCGCGCGAGAGCGCCAGCACGCCGCCCTTCGAGGCGGTGTAGGAGATCTGGGAGACCGCGGCCCCCATCGTCGCCACGAACGAGGCGACGTTGATCACCGAGCCGCCGCCGGCGTCGAGCAGGTGCGGGATCCCGTGCTTGCAGCAGAGGAAGACGCCGCGCAGGTTGACGTCCTGGACCCGCTGCCAGGCCTCGAGCTCGGTGTCGAGGACCGAGCGATCGTCGCTCGGGTTGATGCCGGCGTTGTTCATCAGCACGTCGATGCGGCCGAACTGCTCACGCGCCTCGGCCATCGCCGCCCGCGCCTGCTCCTCGTCGGCGACGTCGGCGGCGATCGTCAG
This sequence comes from uncultured Conexibacteraceae bacterium, assembly GCA_964533285.1. Lineage (GTDB taxonomy): Bacteria > Actinomycetota > Thermoleophilia > Solirubrobacterales > 70-9 > VAYN01. The sequence continues at coordinate 30,714 of CAZHLT010000191.1, read as the reverse complement.
CGCCCCCACCGCCTGCTCGGCGTCGAGGTCGACGCCGACCACGGTCGCCCCCTCGGCCGCGAACAGGCGGGCCGACTCGGCGCCGATCCCGCTGGCGGTGCCGGTGATCACGCAGACCTTGCCATCCAGTCGTCCAGCCATCGGGTCAGCCCTCCTCGGTCGAGTAGAAGACATTCTTCACGTCGGTGTAGTGGTCGAGCGCGTCGGGGCCGAGCTCGCGGCCGACGCCCGACTGCTTGAAGCCGCCGAACGGGGTCGAGACCCGCACCGACGTGTTCGAGTTGATCGAGATCACGCCGCTGTCGATCGCCCGGGCGACGCGCAGCGCGCGGCCGCCGTCGCCGGTCCAGATCGAGCCCGAGAGGCCGTAGATCGTCTCGTTGGCGAGCCGGATCGCCTCCGCCTCGTCGGCGAAGGGGATCACGCAGGCGACCGGGCCGAAGATCTCCTCCCGCGCCGCCCGCTGGTCGTTGGTCATCGGCGCCAGCACGGTCGGCGCGAACCAGTAGCCCGGCCCGTCGGGGACGCTGCCGCGGATCGCGACCGGGGCGTCGTCTGCGACGAAGCCTGCGACCGTCTCGCGCTGACCGGCGGAGATCAGCGGCCCCATCTGCGTCGCCTCGTCGAGCGGGTCGCCGACCGCGATCCCCTCGACGTTCGGCGCCAGCGCCGCGAGGAAGTCGTCGACCGCGCCGGCCTCGACCAGGATCCGCGAGCGCGCGCAGCAGTCCTGGCCGGCGTTGCCGAAGACGGCACCCGGCGCCGCCGCCGCGGCCGCCTCGAGGTCGGCGTCGGCGAAGACGACGTTGGCCGACTTGCCGCCCAGCTCCAGCGTCACCCGCTTGATCGTCCGCGCGGCGCCGGCGGCGATCCCGCGACCGACCGCGGTCGAGCCGGTGAAGGTGATCTTGGCGACGTCGGGGTGCTCGACCAGGCGGGCGCCGCAGACGCTGCCCGGCCCGGCGACGACGTTCAGCACGCCCTCCGGCAGGCCGGCGGCAAGCGCGATCTTCTCCAGCTCCAGCGCAGTCAAAGGCGTCAGCTCGGCCGGCTTGAGGACGACGCAGTTGCCGGCGGCGAGCGCCGGCGCCAGCTTCCAGGCGGCGATCGTCAGCGGGAAGTTCCAGGGGACGATCAGGCCGACGACCCCGAGCGGCTCGCGGAAGGTCATGTCGACCCCGCCGGCGACCGGGATCGTGTGGCCGAGCAGCCGCTCCGGCGCCCCGGCGTAGTAGCGGAACGTCTCGACCACCATCCCGATCTCGCCGCGAGCGTCGCCGATCGGCTTGCCGGCGTTGCGCGCCTCGAGCACGGCCAGATCCTCGGCCCGCGCCTCGATCGCGTCGGCGAGGTCGCGCAGCAGCGCCGCCCGCGCCGCCGGCGTCACTGCCCGCCAGGCCGGGAACGCCGCCTTCGCCGCGCTCACCGCGGCGTCGACCTCCTCCACCCCGGCCCGCGGCAGCTCCGCCATCACCCGCTCCGTCGCCGGCTCGATCACCTGCAACGCGCTCATGCAACCTCCTTGCCTGTCGACTTGCTCTCGCTATGCGAGAGGAACTCGCCACGCGCCGCCGTGACCAGCGCGGCGATCACGTTGCTCCGCGGGTCCTCCTCGGGATGCCAGACGACGCCGAGCGCGAAGCGGCGCCCGGGCAGCTCGATCGCCTCGATCAGCTCGTCCTCCTCGGCGCGGCCGCTGACCCGCAGCCCGGCGCCGAGCTCGGCGACCCCCTGGTGGTGGTGCGAGAAGACGGCCAGCGCCTCAACCCCGGCGGCGGCGCAGGCCAGCGAGCCGGGATCGAGCCGCACGTGGTGCTCGCCGAAGCTGCCGGGGACGCGCCGGTGCGTCTCGCTGCCCAGCGACTCCGGCAGGTGCTGGTCGAGGGTGCCGCCGAGCGCCACGTTGAGCAGCTGCATGCCGCGGCAGATCCCCAGCAGCGGCAGGTCGCGCTCCAGCGCCCGCCGCGCCAGCGCCAGCTCGAAGGCATCGCGCTCGGGCCAGGTGCCGCGCGTCTCGGGGTGCGGCTCGGCGCCGTAGCTGGCCGGGTCGAGGTCGGCGCCACCGACCAGCAGCAGCCCGTCGAGGCGGTCGAGCAGCAGGTCGGGATCGGCGACCGCGGCCTCGTCGGGCGGCAGAACCAGCGCCAACCCCCCGGCCCGCTGCACCGCGGTCGCGTAGGCGCACGGCGCGAACGCCACCTCGTAGTCCTCCCAGACTCCCCAGGAGACGCGCTCGATCGCGGCGCAGATGCCGATCGTTACCGGACTGCTCGCCATCAATGTTCGTTCCGAGATCGACCCAGCTCATCGTCACCGGAGATCACTGTGTCGATCTCTCCACTCACAGCCGCTCGAAGCCCCGGTAGCGCTCCCAGTCGGTGACGGCCGCCTCGAAGGCGTCGATCTCGACGCCCGCCCGGTTCAGGTAATGGTCGACCACGTCCTGCCCGAAGGCCGCCGCGGCGACCTCGCTGGCGGCGAAGGCGGCGCGGGCGTCGTAGAGGTTGTGGGGGACGCGCGGCTTGTCGGACTCGTAGGCGTTGCCCTCGAAGGCCGGCTCCAGCGGCAGCTCGTTGTCGATCCCGTGCAGGCCGGCGGCGATCAGCGCGCTCAGCGCCAGGTAGGGGTTGACGTCGGCGCCGGGCAGCCGGTTCTCGACCCGCAGCCCCTCCCCATGCCCGACCACCCGCAGCGAGCAGGTGCGGTTGTCGCGGCCCCAGGCGATCGCGGTCGGCGCGAAGGAGCCGGGCGCGAAGCGTTTGTAGGAGTTGACGTGGGGGGCGTAGAACAGCGTCAGCTCCTCCATGCAGGCGAGCTGGCCGCCGACGAAGTGCTCGAACAGCCCCTGGTCGGCGGCGAACGCGTTGGACCCGTCCTCGCGCGCCAACGAGCAGTGGACGTGGCAGGAGTTGCCCTCGCGCTGGTTGAACTTCGCCATGAAGGTGATCGCGTGCTCCTCCTGGGCGGCGATCTCCTTGGCCCCGTTCTTGTAGATCGCGTGGTCGTCGGCGCAGCGCAGGGCGTCGGCGTAGTGGAAGTTGATCTCGTGCTGGCCGAGGTTGCACTCGCCCTTCGAGTTCTCCACCGCCATCCCCGCCGCCGCCATCTCGTTGCGGATCCGCCGCAGCAGCGGCTCGACCCGCGCCGTCCCCAGCAGCGAGTAGTCGATGTTGTAGAGGTTGGCCGGCTCGAGGTCCTGGAAACCCTGCTTCCAGGCCTGCTCGTAGGAGTTGCGGAAGACGATGAACTCGAGCTCGGTGGCGGCATTGGCGCTGAGCCCGCGCTCGGCCAGCCGCGCCAGCTGGCGGCGCAGGATCTGCCGCGGCGAGGCCACGACTTCGCGCCCGTCCGCCCACTGCAGGTCGGCCATCAACATCGCCGTCGCCGGCTGCCAGGGCACCGGCCGCAGCGTCGCCAGATCCGGCTTCATCTGGAAGTCGCCGTAGCCGGTGTCCCAGGAGGCCATCGCGTAGCCGCCGACCGTCTCCATCTCGACGTCGACGGCCAGCAGGTAGTTGCAGCCCTCGGCGCCGTGCTCGAGCACATCGTCGAGGAAGTGCGCCGCGGTCAGCCGCTTGCCCTGCAGCCGCCCCTCCATGTCGGCGATCGCCAGCAGCACGGTGTCGACCGTGCCGTCGGCGACCGCCTTTCTCAGCTCCTCGACCGTCACTGCTGCGGCGACTCCGGCGGCGACCCCTCGGCGGGCGCGTCCATCCGCCCCCCGGCGCGGATGTCCTGTTCGCTGTGTGGGTGCTCCCAGCCCTCGAGCCGGGTGTGCGCGTAGCCTTCGGTTTCCGGGTGGCCGTGCTCGCCCTTGGTCATCGCGAACTCCTCCTCCGGCGAGAGCACCAGTTTGTGGCGACCGGCGATCGCGAAGTAGGCGAGCGCCACCAGATAGACGATCGCGACACCGTACACACCGGGTCGGTACTCGTCGTTCCAGAGGATCGCGATCAACGAGGCAAGCGCGATCAGCCCGGTGATGATCGCTCCCGGCACCCCCACCGGGCTGCGGTAGGGACGTTTGATGTTCGGGAACTTGCGGCGCAGGAGGATGAACGAGACGCACTGCATGAAGTAGGAGATCACCGCGCCGAACACGGCCATGTAGAGGAGTGAGGCGCCGACGCCGGAGGTGCCCTCCTTCCAGATCACGTAGGCGGCGATGAAGCCCAGGACCGCGCCGAGCAGCAGCGCGACGTGTGGGGTTTCGCGTTTGCCGTGGGTGATCGAGAGCGGGTGCGGATAGTAGCCGGCCCGCGAGAGCGAGAAGATGTTGCGGCCGTAGGCGTAGATGATCGTGTGGAAGCTGGCGACGAGGCCGGCGACCGCGACCAGCCCGAGGATCGAGGCCGAGGTGCCGGAGCCGAAGATCGTCTGCAGACCTTCGAGCAACGGTTCTTCGTTTTCGGCCAGCGACTTCGAGCCGGGCTCGATCCCCGAGTTGAGGAAGAGGACGAGGAAGCCGGTGACGACCAGCGTCCGCAGGCCCCAGATCGTGCCTCGCGGGATGTCCCTGGTCGGGTCGGCGGACTCCTCCGCCGCCAATGGCAGCTCCTCGATCGCCAGGTAGAACCAGATCGCGAAGGGCAGCGCGTAGAAGACGCCGGGGACGCCTTCGAGGAACCAGCCGCCGTTGGTGTCGATCGCCCAGCGCTGGAAGTCGAGGTTGGGGATCGCGCCGATGAAGAAGACGAGCAGGATCGCCAGCGAGGTGAAGCAGATCAGGACAGTGAAGCGGAAGCTGGCCTCGACCCCGAGGTAATTGAGACCGACGAAGATGACGTAGAAGATCAGCCACCACCAGGGCAGGGTCAGGGTGAAGCTGAAGAGGTCGTCGGTGATCGAGTTCATGTAGTTGCTGATCCCGACCACGATCACCGCCGGGGTGACCACGTACTCGATCGTCTCCGCGACCCCGGTGGCGAATCCGCCCCACGGTCCCATCGCCGAGCGCGCGAACGAGTAGGCGCCGCCGGTGTGCGGCAGCGCCGGTGACATCTCGGCGATCGAGTAGCAGAGGCCGAAGTACATGACCGTGATCACGACCATCGCGACAAGCAGGCCGCCGAAGCCGTAGGCAAGGCCGAACTGCCAGCCGAAGAAGTCTCCGGAGATGACCGCCGCGACCCCCAGCGCCCATAGCGACCAGACGCCGGCGTGGCGGCGAAGGGTCCGTTTCGCGAAGTACTCCTCGTCCGCTTGGCGGTAGGTGATCGCTCCCACCTTGGTCCTGTCAGCCACTCCCAGACCCTCCTATGTGCAGCCGCTGGCGGCTAAATGGTTGGTGCAGCCGACCTTATGCGCATGACTCCACCGCTGTCAAGAAAAATCGCGCGGTGGACGCGCCGCGCAGGGCGCCGGGTGGATGGGTCGCCGGAGCGGGGACTCAGACGGCGGCGAGCTGGGCGGAGGTGGGAGCGGGGAGCAGCCCGGCGATGATGTGCTCGGTGCCCTCCATGTGCTCGCGCATCAGCCGCACCGCGCGCGGGCCGTCGCCCTTGCGCAGCGCCTTGACGATGCGGCCGTGCTGCTCGTTGGAGCTGGTCAGCACCTCGGGCGGGTGCGGGATCAGGGCGATCAGGTCCGACATCTGCCCCTGCACGTCGGTCATCGCGCTGAGCAGCCGCGCCGACGCCGCGGCCTCGGCGATCCCGATGTGGAAACGGACGTCGGTGCGCCGGTACTCCTCGAAGTCCTCGACCTCGGCGGCCATCTTCTCGACCAGCTCCTCGAGCCGGTCGAACCCCTCCTCCTGCCCCCGCTCGCCGGCCAGCAGCACACAGCCGCTCTCGATCGCGACCCGGTAGTCGAGCGCCGCCCAGGCGTCCTGGTCGAGCGGGTCGTCGAGGCGGTCGGTCAGCGGCGGCTGCTCGGCGACGAAGGTGCCGCCCTTGCGCCCCCGCAACGAGACCAGGTGCCCGCTCTGGACCAGCGTCGTCAGCGCCTGCCGCAACGTCGAGCGCGAGATCTTCAGCTTCCGCGCCAGCTCCCGCTCCGCGGGCAGTTTGCTCCCCGCCGGCAGCAGCCCGAGCCGGATCGCCGTCCCCAACCGCTCCACGGTCTCCTCGAAGGTGCTCGGCGGCTGCACCGGCAGGAAGACCGCATCCAGCGCGGGATGGCTTTCCATGTACGACACGGTACCGGCTAGGACTCCAAGTACCGCTGGAGCGCCTCGCGAGCGAGCTCGCTGATCGACTTGCCTTCCTCGTCGGCGCGCCGCTGCGCGGCGGCGTGGAGGTCGGCGGGCGCCCGGAAGGTGAGCCGCGGCGAAACTCCGTTCTCGCTCAGCGAGGGTCGCCCGACGAACTGCGCCCTCAACTCCCTCGGGTCGTACCCCCGCTCTGCCTCCTTCACGAGCTCGTCGATCACCTCAGGGGTGAGCTCGACGCCCGACCTCGTGAAGTAGCGCTCTTCCTCGTCCACCTTCTTCACCTTTGCCATCGCTTTGCCCTCCAATACAGGCCGACGTGCTTGCGTCGCACCTCCATCGCGTGAATGACCCGAAAGGCTTCGTCGCCAACCTCGAGCGCGACAACCTCGAGCCCGATTCCCTCGTTGTCGTCGCCCAAAAACATGATGCGGCTGTCCTCAAAGGACAGAGGACCGTCGTGCGAACGCCAAGCGAACCGAAGCGCGCACGTGCGGACGACATGTGCCGAGCGCTCACGGGAGATCCGATGCTTCGTCGCCGAGCGAGTCCAGCTGATCTCGATGCGGTCGGGTTCCCATTCATTGTGTCCGACAAAACCGTACCAGTCCCTGTGCGCCAGGTCCTCCCTCACGGCGCGCGCGAACAACCACTCCTTCTCCTCCTCCTCGTACCGCTGATCGCCGAGATAGACGTACGCGCGACTGTCGCCGTCGAGGAAGAGGTAGTTCCGAGTCCAGCGGTGCTTGTAAGCCTGGACCCGGCTGCCGTCCTCGAGCTCGACGGCGTACATCCACATGAAGTCCTCGACGTGCGCCTCCGCCAGGTCGAGGAGCGGTTCCCATTCGGGCGCCTCCAGGGGGAGCATCCGTCCCCGCTTTCCTTGCTTTCGAGCCATGCCCCGACCCTTCCGAGCAAGGACAGACCGAACAAGACATGGACGTGCCAACTCTGGGCCGACTCTGTGGCAAGATCCGCGCGTGCTCGTCCGCCGCCTCGCGCTGCCAGCCCTGCTTGCCGCCGCGGTGCTCACGCTGCTCGCCGCGCCGGCCTCGGCGCGCTGGTTCGGCGGCACGATGAAGGGCGGCGCCAACGTCACCTACGGCTGCGAGTCGGCGGCGATCCTCGGCGCCCTCGGCGGGGTCGAACTGGCGCCGACCGGGCAGCGCAGCTGCACCTACCGTCACAGCGGCTACTTCAACCTGCTGCGGCCGACCGCCCTGGTCCCCGGCAACGGCCGGATCAAGCGGATCCAGGTCAAGGTCGGGTCGCGGCCGGCGAAGCTGCGGCTGACGATTCTCACCGGCTCCAGCCGCGTCGACACCTTCACCGGCGAAGATCTGCCCGGGACCTACACCTGCTGCACCGCCCGCTACGTCGGCCCCGCCTTCCGGCCGAAGGCTAACGCGGTGACGACGCTGAAGGTCGACGTCCCGGTCCACGACCTGCGCAGCAAGGCGATCCAGAACCGGATCCACTCGACCGACGTCGTCGCGATCAGCGCCGCCGGCCCGGGCACGCTGCCCCTCCACGCGACCAACGCGCTTGGCGGCTACGAAACCGGAACGCCGCTGCTGACCGGCTATTGGCCGCTGACCAAGGTCGGCGAACCGCGGGTCGACGGCTACACCCTGTCGGGCATCGACCTGCTGTTCCGCTGGGACTTCCGCCCCACCCGCTGAGCGACCGGCCCATCCTCCGGCCGACCGTCGCCGGGTACAGTCAACCGACACGACGAGAGGAGCCGCGATGGCCGCATGCACCCACCTCGATCAGGTCCGGATCACCCAGCTGCCCGACTCGGTCGCCGGCTGCGAGGACTGCCTCGCCGAGGGCAGCGGCTGGCTGCACCTCCGCATCTGCCTCGGCTGCGGCAAGGTCGGCTGCTGCGACGACTCGCCCAACCGCCACGCCCGCTCCCACGCCGCCGAGTCCGGCCACCCGATCATCCGCTCGATCGAGCCCGGCGAAGACTGGTCCTGGTGCTTCATCGACCAGCTCGGCATGGTCCTCCCCGAGGTCAAGGGAGAACCCCAGATCCCACCCTCCCCGCTCGGCGGCTGACCAACGCCGCGACGGCAGCGAGTCAGCCACCGGCAAGGCGGACCACCACGACCGCCACCACGAAGCCCACGAGAGCCACGTAATACACGCCCATGGCGAAGTCGAGGGTCCGCCTCCGAGACTCCCTGAGGTGCTCGTCCAGCCGCCAGCTCACCTCCCGGATCTGCTCTTCCATCTTCCGGCGTTCCTCCCAGCGGCCGTCGCGAAGCCTCGCCAGCTCGGTCCCCATCCGCTGCAGCTCTCTCCAATCGAAATCGTCCACGGACCGAGTGTTGCAGACAAAAGGTTGAGGCGAGATTAGGCAAATGCAAGTTCTTTGTGTCGTCCCGACGCCTCAACCGATCTGGGCGACCTGGTGATCGAGAGCGCCGGTACGACCTCCCGGGCCTTCGTGGTCGGGAGCGTGGTGCGAGGCCGAAGCAGGATGCGACTCATCTGACGGATCAGAGGCTGGCATCCCCTTGGGCCCCCGCCGCTAGCATCACCGCATGAGCACCGAACATTCGGCAGCCGCGGCGGCGGAGAGCGTGCGGTTGCGACGCCTGCGCGAGGATGCGCGGCGGCCGATCAGCACGAACCTGGTCGAAACCATCGCTCTCAGCCACAAGATCATGCGACTCGCTGGAGCTGCCCGGCGTAGGTGACCGAGCCGGCGTTCGACGAGCTGCTGAAGCGCCTGGCCGCCGCCGAGGCGAAGTTCGTCGTGGTCGGAGGTCTCGCCGTCGGGGCCTGGGGAGTCGTCCGGGCAACGAAGGACGTGGACGTCGTGATCTCGCCCGAGCCGGAGAACTTGCGCCGCGTCGCCGAAGTCGCGGTCGGCGCCAACGGTCGAGTTCATCTTGGCGAGACCCTTCTCGGGAGCTTGCCTTCGATTGCCTCTGCATTGGCGAGCGGTGACCAGGTCGCGATCGAGACCGACCTCGGACGTCTCGACGTGGTTCAAGGCCTGGACGGAGTACCCACCTACGACGAACTGCGGTCGCGCGCGACCCAGGCAGACCTTCTCGGGGTCACCGTGCTCATCACCTCCATCGAGGACCTCAAGGCGATGAAGCGAGCAGCGGGTCGAACTCGGGATCTCGCCGATCTCGAGGATCTCGAGTCCGCGAACGACTGAGCGCCCTCGGTCCCGCCAACTCTCAGCACGCAGTGGCGCGCTGGCGTCAAGGCGTTCGCCCGCCCAAAGGCCAGCCTCCCTGCATGCTTGCCGGACCCGCCTGATGTCGCCCTCAGGGCCGACTCAGCACAGCGGTCGCGAGGGCGATTGCGCACACGCCCCCGACGCCGACGCTGATCCGGATCAGCAGCCGGTGCAGCGCCCTCAACTCGGTCTCGATGCCGCCGAGGCGCGCTTCGACCCCGCCGAAGCGGCTGCCGATCGCGGCGAACTGTCCGTCGACCCGGGCGAAGCCTTCCCTCATCTCGGTCCGAACCGCCTGGAATTCGGCTCGCGTCCGGTCCTCAGCCCGATCGAGCCTCTCGCCGACCCGGTCGAAGCGCCGATCCACAGAGGCCGCGAGCCGATTGACGTTCGCGCTGAGCTCGTCGAGCCGGTCGTCGCTCCAAGTCTGTCGCATCGCCTCCATGATGGCATGCGTTGCAGACAAAAGATTGAGGAAGTACTGGGGCAGATGCAAACCCGGTATTCGAGTCGCCTCCCGAGGACGTCAGGGTAGGACCTGTCGTCATCGGTACAAACCGCTGTATCAGTGGAGCAACTTTTTGTATGCGCAGCAGTCCTTGATGTAGTACGGTCCCATCAATCCATAGCTTGCGGCAGGGGCGATGTTCACCAGGTGCCGCTGGGCTTCCCGATTAACGATCTCTTGCAGCAGTGAGCCGAAACTCGAAGCGGTCGATCTCCTCGCCAACGCAGGTGAGAGAGGCTCTGGCAGATGCCCTCGAGAGCCGGTTTGCCGAGGTGGAGGCAGCCGTCCTAACGAAGGTTCATGCCATCTCCATCGACCCCGACGACGTCGCGCCGGAGTACGCGGTCGGCCTGCGAGCGGCCGTACCGGAAGGCATCCGCTTTGCGATTGCCGCACTCCGCTCGGATGACGCGACCTTGCCCCCTCCACCGCAGCGCTTGGGCCTACAGGCAAGACTGGCGGCGCGCCACCACGTCGGGATCGAGAACGTCATGCGCCGCTACATTGCCGGGTGCTGGGAGCTGGGTGGCTTCCTGCTTGAGGCACTTGAGCAGTTCCCTCGCTTGGGCCGCTCCGAGCTGGCAGGTCTCCCGGCGCCCTTGCCGGCAGCGCTCGATCGCCTGATGGAGTTCGTCGGCGAGGAATTCCGGGCAGCTCGCACGGAAGCCGTCCCACGCTCACAAAGACGACTCGATCACGTGAGCAGGTTGCTTGCGGGCGAGTCGGTAAGCATGCGCGATCTGCACTACCCTTTTGACTACCACCACTTGGGGCTGGTGTCAGAAGGAATCGACTCTCCCCGGGCAATCCAAGCACTCGCCGGCGCCCTCGACGGTCAGCTTCTCCTCGTGAAGGCCAGCCCTGAAGTGTGCTGGGCCTGGATCGCAAGGCGAAGTACTCCTGGTCACGAGTTGATGCAAGAGGCTCTTCGTCACACCTGGTGCGAGGACATACCGCTTGGCGTGGGTCTTGCAAGCAAGGGCGTGGCCGGATGGCGCCGCACTCATAAAGAGGCGCGTGTCGCCTTCGCGTACGCAGTTCAAGGGCATTGCTCCCCGACCAGTTATTCAGATATCGCCCTCGCGCACTCCATCCAAAGTGATCCCCTCTATTGCTCCGCCTTGCACACCCTCTACATCGCGCCGCTGAGCGCCGCGCGTGATCGCGGCGAGCACCTGCGCGACACCTTGCGCGCATACTTTGCCTCAAACCGTAATGCTGCCTCCGCCGCAGCCGCACTTGGCGTGGCTCGTCAAACCGTGGCGAGCCGACTTAGGGCGGCGGAGGAGCTCCTCGATTGTTCGCTTATTGAGAAGGCGACTGAGGTTGAGCTGGCGCTCAAGCTCGAGGACCTCGCACAGCCCCTGTGACGAGCTACGGTCGTGACCGTTTGCTCTCAAGCTGCTCAAGGACGATGGGCTGCTTGCCTTGGTCTACGAATACACCGTGGCGAACCTGGAGGGCACGCCGCACCGCCCCTTCTCGCACTGTGGCGACCACAGCCCAGTCGGGGACAAGGCCGACTATTCGGAACTCTTGCGGCTGCGCACGAGCTTTCGAGCGCATCTCGAAGGTCCCAAGCGTCAGTCCATGCCCGATGAACGCGGAGGTGACTTCGCATCCAAAGGCTCCCGCCTGATGGGCTTCCGCAACGCACGTCACGTCTGGACCGGGTACCAGCCAGAGTTCCGTTTCTGCAACCTGGACGTGCTGTGCCTTAGCCCAGTAGAGACTACGGCTCGACCGCTGCGTAATCGCCATGATCAAGCGGCGTGCCTGCTGCGGAACCTGCTCGCTAGGCGTTCGAAAGACCACGAAATTACCTTGCAGAGCCTGCCATGTGGAATGCGTCACAAGACTGCGCCGTGACGGCGGTGGCCTGACTGGCTCCTGGTCCAGGGCACCGACAGACATTGCGGCGACCAGAGCGCCTGCGAGCGTAAGCAGGGCGCCGCACACGATCCAAGTACGCGTTGCCATAGCCAATGCGGGGGGCTGGCACATCGCAGCCCCCCGCCAAGGCGCTTTGCGGCTATTCCACCAGACTTCTGCCGTGGACTACGTTCCAGCCCGGCGCCTGATTCTCAATCCAGGGCGTTCCGGCGATCCAATAGCCGAGTTCAGAGGACGTATAGACCCCCGCGCCCGGGCCGCCGGAGCAGCGGGTAACCATGTACGACATTCCAATACACACGGAGTGCTGGTCTCCCCATCCCATCAGTTCATGCGCGACCCGATTAGCCCCGTAGCAGTAGATACTCCCGGATTCCTGCCATCCCGGCAGTTTCTGGTTGTTGCAGTAATTCGTCCACGTTGCTGCCTGGGCGAAGCCGGGCATCAATAGGGCTGCGCTCACAGAGAGTGCAGCGGCCGCTAGCAGGGCTAGGACTCCCTGTCTGACACGAGTGGTCATCGTGCGTGCTCCTTTCTGAGCCGAACGTAGCTCATACGCTTTGAAGCGACGCTATCCGGTTGCTAGGTGACCGCCATGCACACTGTGTGACGCGCAAGGGGGTGTCTGCCTGACAGACTGCTAGCTGACGCGGTGCCCGCAACCCCTGATACAGCGAATTACTTGCCGGTCTGTTCGAAGGTGTGCTGGTAGGTGGTGGCTTCGCCGCTGCCGTAGATCGACTTGATCGGCGACTGCTGCTTGCAGGTCGGTGCGGGCACGGTGGCGGTGCTGTCCTGTTCGGCGAAGGCGAGGCGTTTGATACGTTCGAAAAAGGATTTGGACCTTTCGAGGATTTCCTCCTCAGTGCGCGACGATCCATCCAAGGGTTTGGTACGAGATACGTGTTCCTGGAACCCTTCGGATTCGTAGGAACTGGGGTTGAGGCTCGCGGTACTGCCCGCGGAACAGGCAGCGGTCGTGAAGCTCGGCAGGCCGTCGATCAAATTCTTCGCCCACTGAGGCGGACTGTAGGCACTGGTGCGACTCGTAGTGAGACGGCTTGGGTAGGTCGAATAGCTTTCGGGGTCGAGCCTGGCGCCGACGCGGATGAAGAACGGGTGTTCCCCGGTTCCCTTCCCGTTGACGACGAATTCTTCGGTCAGCGACGCGTTGCTCGCTGCTGCCAGGTTGCCGAAGAAGGCCGCGAGCTCGCGTTTGTAGAGGTTGAGCCCGGTCAGCAGCGGGTTGAGATTGCGGATGAACGGGTCGAGCGCCCGCAGCAGCGGCGGGAACTCGTCGCGGAAGATCTTGCGCAGGGCCGGGAACCCCGACGGGGCGCGGTTGATCACCGGGATCAGGCCTTCGAAGAACCCCTTCGCTTCCGGCGCCAGATTGCCGAAGGCGACCAGGGTCGGCGAGAGCTGTTCGGCCGCCGGCACCAGCTGCTTCATCAGCGGGTCGGCGTTGACCGAGAAGTCCTTCAGCCGGTTCAGCGTCAGCTTCGACTCGTCGAGGAAGGTCGGGAAGGCGAGGAAGAGTGCTTCGATGTCGCGGTTGCGGCGGGCGGTCGTCTGGAAGACGGCGTTCGAGCTCTGGATCAGGCTTGCCAGCTCCCCTTCGCGCCCGCGCAGGGCGTTGAAGGTGGTGGCGCCGTTGCGGAACAGCTGCGCGACCGCGAGCCGCTGCGTGTCCAGCGCCCGGAACAGCTTGTCGAGTTCAGAGAAGGTCGGTTCGAACTCGCCGAACGCCGTCGAGAGCGCCTGGCCCTGGCCGTTGATTGCCACCGCCCCTTCCTGCATCCAGGTCTGGAATGCCTTGCGCGTCTTCGGGTTGAAGGTGCGGAAGATCTCGTCGAGCTGGACCGACTGGGCGACGTTGGCCTCCGGCACGCTGCCGCCGTCGGCGAGCTGGGGCCCGTCGCGGTTGCCCGGCGTCAGTTCGATGTAGGTCTCACCGAGCAGCGTCTTGGTGCGCAGGATCGCCCGGGTCGACTCCGGCAGCGGCGCGTATTTATCGTCGATATCGACGGTCGCCAGCGCCTGCCTGCCGTTCGGCGCCAGCTCGATGCTCTGGACTTTGCCGACGTTGACACCGGAGATGCGGACGTCGGACTGTTCCGCCAGCTGCGTCGCCTCGTCGAACGGCACCTTGATCTGGTACGGCTTCGCCCGGAACGGGGTCGGGCCGCCGAAGGTGACCCAGAGGAAGAGCAAGATCCCGAAGCACGACAGCGCGAAGCCGACGATGACCAGGAGCTGCGTGGTGCTAGGGGCCTTCTTGCTCACTTGGGCGGATTCGGGTTGGTTTTGATTTCGCAGAGACCGCTGCGCGACTTTTCACCTTTCGGAACCGGAATTTCCTCCGGGCGCGGAATTGCCGCGGTCTGCAGCAGGGTGTTGAGGAACGGCTTTTCAATCCCACCAGGACCTTCGGCGATTACGTAGTACGCCAGCGACGAACCCGTACAGGTGAGGCTGACCAGGTTACGGAGAACTGGACCGCCACCGTCCTGCAAATTGAATGCGGCGTTGAAGTCGTGGTTCAGCCAAGGCAGGTAGAAGAGTGCGCTTTGCTTCCTCGCACCGCCCGGAGGCTTGTAGGCGAGCCCGTTGAGGAAGGCGTTGAACCCGCTCAGCGAGTTGCCGAAGTTCGTCACCGTCTTGCCGAACGGCTTCGCCGCTTCGTTGGCGTGCGTCAGCACCGGCCTGACTTCACGGGTGAAGGGTCGGATCTGGTCGCGGATCGGGACGGTGGTTTCGCGGAACAGCCGCTCGAGCGCGCGGAACGCCGCCGGCGAGGCCTGGGCTTGGGGGATCAGCTTGGTCAGCGCCGGGTAGGCCGCCTGTGAGAAGCGGTTGGAGCTGGCCAGCCCCGCCTTCCACGCTTCCAGGGTCGAGGGGAACTCGCGCAGCGCTTCCTGGATCGCCTGCTGCTGGTTGGCGAAGTTGCCGAGCGCGGCGTCCGAGGAGGTGACGAAGCGCCGCACGGCGCTGTCGTGGCGGGCCAGTTCTTCGGTCAGCAGGCCGAAGTCGTGGATCACCCGGGCGAGGGCGCGGTGGCGGGCGGCGACCGCCTTGTTCAGTTTCGCGGTGTATTTGACGAACGGCGCGAAGCGGCGCAGCGCGTTGCCGAGCTGCTTGCCGCGCCCGCCGATCCCTTGGGCGCCACCTGCGACCAGCAGCTGCAGGTACTGGCGCGTGTCGGCGTCGAGGCTGGCGAGGAAGGCGTCGAGGTTGGTGTTCGGCTGCGTCTGCGCCAGCGTGAATTCGTGACCGTCTTCGATGCTCTTGCCGCCGCTGCCGGGAGAGATCTCGACGATCATGTCGTTGAGCCCGGTTTTCGGCCGCAGGAGCAGCGTCGCGTTGGGGTGGATCAGTTCCATGTACTTCGGCTCGATCTCCATCCCGACCACGGCGTGTCCGTCTTCGAGGTCGACCGAGGCGACCTTGCCGATCTGGATGCCGGCGATATCGACCGACTGCCCCTGGCCCGGCGTCACCGCCTGCGCGGTCGAGAACTCGGCGCTGATGTGTTCGAATTCTTCGCCGACGAACGGCAGCCAGGACGGCAGTGACGCTTTCTGCTGGGTGAAGATCCCGAGCATCATCACGACGCCGGCGACGGCGAGGACAACGATCGCGATCGTGTCCTTGCGGTGCCCGCGCGCCTGGCGCGTGATCCAGGCTTTGAAGTGCCGCCAGCGGCTGGTCTTAGGTGTCGGCTCGGTCATCCTTCTTCGAACACCCCCGCTTTGGACGGGCTCGGCGGGCCGACCTGCGACAACTCCCCGTTCACGTTCGGGACCGGGTTCGTGTAGCAGCGAACGCTCGGCTTGAAGGGCGGCTGCGGCCCGAGCTGCGGCTGGGTCCCGATCGGCTCCGTTATCGAAGAGCTGTAGTTGATCTGTTCGCTGAAGGTTTCTTCGGTGACGTACGGGTTCGGTTCGCCGAGCAGCACGCCGCCGCCGCCTAGCTGGCCCCGTAGGTACGGCCCGTTACCGTCGAAGTTCTGTGCCGCGCCGGCGAAATCGGCCAAGGTGAAGAAGAACTCGCGGTAGTTCGGCCCATGGGTACTAAAGCGGTCTGCGATCACCTGCTCGGAGGTCGGCACCATCACCTTCGTCGTGCAGAGGCTGAGGCGGTTGATCTGCGGCACCGTGTTCGACTTGCCCGCGTGAGCCGCTTCGGCGAGACCGGGCGTCGATTCCGCCAGCAGCTTGGCGACACCGCCGGCCTCCTTGCCCGAGAGCAGCGGCCGCACTTGTTCGAGCCACGGTTCGGAGCTGCTGATCAGTTCCGGCAGCTCGGCCACCGCCGGCGTCAGCTCGATCGCGTAGGTGCGCAGCGGCGGCAGGGTTCGGTTGAGGCTGATGAGGGAGGCCTCGGACACCTTCAGCGTCGGCGCCAGCAGCCGCACCGTCTTCGCCAGGTTGTCGGACTGCGCCGCCAGCGCTCCGGTGAAGACGTCGAAGTTGGTGATCAGCCCCTGCAGGTCGGCCTGGCGGCTGGCGAAGGCGCTGAAGCTGCGGCCGGCGGTGGCGACCAAGCGCGAGAGGTCGTCCGGCTCGGTGCCGAGGAAGGCGTTGGTCACCTGGGCGCTGTAGCGGCCGGCGTCACCGCCGTAGCGGAACGCCTTGTTGAGCGCTTCGGCGCCGCTGATCCCTTTCACTTCGGGCAGCTGGTCGAGGTCTTCCTCGGCGCTCGGCTTCTCGTTCAACGCCTTGCCGTAACTCTCGAGGAAACGGCTGAGGTCGGCGCGGACCGGCCCCTGCAGCGCGGTCAGGACTTCGTCGAGCTGGACCGCGGTCGAGGTGCGGCTGACCGGGATCGTGCCGCCGCTGGCGAGCTCCGGCGCGCTCGGGCTGCCGGGGTCGAGTTCGATGAAGAAGTTGCCCTCGAGGAAGATCCGCGGCCGGATCGCGGCGAAGGCGTCGTCGTGGACCGGCCGGCCGGAGCCGTCGACCGTGAAGGTGACAGTGGTCGCGTTGCCGTCGCGTTCGCTTTCGATCACCTTGCCGACGTCGACCCCGGCGATCCGCACCGGCGAGTTGGTCGCGATGTTGGCCGAGTTGGCGAAGGTCGCCTTCACCGTGTAGCCGTAGCTGGTGAACGGCACGTGCCCGGTGAAGGCCAGGTACGGGCCGACGGTGAAGATCACGATGAAGATCACCGCGATCATCGCGTTGCTCGGGCGCCACCGGATCCGGCGGTTGGCGGCGGCGCGCTGGTCTCTCTCGGGCAGGCGGCTCATTCCTGCCCTCGCGTTTCGTTGCCCCAGAGTTCTGAGGCATGGCCGATCACGGTCTTGCCTGGCGCGTACTTCTCATTGCCTGCTTCACAGATTCCGTCCTGACCCGGCGCGGCGGTACGCGGGAACGGGTTGTAGTGGAGGTAGTTGCCCTTGGCGATGAGACCGGACCCTTCACCGCTGGCCGGCGTCGACGCTGGCCCGGCCTCGGCGTTGACGCCTTCCGGCATCGCTCCGCCCAAGAGGTTGAGCCACTTGCCGTTCTTGTTCCCCTGCCGGTTGCCGAGCGAGAGGTTCTGGAAGAGGATCGTCGCGTAGTTGCAGACCGTCTGCGCCGGCACGGCGTATTCGAGCGGCGGCTTCAGGATCCGATTGGTGTCGGTCAGCAGGTTGAGGCCGTTGAAGACGCCCGGCGCCTGCTGGAAGGCGAGCAGCGCTTCCGCCGTCGGCTGCAGCTGGTTGTTGAGCACCGGGCTCGAGTTGAGCGCCGGGACGCCGGCGTGCAGCGATTCGGCAACGACGGGCGAGGTTTCGGCTAGTGCCTTCGCGCCCGGGCGCAGGGCGACGAAGAAGCGTTCGGAGTCCTCGAGGAAGGGTCGAATCGCGGGCAAGTCCTGGTTGGCGGTGTCGAGCGTCGAGGGGCTCTTTTCGATCGTTTCCTGGATGTAGGGGCGGGAGACGCGGGCGAAGGCGCCGAAGGTCGCGTCGAGGGCGACGAACATGCTCGCCTGGGTCTCGGCCACCGGCGCCACCGTCGCCGAGAGCGCCTCCAGCGCCCGCCAGAAGCCGCCGAAGTCGGTGCTCGGCGCGACCAGCGTCGCCAGCACCGGCTGCGCCTTGACCGCGGCCCGGCTCAGGGCCCCGATCCCTTCGTTCAGCTGCGGCCCGCGGCCGGCGAGTGCGTTGCCGAACCCAGCCAGGCTCTGGCGGATCGCCTTCCGCGTCCGTTCGTCGAACATGTCGAAGAACTGGTCGATGTCGACCGGTTCCGGTTTCGCCGCCGCCAGCGGGATCGTTTCCCCGGCGGCGAAGCCTGCGGTGGAGTCGCCGGGAGTCACCTGCAGGAACTTCAGCCCCAGCGCCGACTTCGGCCGCACCATGATCGTCGAGTCGACCGGCAGCGGTTCGGCGCTCCTGTCGAGGCTGAGCGAGAGCTCGGCGGCAACCTCGCCGTCGTCGAGGTGGACGGCTTCGACCGACTTGACGACGCCGACGCGGACACCGCCGATCCGCACCTCGTTGCCCTTGACCAGCGCGTCGGCGTTCGGCACCAGCGCCTTCAGGTCGTAGGTCGAGACGAACGGCAGCCCGTTGTTTGCGTTGTAGGCGAGGAAGACGGCGACGATCACGACCAGCACCGTCACCGCCCCGACCAGGACGGGGCTGCTCGCGATTCCCTGGAGCCCGCCGCGGTTCCTCATTCTTCTTCACCAAGCAGGTAGTCGAGGAGTGGGGCGGTGCCCCCGGTCGAGGAAGCTTCGCCGAGCGCCGGTTCTGCTTCGGTCGCATCGGCCTGGCCGACGCCCGCGGTGGGGCCAGAGAGGATGCCGGTGCCGCCGTTTTCGCCCGCCTGCCGCTGGGCGAGCAGCTCGAGTAGCGCCCTGGCACTGACTTCGCCGCCTCCTCGAGCCTGAGGACCGTTGAAGTTTGCGACGCAGCCGGATTCACCCGCCGGTTTGAACGAGTATTCCGGGCAGTTGGCGAGCGCCACATGCGTGCGCCCGTAGTGCCCGTACTGGTCGAACCCGTTCAGCGCCCCGGCCGAGTTGTAGATCAGTTCGACCAGCGCCTTCCAGCCGCCGGTCCTCTTCAACCCGACCAGCAGGCTCGCCAGTTCCCGCGTCGGCACCACGCCCGACTTTGCCAGGTCGCGCGACTTCTTCACCACCGGGTCGGTCCGGGCGAAGATCGGGCCGGAGGCTTCGCCGGTTTCGCCGAGGCTCTTCAGCGCCACCGTCGCCGCCTGCGAGAACGGCGTCAGCGTGCGGGTCGCGTCGGTCAGCGACGGCGCCGCCGCGCCGAGGTCTTCGAACAGCGGCGCCCCGGCATCGGAGAAGCCCTTGAGGCTGACCATCGTCTGCCGGAACTCGGCGAGGAACTTGGGGAACTTCTGCAGCGATTCTTCGAGCTGGGCGCCCTTTTCCGAGCTCGCTTCGGCGGCGGCGCCGGCGTTGGCGAGGAAGCCGGCGACGTGGGCGCGCTCGCGCGACAGCGGCCGCAGGATCGTCTCCGAGTCGGTGGCCAGCTGCGCCAGTTGGTCGCGCTGGTCGGAGAGGATCCCGAACAGCGTGTCGACGTCGCGCAGCACCGGGTTGGCGCGCTTGACCAGCTCCTCGATATCGGCGCCGCGACCGGCGAGGCCGGCACCGAGTTCGTTGAGGATCAGCCGGAAGCGCTGCGCGTAGGGCAGCGTCTGGATGTCGTTGATCAGGTCGGGGTCGACGCTGGTCCCGTTGCTGCCCAACGGCAGCAGGTACTCGCCCTCCCCCGGGCCCGATTCGATCTTCTTCAGCGGCGGCGGCACCGGCGAGCCCGGCGCTCGCGGCAGCGTCGGCCGGCAGTCGACGAACTTCTCGCCGATCAGCGACTGCGGCCGGATCAGGCAGGTCGCGTCCTCGCGGAAGTCCTGGAAGGAGGGGTCGGTGATGTTCATGACGATGATCGCCTTGCCCGGCACCGCGACCCCTTCGCCGTCCTTGTAGGCGACGGTTTCGCCGGGGCGCGAGACGCTCACCGATTCGATCGTGCCGACGTTGGCGCCGGCCACCCGCACCTGCTCGCCGGTCACCATGAAGGCGCCGTTGTCGAAGATCGCCCGCACCCGGTAGCCGCCATTCGAGTCGCCGCCGGAGACCAGCAGCACGATCACGACGACGGCCGCGACGACCAGCGCCGCTGCGATGATCCCCCGCCGCCTCATGGTCCCGGGGGCACGTCGTCGGGGTTGCATTCGGAGGTGCTGACGCTGCTGCCCGAGAAGGGCGGGTTGGTGAACGGATTGGAGCCGTCCGCCGCCTTCTGCGTCACGCCGCCCGGGCAGGGTCGCTTGACGGGGGCTTCGGGACCGAAGGCGTCGAACTGTTCGCTGCGCGAGATCGGTTCCAGCGAGCCGCCTTCGTCTTTGAACAGGTTCTGGTTGGAGGCCGAGGCCCTCACGTAGTGCCCGTTGCCGTCGTAATAGCCCGCCACCGCGCCGAGCTTGCCGATCGCGTTGAACAGATCAGGCGTGTAGGCGCGGGCGAACTTGAGGTTCGGCAGGAAGGCGGCGACCGCCGCTTCGGCGTGCGGGAAGGCGGTCGAGATCTGGCCTTGCAGCGACGGCAGGATGGCCAGGGTTTCGGCGAGGTCGTTGTTGGCGCCGGGGCGGGCGACGGTCAGCCGCAGGTTGCGCGTGACCGGGATGAATTTCTGCACCACCGGCCGCAGTTCGGCCAGCCACGGCGCCAGGTTCTTCGTCGCCGGCTTCGCCGTGTCGATCAGCGGTTCGACGTCGTCGAGCGCCGCCCGCAGGTTGACGAACGTCGTGTTCGACTGCCGCAGCACCGGCGGCAGCCGCCGCAGGGTCTGGTCGAAAGCCCGGTTCTGGCTGGCGATCGCGCTGAAGGCGGTGTTGGCGTTGGCGATCGCGCTGGAGAGCTGCTCGCCGCGGCCGGCAACCGCCGTCGTCAGCTTCGCCGAGCTGACGATGAAACGTTCCAGCAGCCGCTGGTCGGAGTTGAGCTCGCCGAGGAAGGCGCGGGTTCGGTTCAGCGCCGGGCCGAAGTATTCATACGATTCGTTCGCCGCTTCGCCGTAGTTTTCGAACGTCTTCGCGTTGCCTTGGATGAAGTCCGCCAGGCCCTTGCGCACCGAGGGCGGGAAGGTGTTGAAGAACTGGTCGATGTCGACCGGGGTCGTCGTCTCGGCCAGGCCCAGTTCCGCCCCTTCGTCGAGCGCCGGGTTGCTGTTCGGGCCGGGGCTGATCGAGACGTAGTGGTTGGCGACGCCGGAGAGCGAGGTGGCGCGGATCACCGCGGTCGAGCCCTCGTGCAGCTGCTGGTCGATCTCGACCTTGACCACGGCGAGGTTGTCGTCGCTGAGCTCGATGCTTTCGACCGAACCGACCGGGGAGCCACCGATCAGCACCTGGTTGTCGGGCACCAGCTGGCCGGCGTTCTGGAATACGAGCGTGTACTTGTGGCCGCCGTTGCCGTTGAAGAAGATCCAGGCCAGCACGATCACCGCCAGCGCCAGCGCCGCGATCACCGCGATTCGGGCAGGAGTGACCCCTCGGCTCGGAGCCGAGCTTTTCTCCTCGCCTAAGGGTTTAGCAGCCACGGATCGTCGCTCGTGATCGTCCCCCGGCCCCTCCGACCCGGTGGAACGGCGGGCGAATCGTATCCGAGCGTCTCCCGGCCAAGTGACGCCTGAGCGGGGACTTAACTGGAATTCAACGCACCTGCGACCCGCTACTCTGGAGTGGGTTTGCGGTTAGGGGAAATGGGAGGCGCCCGCCAAACGTCTACTGGAGGAGCGTCTGAATGCGGAAACGTTCAATTTTGATCGTCGGGCTCGCGATTGCCGCGACGACCGCGATCGTGACCTCGGGGGCGATCGCCGGGCCGACGGGGAGCGCCGTCACCTCGCCTGACGGCAACGCCCAAGCGGTCGGTGCCGTGCTGAAGCCGAAGAAGCTCTACAAGAAGCAGTGGACCCCGGCGGCGCTCGAAGTCACGACCGCGCTCAGCAACTCGACCCGCGCCGGCGGCGTCCCGGTCCCCACCACCCGCGTCGTGATCGACTTCGACAAGAACACCAAGGTCTTCAGCAAGGGCTACCCGACCTGCGAGGCTTCGAAGCTGCAGAGCGTCTCCACCGAAGTCGCCCGCCGCGAATGCAAGAAGGCGATCATCGGCACCGGCAACGCCGAAGCGCTGCTCCCGGTCGGCAGCCAGGTGTTCAACGTGAAGCAGGAAGTGACCGCCTTCAACGGTGTCCCCCAGGGTGGCAAGCCGGTGATCCTCCTGCACAGCTACGGCACCACCCCGATCCAGACCGCGCTGGTCCTGACCGGCGTCGTCACCAACTACAACAAGGAAGGCTACGGCCCCCGCCTAGACGTCGAAGTGCCGCTGATCGCCGGCGGCGCCGGTGCACTGATCTACTTCAACGTCACCGTCGACAAAAAATATTCCTACAAGGGCAAGAAAGTCAGTTACATCCAGGCGAAATGTCCCGCTTCGAAGAAGCTGAAAGCCCGTTCGGTCTTCACCTTCCTCGACAACCAGACCTCGAACCCGATCTTCACGGCGAGCTGCTCGCCGAAGCCGGAACCGAAGAAGAAGTAAACCCAGGCCGCGAAGCCGCGCCGACCAAGCGCCCGTGCCCTCCCGGCGCGGGCGCTTTGGGTTTCAGCCCCTGTGTCGAAACCGAGCCAGGAGCCTCGAGAGAAGCGGCCGAATGCGCGGCTGGCCGCCAAGGGTCTCGGGCCTGCCGATCTCGAGCAAGGGACGGGGTCGCGGCGGCGGCCCCGCCTGGTCGGTCAGCAATCTTGACTTCGGCTCCATGCTCAGGCAAGCGTACCGCAGAGGAGTGCAACCAGGGACGCGACCTCGATCACCAGCGCTCCGGCCCCAAGGTGGTAGCCGACGGCCATTCGGTGAATGGTGGTGTCGTTGCTCTCCCAGAAGCAATCGAGGGTGTAGGCGAGTAGCCGGTACACCTCGTCCATGTCGTTCCGGACGGGGAAGAGGGTCTCGTAGAGATCCCCGCCGGTCTGGGCGAAGACGAGTCGGCGTCGCGGAATGAGGATGTAGATACTCGCCGCTACCGACAGGCAGAACGCGCCCATCGCGATGATCGCGAGCAAGCGCGGTTCCGGCCGGTGGAACGCCTGCTGACCAAGGAACGATGCCGCAAGCGAGGACGCGGCAAGCAGGACCCCGGTGCGGCTGCGCATCTCCTCGAGCAACCCCTCCTGCTTGTCCAGGCTGCGAACCGCGGCCTCGTACGCCAGCTTCTCGAGCTCTCCCGCCATCCCCCCTCAAGGGCTGGGGGCGACGGATCCTCCCCCCGTCCGCCGCGCGGCTCAGACGCTGAGCTTGGGCAGGCGCTTGGCGAGCGGCTTCGGCAGCCACCAGACGCGCTCGCCGAGCAGCAGCATCAGGGCGGGCAGGAGGACGATGCGGACGACGGTGGCGTCGAGGATGACGGCGACGGTGAGGCCGACGCCGAGCTGGGAGACGGTCGCGATCGGGGCGCCGGCGAAGGCGATGAAGACGGCCATCATGATCGCCGCCGCGCCGGTGATCACCGCCGCGGTCTTGTCGAGGCCGAAGCGGATCGCGGCGCCATGGTCGCCGTGCTCGTCGTAGTGCTCGCGCATGCGGCTGAGGAGGAAGACCGCGTAGTCGATCGAGAGCCCGAAGACGACGCCGAAGATCATCGTCGCGCCGACCGCTTCGACGTAGTTGTGGCCGCCCAGCGGCCAGTCCTCGGGGATGTGGAAGAGGATCGTCAGGACGCCGAAGGCGACCGCCACCGTCAGCAGGTTCAGCGCCACCGCGATCGCCGCCAGCAGCGCCGCCCGCAGGACGAGGACGAGGACGAGGAAGGTGACGACGGTGATCGCCGCGATCACCCAGGGGATCCGTTCTTCGGTCACCGAGCCGTAGTCGTTGAGCTGGGCGGCGCCGCCGGCGACCCCCGTTTCCAGGTCGGCCCGGTCGGCGAGCTCGCTCGCTTCCGCGTCGAGCGTCTCGTTCAGCGCCTTCGAGCCGCTGGAGTTGAACGGGTAGCGCGAGATCACCAGCACCGAGGCCGCCTGGCCGCCGCCCAGGTCGATCGTTTCGCCCGCTGTCCGCCGCGTTTCCGGCGGCGCCCCGTCGACCGCCGAGAGCACGAAGTAACCGGAGTTGAAGAGGCCCGGGGTCGCGTTCCGCACCCGCCGCGCTTCGCGCCGGATCCGATGCTTGCCGGCCAGCACCCGCACGCTCGCTTCGGTCAGGCCGCTCTGCAGCGGCGCCACTTCTTCGGCCCCCTGCGCCAACGCCGCTTCCAGCGCCTGCGCCCCCGCCCCGAGTTCGTCGATCCCGGTGACGAGCCGGATCGAGCCGGCGGCGAGCGCTTCGATGCCGGCGCTGAGCCGCTTCGCTTCCTTGGCAAAGCGGTAGGCGCCGAAGGTGATCTTGCGGCTGCCGTAGTGGATCTTGTTGATCCCTTCCTTCAGCGCGTTGGCGCCTGCGGAGGCTTTTTCGATGTAGTCGAGCGTCTGTTCCAGCAGGGTGACGACCGCCTGCGCTTCGTCTTCGTCTTCGGCCAGCCGGGCCGCCAGCGCTTCCCCTTCGGCGACCAGCCCGGAGTAGCCCTCCGCGTAGGGCTGCCCGGTGGCGGGATCGGTGCCGGTGGCCGCGGCGACCCCGTGGCGCAGGGTCGCGACCAGCTCCGCGTAGCGCGGGTCGGCCTGGCCCGCCGCGAGCGCTTCCGCCTCTGCCAGGGCGCTGGTCAGCTCTTCGACCGTCACCTTCGTCGGCGCCGCCAGCTTCGGCAGCGTTTCGGTCACCTCCTGGTGCAGTCCCTTTTCGACCTTCCTCGCCTTCGTCAGGGTGTTGGCGCGCAGCAGGGTGGGGAGTTCGCTGCGCAGGAAGCCGGCCAGCCTCACCGCCGCGATTTCCGCCTTCTGCAGCGCCCCGGTGAGCTTGCGCGAGCCTTCGGCGAATTCGTCCAGCGCCGCGATCGCCTGCTCGCTGCCGCTTGCCGCCCGCGTCAGCCCGCTGGCGATCTGCTGCGCCCCTTCGCCGGCGCGGCCCGAGCCGGTCGCCAGCAGCCCGGCGCCGGCGCTCGCTTCCGAGATCCCGTCGCGCAGTTCGGCCACCCCCGCCGCCGCCACCCCGAGTTCGCGGCCGAGTCTGCCGAGCTGCTTGACCGGGCCGATGTTCCCTTCCTGGGAGAGGATCGCGTTGCCCTGTTCCTGCAGCGGTTCGACCCGCTCCGCGACCTGCGCCGGCCCGACCACGGCCTGCACGCCGGGCAGGTCGGCGAGGCGCTTCTGGAAGCTCTCGAGCGCCGCCAGCGGCTTGGCGTCGGTGATCGGCCCTTCGTTGCTGACCGCGACGACCTGGAACGGCGCGTCCCAGCCCGGCCCGATCGTGCGGTCGATCAGTTCCGCGTTCTGGCGCGCCTCGGAGTCCTTGGCCAGCTCTTCGGGACTGGGCGGACCGGTCTTCAGCCCCAGCGCCGGCGCCGCCAGCACCAGCAGCACGGCGCCGATCAGCGCCGCCACCGCCGCCGGCCGCTGCAGCGCCGCGCCGACCACGACCATCAGCCGCGAGCGCCCCGCCCCGGCCGGCTTGCCGATCCGCCAGCGGTCGACGTTGGGGCCGATCAGGGTCAGCAGCGCCGGCCCGACCACGGTGGCGACCGTGACGCTGAGCAGGACGACCATGATCAGCGTCCCCGCCAGCGAGGCGAGCAGCGATCCCGGCAGGATGAACAACGAGACCGCCATCGAGAGCACCAGCGTGCTGCCGGCGAAGACCGTCGTCCGCCCGGCGGTGCGCCGGGTGCGCCGCGCCGCCAGAGCCGGCTCGGTCCCGGCCGCCAGCTCCTCGCGGAAGCGCGAGACCATCAGCAGCGCGTAGTCGACCCCCAGCGCCAGCCCCATCATCGTGCAGACGGTCAGCGCGAAGGCATCGACCTTGAACCAGCCGGCGGCCAGGTAGAGGATCCCGCGCGAGGCGATCACCGTCACCGCGCCGAAGCCGAGCGGGATCGCCGCCGCGACCGGCGAGCGGAAGACGAGCAGGAGGATGATCAGCAGGAACGGCAACGCGATCAGCTCGCCGCGCTCTGAGGCCGCGATCGATTCGTCCTGGATCGCCCGCGAGAGCGTCGCGAACCCCGACTGCGTCGCCCGCACCGGGGGTTGGATCTCTTCGGCGAGGATCTCGTTCAGCCGCGGCACCGTCTCGTTGACCGCGGTTTTGATGTCGACGTGGAAGTCGGTGAGGATCAGCGCCTTGCCCGGCCCCGGCCGCAGCCGCCGCACCGCGCCGCGGTCCCAGGGCGAGAGCGTCGTCACCCCCGGTTCGGCGCGCAGCGCTTCGACCAGCCGCGGCCCCTGCCGGTCGATCGCCGTCGCCGGGCCCTGCAGCAGGATCGCGAACGGGGCCGAGTCGCCGAAGTGCTCGCGCAGCAGGTCGTTGGCTTCGGCCGACCGCGTGCCGGGGACGGTCAGGGTCGTCGGGTCGAGCCGCCCCTCGACCCCGGTTCCGATCAGGCCCAGGGCAACCAGCAGCACCGCCGCGACCGCGAGGACCGCGCGAGGGTGACCCCTGCTCGAGCTCCTTCCCACCTCTGGTAGTTTGGCGCTCGGGGGAACGGGAGGAGCGAACCTATGCGGAAGACTGTGTTAAGGGCGACCGCGCTGGGCGCGGCGCTGCTGCTCGTCGCCGCGGCGGCGGCGACGGCGATCGTCCTGCGCCTGCCGCCGCTGGTGATCAAGACCGACGGCGGCTTCACGCCGACGACCCTGCCCAAGCACGGCTACGCGCCGATCAGGCTGCACGGCTACGGCAAGATCTCGACCGAAGACGGCTCGATCCCGCCGGTGCTGGAAAAGATCACGATCTGGTTCGACAAGCACGGCGAAGTCGAGACCCGCGGCCTCGCCGTCTGCACCAGGGCGAAGCTGCGCGCGACCGACACCAAGGCCGCCCGCCGCAACTGCGGCGACGCGATCGTCGGCAAGGGGATCGGCAAGGCGGTCATCTACTTCGCCGAATCGAAACCGATCCCCGTCACCTCGCCGATCACGATCTTCAACGGGCCGCGCAAGCACGGCAACCCGACTGTGTTCGCCCACGCCTACCTCGGCTACCCCGCGCCCGCCACCTACATCGTCCCGATCGAGATCCAGCGGGTCGACGCCGGCCGCTACGGCTTCAAGACCGTCGCCACGATCCCGCGGATCGCCGGCGGCGCCGGCGTCCCGATCTACGGCAGCCTCAAGATCGGCCGCGAATGGGTCTTCAAGGGCCGGCGGCTCAGCTACGCCAACGCCGGCTGCCCCGACGGGCGGCTGCAGGCCAAAGGCCAGTTCCGCTTCCGCGACGGCACCTTTCTGCAGGGATCGGTGTTGAAACAGTGCAAGGGCAAGTGATGGGACGGAGACTGCCAAGAGCGATCGTCGCCGGGCTCCTCGCCACGCTGCTCGTCGCCGCCAGCGCCTTCGCGGTGACGATCAAGGGCGAATACGGCGACAACGTCGTCAGCGCCACCGCCGACGTCACCCCCCACGAGCTGCCGGCCAAGACGCTGGCGCCGGTCTCCCTGACCAGCAAGATCAAGATCCGCCAGAAGAGCGGCGCCCAGCCCTCGGCGCTGAAGACGGTCGTCTTCCAAGTCGACAAACACGGCTCGATCGCCCGCGCCGGCGTCCCCGTCTGCACGATGGCGAAGCTGGCCGAAACGAAGCCGGCCGAGGCGCGCAGCCGCTGCGCCGGCGCCCTCGTCGGCACCGGCGTCGGCAAGGCCCGCGTCACCCTGCCGGGGCAGGCGACGGTGACGATCAGCTCGCCGCTCTCGCTCTTCAACGGGCCGCTGGTCGACGGCCGGCCGAGCCTGATCGCCCACGCCTACGAGACGCTGCCGAAACCGCAGGCCCTGCTGGTGCCGATCGTCATCGAACGGGTCGGCCACGGCCGCTACGGCTACCGGGCCAAGGTCCAGCTGCCGCCGATCGCCGAAGGCTACGGCTCGGCGACGCTCGCCGAAGCGAAGATCGGCCGCGTCTATACGCGTCACGGGAGGAAGGTCGGGTACTTCAACGCCAGTTGCAGCGGCGGCCGGCTGCAGGTCCACGGCACGCTCACCTTCGCCAACGGCGACCTCGCCCCGACGACGCTGGTGACGCCGTGCCACACCCCCGACTGAGCCGGGCGAAGCTGGCCGCGGCCTGCTGCTGCGCGCTGGCGGCGCTGCTGGCTGGCGGCGCTGCGATCGCCGGCGCCGGGGGCGCCGTCGTCGAATACGAAAACCTCGTCCTCCGCGCCGACGGCGGCTTCGCGCCGCGGACCCTGCCCCGCCACCGCTTCGCGCCGATCGAGTTCAAGGGCCACATCGAGATCGCCGCCCGCGACGGCGGCCAACCGCAGGCGCTGGAACAGGCGGTGATCCGCTTCGACCACGATGGCCGCCTTGCCGTCGCCGGTCTCCCCACCTGCCCAGCCGAACGCGTCGCCGCCCTCGACAGCGCCGCCGCGCGCCGCGTCTGCCGCGGCGCGATCGTCGGCACCGGCAAGCTCGGGGCGCTGATCCGGCTCGGCTCGACCCTGGTCCCGGCCAGCGCCACGCTGACCGTCTTCAACGCCCCCCGCGTCGGCGGCGACCCCGCCGTCGTCCTCCACGCCCGCACCCTGACGCCGAACGTCCAGACCTACGCGATCATCGCCCCGATCGAACGCCTGCGCGGCGAATACGGCTACCGCGTGACGATCGACGTGCCGCCGATCGCCGGCGGCCTCGGCGCCATCACCCACATCAGCGCCACGATCGGCCGCCGCTACCGCGCCGGCGGCAAGAGCCGCTCCTACGTCGCCGCCCGCTGCTCGGACAACGTCCTGCGCACCCGCGGCAGCTTCCGCTTCGCCGGCGACCTGCGGGTCGAAGGCAGCGTCGAGAAGTTCTGCCGCCAGCAGTAGCGCGCCGGCCGCCGCCGCTTCCTATACTTGCCGGTCCCGGGCCGTTAGCTCAGTTGGTAGAGCAGGAGACTCTTAATCTCAAGGTCGAAGGTTCGAGCCCTTCACGGCCCATCGCTCCGGCCTCCCGCGACCGCTATTCGCCGAGCCCGCCGCCGCCGAGGTTGAACGGGTTTTCGCCGCCTTCGCCGCCGCCTGCGCCGCCCGCGCTCTTCTGGGCCTGTTCGATTTTCTTCAGTTCCTTCTGCAGTTCCTTGGCGCGTTCTTCGTAGCCGCTCATCTGGTTTTCGATGCTTTCGCGTTCGAACTTGTCGTTGGCCTGGGCCAACGCTTCGGCTTCGGTCTTGCGCGCCTGCGCGTAGTCGAAGGTGAAGTACTGGTAGATCGCGAGCGTCGTCAGGCTGCCGATCGAGGGCCGCGTTTCGGCGACGATCTGCTGCGCTTCGGCAGCGGCGTTGATGTTGGCTTCGAATTCGCCCAGCCCAGAGGCTTCCGCCAGGGTGATGAAGACCGGCGCCGCGACCTGGGCGACGCCGGCGCTCGGTTCGCCGCTCGCCTTGACGTATTTCGTCCAGGCGTCGCTGGCGAGCTGGTACTGCTGCACCGTGTCGGTCGTGATCACCTGCTGTTCGCCGTTGATTTCGACCGAGTTGTTGCCGGCGTTGATCCGCGCCCGCGTCAGCGCCGCCAGCAGGTCGGCGTCTTCGGGCGATTTCCGCAGTTTGCGTTCGATCCGTTCGGCCTGTTCTTCGTAGGGCTGGGCGGCGTTGCTGCTGCTCGAGCCGGTGCCGAACAGTTCGCCGATGTTGACCGGGCCGACGACGAGGAAGAGGCTCAGCCCCATCAGCAGGGCGAGGATCGCGTAGACGACTTTGACGACATGGCGGCGTTTGCCGCGAATGTCGAAGACCATCCTGTGCTCGTCGCGCTTCTGCGCCATCGCCTTTTCCGCCGCTCTACTCCTGGGGCGATGGCTCAGCCATGCCCGTTGACTCCCCCGACCTGCCGAGGACCTTGGCGATCAAGATACTCAACTCAAAGAGAAGGAGGAGTGGCACCATCTCGATGATCATCGAGACCGGGTCGATGCCGGGCAGGGCGGCGGCGATCACGGCGATCACCAGGTAGGCGTAGCGGCGGTTCTTCGTCAGCTGCTCGACTCGGACGATCCCCAGCCGGGTGATGGCGAGGATGAAGAGCGGCAGCTGGAAGACGATCGCCCCGGCCAGCATCGTCAGGGCGAAGAAGCTGTAGTAGTCGCGGGCGCGGACCTGGGTGTTGAACTGGGCGTCGTTGAAGCCGAGCAGGAACTTCAGCGCGGCCGGCATCACGACCCAGTAGGCGAAGGCGAGCCCGGCCAGGAAGAGGACCGGAAAGAGCAGCAGGATCGGCAGGATCACCCGCTTCTCCTGCGGGCTGAAGGCCGGCAGCACGTAGGCGTAGAGCTGCCAGAGGATGATCGGCAGCGAGAGCACGATCGCCCCGTAGGCGGCAACCGTCACCGTGGTCGTGAACGGCTCGGTGACGCTGAAGGTGATCAGCTGCTTGTGGTCGGAGGGAAGCGGCCCGGCAGCGATTTCGAGCAGCAGGTGGTTCTGCCAGAAGCACAGCGTCAGGGCGACGCCGAGCACGGCGATGCAGACGATGATCCGCCAGCGGAGCTCGTCGAGGTGCTCTACGAGGCTGAGGCGATCCTCGTGGGAGACCGCCTTGACACGGCGGGGCATCCCTCGCGGACCTCAGCCCTGCTTGTTGTGAGCGACCTCGGACTCAGCGCGCTCGGCGGTCGGCGTCGCAGTGGCCTGCGTCGCGCTGATCGCCTTGACGTCGTCGTCCTCGTCCTTCTTCTCGCCGGTCACGGTCTCTTTGAACTCGCGGATGCCGCGGCCGAGGCTGTTGCCGAGCTCCGGCAGCCGCTTCGGTCCGAACACGACCAGGGCGATGATCAGGACGATGATGATCTCTAGGGGGCCGATGTTTCCGAGCATCTGCTCATGGTACCGGGGTCGAGGGCTCGCCGGGTCGATATTCCCC
>CAZHLT010000190.1:0-2931 GCA_964533285.1 uncultured Conexibacteraceae bacterium | reverse complement strand
CGCTGCGGCGCGACAGCAGCGGGGCGCGGCTCCTCCTCGCGGCCGCCCAGGGGCTCGAAGAGCTCGACCCGGTGCTCGCCCGCGACACCTACATCGAGGCGCTGGCGGCGGCGATCTACGGCGGCAGGCTCGGCGACGCCGACGTCGTCGCCGAGGTGGCGGAGGCGATCCTGGCGGCGACGGACGGCGAGGAGTCCGACCGCGCCCGCGACCTGATCCTGCGCGGCCAGGCGCTGCTCGCGGCCAAGGGCCAGGAGGCCGCGATCCCGACCCTGCGCCGGGCGCAACGCGCCTTCCTCGACCAGGCGCCGGATTCGCTCGAGCTGCATTGGGTGTGGTTCGCGTCCCGCGCCGCCCAGGACCTCTGGGACGCCAAGGCGCTGCGCGCCCTCGCCGACCGGCAGATCGAGCTCGCCCGCGCCGACGGCGTCCTCACCGTGTTGCCGATCGCCCTCAGCCTGCTGATGCTGGCCCAGACCGTCGACGGGGACCTGGGCGCCGCCGAGGCCTCCTGCGACGAGATCGACGCGATCAAGAACGTCACCGGCAACCCGCTGCCGCAGTACGGCCGACTCTTCCTCGCCGCCTACCGGGGGCAGGCCGAGGAGACCGAGCGCCGGGCGAAGGAGGTGCGGGCCGACGCGCGGGCTCGCGGCGAGGGCTACGGCCTCAGCGCCGTCAACTTCTCGGAAGCGATCCTCTACAACGGCCTCGGGCGCTATGCCGAGGCGGTGGCGGCCGGCCGTCGCGAGCTCCCGTACACGCATGAGCTGAGCCACGCGATGCGCACCCTCCTGGAGCTGGTCGAGGCGGCCGCGCGCACCGGCGAGCGCGCCCTCGCCGAGGAGGCGTTCGAGCGGCTGGCGAGCGTGACCCGCCCGGTGGGGACCAACTGGGCCTTCGCCGTGGTGGCGATGGCGGAGGCGCAACTGCGCGAGGGCGAGGAGGCCGAGGCGCTCTACCGGGACGCGATCGAGCGCTTCGAACGCGAGCGGATTCCGATCATGGTCGGCCGCTCTCGCCTGCTCTACGGCGAGATGCTCCGCCGCCAGCGCCGCCGCATCGACGCGCGCGGGCAG
Source organism: uncultured Conexibacteraceae bacterium (assembly GCA_964533285.1). Classification (GTDB taxonomy): domain Bacteria; phylum Actinomycetota; class Thermoleophilia; order Solirubrobacterales; family 70-9; genus VAYN01. The sequence continues at coordinate 1,852 of CAZHLT010000190.1, read as the reverse complement.
CTCCGCTCCGCCCACGAGATCCTCGCGGCCTGCGGGCTCGAGGGCTTCGCCGAACGCGCCGCCCGCGAGCTGGGCGCGACCGGCGAGACCGTCCGTACCCGGACCCCCGACGCCGTCGACCAGCTGACCGACCAGGAGCTCAACATCGCGCGCCTCGCGCGCGAGGGCCTCACCAACCCCGACATCGGCGCGCGCCTGTTCATCAGCGCCCGCACGGTCCAGTACCACCTGCGAAAGGTGTACCTCAAACTCGGGATCAGCTCGCGGGCCGAGCTGAGGACCGTCCTGGCCGACCACGATTGAGCTGGTCCGAGCCGGGTTGCCGCGGGAGGGCCCCCTTCGACCGCTGCGCCTCGGGCCTGGGCAACCCCCTCCGGAGGACCTCGGCGAGGACGACGGCGTGGTTGTGCTCGCGGTCCCTGGCGGCGTACAGGAGGGTGACGACGTGACCGCGCGCACGCGCGCGGAGCATCGACAGGCGCAGGCGCTTTTCCCGCAGCTCCGCGATGTAGTCGAGGCGGAACTTCGCGAAGCGCTCAGGCCGGTGGCCGAACCACACCCGCAGGTCCCGGCTCGGAGCGAGCTCCCGTTCCCAGAGGTCGAGTTGCGCCTCCTGGCGGGAGAGGCCACGCGGCCAGACGCGGTCGACCAGCACTCGCAGGCCGTCGCTGGCCGCGGGCGCTTCGTAGACGCGCTTCGTCTGGATCGGCATCGCAGCTCACGCCTCCGTCGTCGAGCGCTCGGCCGACCCCGCGCCGGCGGCGACCCGGTGGGCGCGGATCTCGTCGGCGCTCATCAGCGCATGGCGGGCGCCCGGCACGCCGAACTCGTAGGGCCCGCCGACGACGCGCGGGATCAGGTCGAAGTTGAAGCGCGGCGGCGGCGAGGAGACCTGCCACTCGATCGAGTTGGCGCGCCACGGGTTTGCTGCGGCGCGCGGGCCGAAGCGCCAGCTGACGACCATGTTGTAGAGGAAGACCAGCTGGGCGGCGCCGAGCAGGAAGCCGAAGCAGCTGATCAGCAGGTTCCAGTCGCCGAACTGGGCGGCGTAGTCCACCACCCGCCGGGGCATCCCGTCCATGCCGATCCAGTGCATCGGCGCGAAGGTGCCCCAGGTGCCGATCAGGGTCAGCCAAAAATGGACGCGGCCGAGCCTCTCGTCGTACATCCGCCCGGTGATCTTCGGGAACCAGTGGTAGATCCCGGCGAAGATCGTGAAGACCGAGCCGGCGAAGAGGACGAAGTGGATGTGGGCGACGATGAAGTAGGTGTCGGTGACGTGGATGTCGATCGGCACCAGGGCGATCATCACGCCGCTGATGCCGCCGACGATGAAGCTCGCGATGAAGCCGAGGGCGAAGAGCATCGCGGCCGAGCGCAGGTGGATCTTGCCGAAGAACAGCGTCCCCAGCCAGGAGAAGATCTTGATCCCGGTCGGCACCGCGATCAGCACCGAGGTCAGCATCATCGGCACGCGCAGCCAGCTGAACATGCCGGAGACGAACATGTGGTGCGCCCAGACCGAGTAGCTGAGGACGATGATCAGCAGCAGCGAGAGCGCCATCAACCGGTAGCCGAAGATCGGTTTGCGAGCGTTGGTCGAGATCACCTCGCTGATGATCCCGAAGCCCGGCAGCATCATGATGTAGACGGCAGGGTGCGAGTAGAACCAGAAGATGTGCTGGTAGCTGACGACATCGCCGCCGGCGCCGAACTGGAAGAAGTTGGTGTGCAGGATGCGGTCGAAGAGGACCATGAACTGCACGCCGGCGATGAAGGGGGTGGCGGCGATCACCAGCAGCGAGGTGGCGAGGTTGGCCCAGGCCAGCAGCGGCATCCGCCAGAGCGTCAT
>CAZHLT010000189.1:0-1944 GCA_964533285.1 uncultured Conexibacteraceae bacterium | reverse complement strand
CAGCTCAGCCGCGACGACCTGACGACGATCCTGACCGAGCCCAAGCACGCGCTGACCCGCCAGTTCCAGCGCTTCTTCGAGTTCGACGACATCGAGCTCGTCTTCTCCGAGGACAGCCTCGAGGCGATCGCCGACAAGGCGCTGGAGCGCGAGACCGGCGCCCGCGGCCTGCGCTCGATCCTCGAGGAGACGCTGCTCGACGTCCAGTTCGAGCTGCCCTCGCGGCGCGACGTCACCAAGTGCGTGGTGACGCGGGAGACGATCACCGAGGGCCGGCGGCCGACGCTGGTCACCGAGGCCGTCCACCAGGACATCGGCCGCGCCGACCAGGGCCTCGGCGAAGAAACCGCGTAGGGGCGGGGTCGGGGGACCCTCGCCCTCACAACGGCGGGGAGGTTCGGTTGAGGGTCCTCCCGACCCCGCCTGCACGTGGCTAGACTCGCCGCGATGAGCGCGGCCGACCGGAAAAAGCTGGAAAGCGCCACTCGTTACGACCCGGCGGAGGTCGAGGAGCGGATCTTCGCCGAGTGGATGGCCGGCGGCTACTTCCACCCGCCGGCCGAGGGCACGCCGGCGGAGAACTTCTCGGTCGCGATCCCGCCGCCGAACGTGACCGGCGCCCTGCACATGGGCCACGCGCTGAACGGCTCGATGCAGGACGCGCTGGTGCGGATGAACCGGATGAAGGGGCGCAACTCGCTTTGGATCCTCGGCACCGACCACGCCGGGATCGCCACCCAAGCGGTGGTCGAGAAAACGCTCAAGGCCGAAGGCGAGGACCGCCACGAGCTCGGCCGCGAGGCCTTCGTCGAGCGCGTCTGGGAGTGGAAGGCCGAGTACGGCTCGCGGATCGTCGAGCAGTACAAGCGGCTCGGCGCCTCCTGCGACTACGAGCGCGAGCGCTTCACCCTCGACGCCGGCTACGTCCGCGCCGTCCACCGCGTCTTCAAGCAGCTCTACGACAAGGGCTACATCTACCGCGACCACTACATGGTCAACTGGGACCCGGGCTCGCGCTCGGCGATCTCCGACCTCGAGGTCGAGAACCGCGAGGTCGAGGACGTCCTCTTCTCGATCGACTACCCGGTCGAGGGGTCCGACCGGGTGCTGACCGTCGCCACCGTGCGGCCGGAGACGATGCTGGCCGACACCGCCGTCGCCGTCAACCCGGACGACGAGCGCTACGCCGACCTCGTCGGCCAGCACTGTCTGCTGCCGCTGGTCGGCCGCCGGCTGCCGATCATCGCCGACGAGCACGTCGACCCCGAGTTCGGCACCGGGGCGCTGAAGATCACCCCCGGCCACGACGTCAACGACTTCGAGATCGGCCGCCGCCACGGGCTCGAGGAGCTCTCCGTGATCGGCGAGGACGGCCGCATGAGCGAGGAGGCCGGCGAGTACGCGGGGCTGACGATCGCCGCGGCGCAGGCCGCGATCGTCGCCGCCCTGCGCGAGGAGGGCCGGCTGCGCGCCGAGCAGCCTTACGTCCACTCGGTCCCCTTCTCGCACCGCTCCGGCGAGCGGATCGAGCCGCTGATCTCGCTGCAGTGGTTCTGCCGCATGGACGAGCTGGCGGCGCCGGCGATCGCGGCGGTCGAGAGCGACCGGGTGCGGATCGTGCCGGCGCAGTGGAAGCGCGTCTACCTCGACTGGATGCGGGAAATCCGCCCCTGGTGCGTCTCCCGCCAGCTCTGGTGGGGGCACCGGATCCCAGTCTGGTACTGCGACGCCTGCGAGGCCAATCTAGTCGTCGCCGAGGAGGCGCCTACGGAGTGCGGCAGCTGCGGCGGCGAGCTGCGCCAGGAGGAGGACGTCCTCGACACCTGGTTCAGCTCGGCGCTGTGGCCGTTCGCGACGCTCGGCTGGCCCGACGAGACGCCCGAGCTGCGCGCCTTCTACCCGACCAGCTTCCTCACCACCGCCCGCGAGATCCTCTTCCTCTGG
>CAZHLT010000188.1:0-36254 GCA_964533285.1 uncultured Conexibacteraceae bacterium | reverse complement strand
CGCGCTCCAGCTCCTCGACCCGCACCCCCTGGCGCACCTCGACGCTCGGCAGCGACCTGCAGAGCCAGTCGAGGACGTCCTCGATGTGGGGCTGGTACATCATGTAGAGCTGCGCCCAGCCGCCCGGGGCGGGGTCGTCGTAGGAGATCTCGACCAGCGTCTCGCCGGCGCCGTTGACCCAGTCGTAGTCGTGCTGGACGACCGCGCCCGGCAGCACCTCCTCGGTGACGCCGAGCTTCTGGAAGGTGCGCATGATCTCGTCGTCGAAGCAGGCGGCGCGCGGCAGGTTGTAGAGGCCGGGGTACTTGTCGAGGACGACGACGCTGTGTCCCTGCCGGCCGAGCAGCGCCGCCAGCGTCATCCCGGTCGGCCCGTAGCCGACGACGGCGACGTCGTGGACGGGCTCGCTCACCGGCCCGCCTCAGGACCCCGGGGTGAGGACCGTGTGCCCGAGGTGGTCGCCGGTCGTGATCTTGGCCTGCGCCGTCGCCGCTTCCGCCAGCGGCAGCGCTTCGATCAGCCCCGCCGGCAGCCGGAAGCCGTCGGCGACCAGATCCCAGAAGCGCCGCCGCGCCGCCGGCGTCGTCGTCCGCACCCCGAGCAGCGAGATGTTCCTGACGTAGAGCGGCGCCGCCGGCACCGCCAGCACCGGCAGCTCGGGGCTGCCGATCGCGCCGGAGAAGACGACCCGGGCGCCGACCGCGAGCGCCGGGAAGTAGGCGGCGAAGGCGTCGGGGTTGGCGACGTTGTCGACCACGGCGGCGAGCCCGGCGCCGCCGCTGGCGGCCAGCAGCGCTTCGGTCAGGCCGGGGTCGGTGGCGTCGAGCGCGGTCAGCTCGAGCCCCGCCGGGATCGCCTCCGGCCGCCGCGAGATGCCGATCACGTGGGCGCCGAGCCGCCCGGCCAGCGCCGCCAGAGTCGAGCCGAGGGCGCCGGTGACGCCGGTCACCAGCAGCTCGGTCCCGGCGCCGACGCCGGCCACCTCGAGCTGGGTGAAGGCGATCGAGCCGTCGGCCGCCAGCGCCGCCGCCTCCTGGTAGGAGAGGTCGTCGGGGATGACGTGGGCGTTGCCGGCGGCGATCGTCGCCAGCTCGGCGTAGGAGCCGTCGCGGTGGATCCCGAGCAGCGTCAGGTCGAGGCAGCGCTCCTCGTGGCCGCCGCGGCAGGCCTCGCACTTGCCGCAGGTTTCGGTGTTGGAGACGGCGACCCGCTCGTCGACCCGGCCCGGGTCGACCCCCTCGCCGACGCCGACGATCTCGCCGGCGAAGTCGCCGCCGAGGATGTGGGGGAGGGTGACCGCCTGCGAGAAGGGGTGCTTGCCGCTGCGGGTGGCGATGTCGCGGGTGCGCGAGACCTCGACCGCCTCGACCCGGACCAGGACCTGGCCGGGCCCGGGGGTCGGGTCCGGCACCTCCTCCAGCGCCAGCACGTCCTCGGAGCCGAACTCGCGCATCACCACGGCGCGCATCCCAGGCTCCTAGTGGTCGAGGAAGTCGGGGTTGACCCAACCCCATTTGTTGGCCGCGGCCGGTTCCGGCGTCCAGAATTTCGGCCCCTGCGGCCATTCCTCGTGCCAGGGCCGCGGCTCGAACTCGCCGGTCTCCTCGTCGGCGATCAGGTCGAGCTCGGTGAAGAGCTCGATGAAGTTGCCGTCGGGGTCGGGGTGGTAGGTGAAGATGTTGTGCCCGACGCCGTGGCGGCCCGGCCCCCAGGCCATCCGGTGCCCGAGCGAGGCGAGGTGGTCGAGCGCTTCCTTGAGATGCATGAAGTCGCGCATCTCGTAGGCGACGTGGTGCAGCCCGGAGCGTTTCTGGCTCTGCATCATGTTGACCACGTGGTGGTCGCGGTTGCAGCGGAGGAAGCTGAAGAAGTCGCCGATCGTGTCCGCCCAGCGGAAGCCGAGGGTACCGAGGTAGAACTCGTGGCCGGCGGAGAGGTCGGAGACGAACGAGGCGATGTGGCCGAGCTTGCTGGGGCGGGTGCCGACGGCGGAGCCGGTGCCGCTCGACTCCTGGCCCTCGTACAGGGTCAGCGGCGTGCCGCTGAACGGCTCGGTGAGGACGAGGCCGGCGGCGATCCCCGGTTCGGGGTCGCTCCGCTTCTCGAACTCGACGCCGGCCGCGGTCAGGCCCGCGGCGGCGTCGTCGAGGCTGCCGTCGATCTCGAAGCCGAGCGCGGCGCGGCCGTTGGGCTCGCCCTTGCGGATCGCGACCGAGTGGTGGTCGCCGTGGGGGGTGAGGAAGACGGTGTCGCCGTCGCTGCCGCTGCGGACCAGCCGCAGCGCGTTCTCGTAGTGGTCGGCGATCGCGCCGACGTCCCGCGTCTCGATCACGTGGAAGCCGAGCTTCGACACCTTCACCGGCGCCGGCTCGGGCGTGTCGACGCGCAGGCGCGCGGTTTCGTTCTCCATCACTCCTCGACCTCCTCCGGTCGTCGTTGTCCCGCCGGCTACATTACACGATGCGTAGCAAGTTGACTAATTCGTAATGCTGTGCGAAGATCGCCGCGGCGGCTCCGGGAGGCCGCCCGGGACGAGAACGAGGAGAGTTGATGCGAGGCAAGATCGCCGTCGAGGAGCACTTCGTCACGCCGGAGCTGAAGGACACGATCTTCGGCTCGATCGGCTGGGACCCCGACGAGTGGGAGGCGATGGCGACCGCCCTGCAGGAGACCGACGAGGTGCGGCTCGCCGACATGGACGCGGCCGGGATCGAGATCGCCGCCGTCTCGCTTGCCGCCCCCTGCATCCAGGACATCGTCGACCCGGCCGAGGCGACCGCCCGCGCGGCCGCCGCCAACGACGCCCTCGCCACCGCCGTCGCCGCCCACCCCGACCGCTACGTCGGCCTCGCCGCGCTCGGCCTGCAGGACCCCGAGGCCGCCGCCGAGGAGCTCGAGCGCTGCGTCACCGAGCTCGGCTTCCGCGGCGCCCTCGCCAACGGCTACTCCAGCGTCGGCGACCTCGACACCGCCGCCTACTACGACGAACCGCGGTACGAGGTCTTCTGGGAGCGGGTCGCCGCCCTCGGCGTCCCCTTCTACCTGCACCCGCGCAACCCGCTGCCGGGCAGCCGCTACTACCAGGGGCGCGAGGCGCTGCTCGGCCCGACCTGGGCCTTCACGGTCGAGACCGCCAGCCACTGCCTGCGGATGATGGTCGCCGGCCTCTTCGACCGCCACCCCGAGCTGACGATCGTGATCGGCCACATGGGGGAGCTGCTGCCCTTCGCCGTCGCCCGCACCGAGCAGCGGCTCTCCCACATCCCGACGATGAAGCTCGAGCGCGGCCCGCAGGAGATCCTCCGCGAGAGCTTCTTCATCACCACCAGCGGCAACTTCCACACCCCCTCGCTGCTGGGGGCGATGCTGCAGGTCGGCGCCGACCGCATCCTCTTCGCCGCCGACTACCCGTTCGAGCGCACCGCCGAGGCCGCCGCCTGGTTCGACGCGGCGCCGATCAGCGAGGGCGACCGGCTGAAGATCGGCCGCACCAACGCCGCCCGGCTGCTCGGCATCGACGCGGCGCTGCCGGCGGCGGTCTCGTGACGCCGGCCGCCGGCAACGGGGCGGCGGCGGGGCCGGTCGCGCCGGAGGCGATCACCGCCCAGGTCCTCGCCCGCTTCGAGACCACCCCGGACCCGCGCCTGCGCGAGATCATGCGCGCGCTGGTCTCCCACCTGCACGCCTTCGTCGCCGAGGTGGGGTTGACCGAGGCCGAGTGGGCGAAGGGGATCGAGATCCTCACCGCGACCGGCCACATCACCGACGAGAAGCGGCAGGAGTTCATCCTCTGGTCGGACACGCTCGGGGTCTCGATGCTGGTCGACGCGCTCGCCCACGCGGCGCCGACCGGGGCGACCGAGTCGACCGTGCTCGGCCCCTTCTACGTCGCCGGCTCGCCGCTGCGCCCCGAGGGCGCCGACATCGCCGAGCAGGAGGCGGGGACGCCGGCCTGGGTCCACGGCCGCGTCCTCGACCTCGACGGCGCGCCGATCGCCGGCGCCGAGCTCGACGTCTGGCAGAACGGCGACAACGAGCTCTACGCGGTCCAGGACGCCAACGCCCCCGACGACCACCTGCGCGGCCGCTTCCTCACCGACGCCGAGGGCCGCTTCGCCTTCCGCGCCGTGCGCCCGGTGCCCTACCCGATCCCCGACGACGGGCCGGTCGGGCGGATGCTGAACGCCACCGACCGCCACCCTTGGCGCCCGGCCCACGTCCACGTCGTCGTCCGCGCCCCCGGCTTCAAGGGCGTCACCACCCACATCTTCGACGCCGAGAGCGCCTACCTCGACGACGACACCGTCTTCGCCGTCAAGCCGTCGCTGCTGCGGCGCTTCGAGCCGCGGGCGGCTGACGACCCGGAGCGGCCGGACGGGGTCGAGGAGCCCTGGGTGGCGCTCGAGCTCGACCTCGTCCTCGCCCCGGGCGAGGACGCCGAGGTGGCCGACGCGGGCAGGACGCACTGACCTGGGAACGAAGTGACTACGGAGAGGAGCTGTTGGGAATGGCTGATCTGGATGGGAGGGTCGCCGTCGTCACCGGCGGTGCCAACGGGATCGGGCTCGGCATCGCCGAATGCCTCAGCGAGCAGGGCGCGAGCCTGGTCGTCGCCGACCGCGGCGGCGACAAAGCGGCCGCCGCGGCGGCGCCGCTGCCGGGGCCGGCGATCGCCGTCACCACCGACGTCAGCGATGCCGACTCGGTCGCGGCGCTGGCCGCGGCGGTGCGCTCCGAGCACGGCCAGCTCGACGTCCTCGTCAACAACGCCGGCGTCGGCCCGAAGCCGACGCCGATCGTCGACCTCAGCGAGGAGGAGTGGGACCGGGTGATGAACATCAACGCCCGCGGCGTCTTCCTCGTCAGCCGGGCGCTGGTGCCGCTGCTGGTCGAGTCGCGGGCCGGGCGGCTGATCAACATCTCCTCGATCGTCGGCCAGTCGGGCTTCGCCCTCGTCTCCCAGTACGTCGCCTCGAAGTTCGCCGTGACCGGGATCACCCAGTGCCTGGCCCACGAGCTGGCGCCGGCCGGCGTCACCGTCAACTCGATCCACCCCGGGATCCTCGAGACCGAGCTGCACTCCAACGTGGTCAAGCTGTTCAGCGCGATCCAGGGGCAGTCCGAGGAGGCGACCTGGGACTGGTTCAAGGAGCGGATCCCGCTGAGCAAGTTCCAGACCCCGCGCGACATCGGCGAGATGGCCGCCTTCCTCGCCTCCGACCGCGCCCACAACATCACCGGCGCCGCCTTCAACGTCGACGGCGGCTGGGAGATGCACTAGGGGGATGGGCCGATGACGATGACCGACGGGATCATGCTGGCGCCCGGCGAGGGCGAGCGCATCACCGGCAAAGGGCTCGACGTGACCGTGAAGTCGACGCTGGAACCGGCGATGACCTCGAGCTTCGAGGTCGTGATCCCGCCGGGCTATGACGTCGGCGCCCACGTCCACGCCAGCGGCGAGGAGATCTTCTACGTCGTCGAGGGCGAGATGGACATCCTCGCCTTCGAGCCGCTCGACCGCGACGAGCCGGACTGGCACCGCTGGGAGTCGCGCTCGGGCCGCCGCTACCTGCACGGCGGCCCGGGCGCCTTCATGTTCGTTCCGCCCGGCGTCCCCCACGCCTTCGCCAACAAATCGAAGAAGCCGTGCCGGATGTTCTTCCAGTCCTCGGTCCCCGGCGGCCACGAGAACTACTTCAAGGAGCTGGCCGCGATCCTCCGCCGCAGCGACGGCAAACCGGACCAGAAGGACATCGAAGAGCTGCGCCGCCGCTACGACATCGAGCAGCTCACCCCGCTCAAAGGTGGCGCCCCGCCCGCCGACGAGCACCATCACCATCACCACGACTAGAAGCGGCCGCGCGAGAACGCACTTTTCCCCGCATAGCGGGAAGAAGTGCGTTCTCGGCGATGGGGCCCCGGCGAGCGCCGGGGGCGGCTCGGGCTAGCGCCAGCCGGCGGTGGCGCCGCCGTCGATCGAGAAGTTCTGGCCGGTCACCCAGGACGACTCGTCGGAGGCCAGGTAGAGCGCCAGGTAGGCGACGTCCTCGCCCAGCCCGGAGCGCTGGATCAGGTGGTTGGAGAGCTGCCATTCGCGGCCCTCCTGGGGGACGGCGGCGTCGGTCGCCGGCGATTTGACGAAGCCGGGCGACATCGCGTTGGCGCGGATGTTGTCCGCCGCGCCCTCGGCCGCCAGCGACTTGGTCATCGCGACGACGCCGCCCTTGGCGGCGGCGTGGGCGACCTGGCCGAGCGGCGCGATCCCGCGCAGGGCCGAGTAGGAGGCGGTGTTGACGATCGAGCCGCCGCCGCCCGCCAGCATGTGCTTCCAGGCCGGGCTGATCGTGTTGAAGACGATCTCCAGCTCGACCCGCAGCACGTGGCGGAACAGCTCATGGGTCATCTCGGCGAACGGGGCGAAGCCGAAGCCGGCGGCGTTGTTGTAGAGGACGTCGATGCCGCCGAGGCGCTCGGCCGCGCTCTCGATCCAGGCGCCGGCCGTCTCGGGATCGGCGAGGTCGACGGTGTCGCCCTCCACATCGTGGCCGGCGTCGCGCAGGACCGCGGCCGTCTTGTCGGCGGCGCCCTCCTGCAGGTCGCAGCCGATCACCCGCGCGCCCTCTTCGGCGAACAGCTTCTGCGCCGCCTCCCCCTGGCCGCCGGCCGTGCCCGTGATCAGAACCCGTTTTCCCTCCAAGCGCATCTCTCTCTCCTCAATGGGGCCGGGCCGGCGATCGCCGCCGCCAGCGGATTCCCCGTTCGTCTTCCCTGGTGGTCCGTAAAACCTATAATGGTTATGGTAGACCCTGCAAACAGGTTGCCGAGGGATCGGCGAGCGGAGGGATTCGGAAAGCGATGCACGTGACGAAGCTGTCCGAGGCGCGGCCCGAGCGCGGCGCCGGCTGGGGGACCCAGTCGCTGACCGATCTCAGCTGGCTGCTCGACGCCGAGCTGGGCGCCGGCGAGCATGGCGCTGTCGGCCGGATGACGATCGAGGCCGGCGGCGAGCAGGAGCCCCACCGCCACCCCGGCGGCGAGGAGACGATGCTCGTGCTCGAGGGCCGCGGCAGCGCTCTGGCCGGCGGCCGCGAGCTGCCGATCGCGGCCGGCAACCTGCTCCACGCGCCGGCCGGCGCCGCCCACGCGCTGCGGGCCGGCGCCGAGGGTCTCGACCTGCTCGTCGTCCTCTCCGCGACCAGCGCCGCCGCCGCCGGCTGGGAGGCCGGGGCCGAGTCGGCACCCGGCGCCGAGGCGCGGCTGCTGAGCGGCCGCGAGCGCGAGGAGATCGAGCTCGACGACGCCGCGACCGGGTTCGTCGGCATGCACGCCCGCTGGCTCGCCGACGCCGAGATCTGCGGTACCGCCGCAACCGTCGTCGGCTGCAGCCGCTTCGCCCCCGACGGCGGCGCCCACGAGCTGCACCGCCACCCCGGCACTGCCGAGTTCTTCGTCGTCCTCGCCGGCGAGGGCGTCCAGCTCGGCGCCGGCGGCGCCGAGGTCGCGGTCGACCCCGGTGACGCGACGCTGCTGCCGCTCGGCTCCTGGCACGGCTTCCGCAACACCGGCCCGCGCGAGGTCCGCGCCGTCTTCGGCTTCCTCGGTGCGGCCAGCTTCGACGCCGCCGGCTACGAGCTGGCCGAACCCGCCAGATCGGGCTCCCAGCCATAGCTCGAGCGGGGTTGCGGCGGAGCGCAGCCGGCGCTACCTGATGTCGAGCGGGGCCTTTTCGGCGGGGGCGGCGAAGGGGGTGCGCAGGGTGCCGAGCTCGCCGATCTCGACCTCGACCACGTCGCCGGGCTGGATGAACTGCGGCGGTTGGGCGCCGGCGCCGACCCCGGCCGCGGTCCCGGTGGCGATCACGTCGCCGACCTCGAGCGTCAGCACGCGGGCGTAGAAGGCGACCAGCTCGGCGACCGTGAAGATCATCCTCGCGGTCGAGCTGTCCTGCTTCACCTCGCCGTTGACGCGCAGCTCGATCGGCATCGAGGTCGGATCGCCGGCGGCGCTCGCCAGCGTGATCCAGGGCCCCATCGGCGCCGCTCCGTCCCAGCCCTTGCCGATCACCGCGTCGAGCCCGAGCGGGTGGGGGAAGGGGGCGACGAAGTCGCGCAGCGAGAGGTCGTTGAGGATCGTGTAGCCGAAGACCGCCGCGAGCGGGTCGCTCCGCGCCAGTTGCGGCCGCCCGATCACCACCGCCAGCTCCGCCTCCCAGTCGAGTTGCTCGCCGAAGCCGGGGATCGTCACCTCGACGCCGCTGCCGACCAGCGCCGTCGTCGGCGGCTTGAGGAAGCTGAACGGGAACGGCGTCGCCTCGACCTTCGGCGCCCCGGCCCGCTCCATCTCCTCGACGTGGTCGGTGTAGTTGGCGCCGACGCAGAGCAGCTTGCGCGGCATGATCGGCGGCTCCCACGCAACTGTGTCGAGGTCGACCGCGGGCGCCGTCTCGCCGACTTCGGCGAGCCGCGGCGCCAGCCCCTCCCAGCGCTCGATCAGCTCCACCGTCGAGCAGTGGTCCCAGCCGAGCGCCGCGGTCAGCGAGACGACGCGCTCGCCGTAGGCGGCGAGCAGCTGCGGCCCGTCGGCGGTGCGGGCGACGCCGACCCGGGTCGGCAGGCCGCCGCCGGCCGCGCTCAAGCGGCCCCCGCGGCCTGCGCGGCCGGCTTGATGTTGTGGTTCATTCGGAACAGGTTGGTCGGGTCGTACTTCGCCTTGACCATGCCGAGGCGAGCGTACTTCTCGGGCCCGCCGTAGGCCTCGACCACGCGGTCGAGCTCGTCGACGTTGAGCATGTTGACGTAGACCCCGCGCCCGACCCACGGCTCCAGCCGCTTGTAGGAGGCGCGGATGATGTCCATGTTGGTCTCGTCGTCGCCGGCCTCGTGCCAGTGGTTGGCCCAGTTGATCCACCAGAGGCTGTCGCGGTTGGAGAAGGCCGAATCCTCCTCGGCGACCTCGCGGGCGACGCCGCCGAGCCCGTAGATCGCCAGCTCGCCTTCGATCGTCGTCCGCTCCGAGAGGCCGTCGGCCCAGAAGTCGACGAGGGCGTCGATGGCGCCGTCGGAGAGCTCCTTCAGGTGCGCCTCTTTCGTGTAGTTGCGCAGCCCGTCGGGGAACTCGGCGTCGAGGAAGCGCTGCATGCCGAGCCCGAACGGGATCACCGCCGAGCCGGTCACGCAGGGGTCGCCGACGGCGAGCAGACGCTCGACCATCGCGATCCCCTCCTCCGACTCGGGATCGTCGAGCCACATGCAGAACAGCATCACCAGCGGCGTCCCGACCAGCTCCTCGGGGACGAACGGCAGCGGCGGCATCGCCCGCTTCATCGCCACGTGCCAGCCGACGTTGTTCGGCAGGGTGGGATAGACGCGGGCGTACTCGCGCAGCGCCGCGCGCGCCTCGTCCTCGTGGTACAGGGCGGCGCCGAACCGCATCTGCGGCCCGAACTCGTGGGCGCGGAAGCTGAAGCGGGTGACGACGCCGAAGTTGCCGCCGCCGCCGCGCAGCGCCCAGAACAGGTCGGGGTGGGAGTCCTCGGAGACCTCGATCACCTCGCCGGCCGCGGTCACGACCTCGAGCGAGACGAAGTTGTCGCAGGTCAGCCCGTGCTTGCGCGAGAGCCAGCCGATGCCGCCGCCCAGCGCCAGCCCGGGGACGCCGGTGTCGGAGACGATCCCGGCCGGGACGGCGACGCCGTGCTCGGCGCAGGCCGCGTCGACGTCGCCGAGCTTGCAGCCGCCCTCGACGTGGACGACCATCTTCTCGGTGTCGACCGCGACCCCGCGCTGCAGGGTCATGTCGAGGGTGACGCCGTCCTCGCCGGCGATCGCGCTGCCGACGATGCCGTGGCCGCCGGCGCGGATCGCCAGCGGCGTCCCCGCCTCGCGGGCGGCGTCGACGACGGCGACGACGTCGTCGCGGTCGGCGGCGCGGGCGATCAGCCCCGGCCGCTTGTCGACCATCGCGTTCCAGATCTGACGCGCCTCGTCGTAGCCGGCGCTCGCCGGGCTCAGCAGCTCGCCCTTGAAGCCGCCCCCGGCGAGCCGCGCGCGGACCTCCTCGACTGCGGATGAAGCGTTGGCGCCCATCTCTCTCCCTCCGTCCCTCGTTCCCTCGTGTCTAGTCGTCCTCGGCGAAGAACTCGAGCAGCCGGGCGGCGACGAAATCCGGCCGCTCCTCGCCGACCCAGTGGCCGCAGCGCTCGATCACGCCGCCGCGCACGTCGCTTGCCGCCAGCTCCATGCATTCCTTGGTCAGTGGCCCGAGGCAGGCCTCGCCGGCCCAGGCCATGACCGGGATCTCCAGCGGCGTCGCCCGGTGGACCTCGTTCGCCGCCGCCGAGTCGAAGAAGCTCTTGTAGTACTCCAGCCCCGCCCGCAGGCCGCCGACGTGGGTCATCGCCCGCACGTAGACGTCGACGTCCGCCGCCGTCACCGCCGCCGGGTCGTAGGCGTAGCGCTGGAAGAACCAGCGCAGGTAGAGGTCCTCGCGCCCCTCGATCAGGGCGAAGGGGATGTCGGGGACCGACTGGAAGCCCATGTGCCAGAGGAACTCGCCCCCCGGTTGCGGGACCATCGCCCCCTCCATGATCCCGAAGCCGGGCATCACCATCTCGAAGATCGCCAGGCGCCGCACCTCGGCGCGGAACTGGGCGGCGTAGGCGTAGGCGGTCGCCGCGCCCCAGTCGTGGCCGGCGAGCAGGACGCTCTCGAAGCCGAGGCCGCGGACCAGCTCGTGGACGTCGTCGGCGAGGTTGTCGGTGTCGTAGCCGGAGTCGGGCTTGGAGGAGGCGCCGAGCCCGCGCAGGTCGGGGACGATCACCGTGTAGTGCTCGGCCAGCTCCGGGATCACCCGCCGCCACTCCCACCAGGTCTGCGGCCAGCCGTGCAGGAGGACGACCGGGTCACCCTCACCGGCGCGCACGTAATGCAGGCGCACGTCCTTGACCGCAGCGGTGTGGTGCTCCATCTATCCCTCCTCGGTCGCCGGCGAACCGGTGGTCCTCCGACCCAGCGGCGCGACCATATCAGAATTCAACATAGTCATTATGTGTGATAGGTTTGCGGGCGTCGAGATGGCCCTGACGGAGGAGCGACAAGACGCCGGTGCCGGCGAGGAGATCCTCGCCGAGCTGGCCGGGAAGCTGGCCGCGGCCGAGCGCACGCGCGAACCGATCGCGCCGCTGACCGAGTCGCACCCGGAGCTGACCGTCGCCGACGCCTACCGGATCCAGCAGATCAACGTGCACCGGCGCAAAGCGGAGGGCGGCCTCGTCCGCGGCCGCAAGGTCGGCCTCACCTCTGCCGCGATGCAGCAGCAGCTCGGGGTAGACGAGCCCGACTTCGGCGCCCTCTTCGCCGAGATGATCGTCGAGGAGGGCGACGCGATCCCGCTCGCTGAGCTGATCCAGCCGCGGGTCGAGGCCGAGATCGCCTTCGTCATGGCGCGCGAGCTGCAGGGACCGGGGGTCAGCTCCGCCGACGTGCTCGGCGCCGTTGCCGGGGCGCTGCCGGCGATCGAGGTGATCGACTCCCGCGTCGCCGACTGGAAGATCAAGCTGCCCGACACGATCGCCGACAACGCCTCCTGCGCACGGGTCGTCTGCGCCGGCCGCCTCACCGCGGTCGAGGACCTCGACCTGCGCACGATCGGCATGGTGCTGAGCGTCAACGGCGAGCTCGCCGCGACCGGGGCCGGCGCCGCCGTGCTCGGCAACCCGGTCCGCTGCATCGCCTGGCTCGCCAACAAGCTGGGCGAGTTCGGGGTGCCGCTGCGGGCCGGCGACCTGGTCATCGCCGGCGCCCTGCACGCCGCCCTGCCGGTCGCTGCCGGCGATTCCGTCCACGCCGAGTTCGCCGAGCTCGGCGCCGTCACCACCAGGTTCGAGTGAGGAGCGAGAAGTGAGCGAGAAGGTCCCCTGCGCGATCCTCGGTTCCGGCAACATCGGGACCGACCTGATGTACAAGCTGCTGCGCTCGCGGACGCTGGAGCCGCGGGTGATGGTCGGCATCGACCCCGACTCCGACGGCCTCCGCCGCGCCCGCCGCGAGGGCCTCGTCACTACCCACGAGGGGGTCGACTGGATCGTCTCCCACCCGGAGGAATGCCGCTTCGTCTTCGAGGCGACCTCGGCCGGCGCCCACCGCGCCAACGCGCCGAAGATCGCTGCCGCCGGGCTGCAGTCGATCGACCTGACCCCGGCCAAGCTCGGCCCCGGCGTCGTCCCGGCGGTCAACATCGAGGAGCACTGGGAGGCCGCCGACGTCAACATGATCACCTGTGGCGGCCAGGCAACGATCCCGATGGTCGCCGCCGTCTCCGCGGTGACGCCGGTGCCCTACGCCGAGATCGTCGCCACCATCGCCAGCCTCTCGGCCGGCCCCGGCACCCGCGAAAGCATCGACGCCTTCACCCGCACCACGGCCAAGGGGTTGGAGGAGATCGGCGGCGCCGAGCGCGGCAAGGCGATCATCATCCTCAACCCCGCCGACCCGCCACTGATCATGCGCGACACCGTCTTCTGCGGGATCTCCCCCGAGGCCGACCGCGAGGCGATCCGCGAGAGCATCGAGCGGATGCGCGAGCGGGTCGCCGGCTACGTGCCCGGCTATCGGCTGCGCGGCGAGCCGCAGTTCGAGGAGGACCGGGTGGCGATCTTCGTCGAGGTCGAGGGCGCCGCCGACTACCTGCCCGCCTACGCCGGCAACCTCGACATCATGACCGCCGCCGCGGTGGCGGTCGGCGAGGAGCTGGCGAAGCTGCGCGAGCGCGAGGGGGTAGCGGCGTGAGTGGCGTCACCACGACCCTGGTCGACTCGACCCTGCGCGACGGCTCCCACGCCAAGCGCCACCAGATCACGACCGAGCAGGTCGTCGCGGTGGCCGGGGCGCTCGACCGCGCCGGCGTCGACGTGATCGAGGTCAGCCACGGCGACGGGCTCGGCGGCGCCTCCTTCAACTACGGCTTCTCGCTGACCGACGAGTTCGAGCTGATCGAGGCCGCCGTCGGCGCCGTGCAGCGGGCCCGGATCGCGGTCCTGCTGCTGCCGGGGATCGGCGTCAAGGAGGACCTCTCGCGCGCGCGAGAGCTCGGCGCCTCGGTGGTCCGCGTCGCCACCCACTGCACCGAGGCCGACATCTCGCCCTCGCACCTGCAACTGGCGCGCGAGCTCGGCTTCAAGACCGCCGGCTTCCTGATGATGGCCCACATGAACAGCCCCGAAGGGCTGCTCGAGCAGGCGAAGACCATGGAGGCGGCCGGGGCCGAGGTCGTCTACGTCACCGACTCGGCCGGCGCCCTGCTCCCCGACGGCGTCCGCGCCCGGGTCGAGACGCTGCGCGGCGGCCTCGACCCCGCCACCGAGGTCGGCTTCCACGGCCACGAGAACCTCAGCCTGGCGATCGCCAACTCGATCGCCGCCCACGAGGCCGGCGCGACCTGGATCGACGGCTGCACCTGCGGCCTCGGCGCCGGCGCCGGCAACGCCCCGACCGAGGTCCTCACCGCGGTCTTCGAGAAGCTGGGGATCGCCCTGGGCGCCGAGACCTTCCCGATGCTCGACGTCGCCGAGGAGGTGGTGCGGCCGATCATGGACCGCCCCCAGCTGGTCGACCGCGCCTCGCTGCTGCTCGGCTACGCCGGCGTCTACTCCTCCTTCCTCCTCCACGCCGAGCGGGCCGCCGAGCGCTTCCACGTCTCGACCAAGGACATCCTGGTCGAGGTCGGCAAGCGCAAGGCGGTCGGCGGCCAGGAGGACCTGATCATCGAGATCGCCGCCGAGCTGGCGGCGCAGCCGGCCGCTGCCGGCGGCTGACCCACGGCGAGGGAGCCCGATGCCCGACCTCGGCCCGATCCACCACCTCGCCTACGTCGTCGAGGAGATCGAGCCCGCCGCCCGGCGGCTGCAGGAGCAGTTCGGCGCCGGCCCCTTCTTCTTCCTCGACGAGGTCCCGCTCAGCGACGTCAGCTCGCGCGGCGAGCCGGGCGAGTTCGTCCACGCCTCGGCCTTCGGGATCTGCAACGCGGTGCCGGTCGAGCTGATGGTGATCGCCAACCTGGCGCCGGAGCGCGCCGCCGCCCGCTTCGCCGGCGACGCCGCGCCCCGCTTCCACCACGTCGCCTACGCGGTGCCGCCGGCCTCGCTCGACTCGATCCGCGCCGAGCTCGAGGCCGCCGGCCTGCCCGAGTACCTCCACGCCCACTTCGGCGAGGACGTCGACTTCACCTACCACGACGGCTCCGCCTCGCTCGGCCACGACATCGAGGTCCACGCCGACAGCGACGGCCTGCGCGGCTTCTTCGCGATGTTCGAAGCCGCCGCCGAGAACTGGGACGGCAGCGACCCGATGCGCCCCGCGATCGGCTAGCCCCGCCCCCACTGTCGACTTACTCTCGCGATGCGAGAGTAAGTCGACAGTCGAGCGGTTAGGCTCCGTTGCGTGGAGGGAGGCAGCCAGGTCGAGGTCCCGTCGTACAGCGACTTGATGTGGCCGACCCTGCTGGCGGTACGGGTTCTCGGCCACTCGGCGAAGAACCACGAGATCGACGAACTGGTGATCGAGGAAGAGGGGTTCGCCGACGACCAGCTCGCCGTCCTCCACAACGACGGTCCCCGCTCCGAGATCGAGTACCGGTTGGCCTGGGCCCGGACGTACCTCAAGCGGATCGAGCTCCTCGACAACCCGGTTCGCGGCACCTGGGTGACCACCCAGCGCGGGAGGACGGTCGGGGCCGAGGAGGTCGAGCGGCTCTGGCGGCGCGACCGGGAGCGGATCAAGGAGGAGCGCCGCCGCAAGCGCCGGGACGCGAGGGCGGCGAGGGAAGAGCAGGACGTCGCCGACGATGGCGAGGAGGAGGCCGAAGGTTGGCGGGAGGAGCTGCTCGCGGTGCTCCTCGAGATGGACCCGGCCAAGTTCGAGCACCTGGCGAAGCTGCTCCTGCGCAAAGAAGGGTTCGTCAACACCAATGTCACCGGCGGCTCGGGCGACGGCGGCATCGACGGCGTCGGCGTCTACCAGCTGTCGCTGGTCAGCTTCCCCGTCTTCTTCCAGTGCAAGCGGTACCGGGGCTCCGTCGGCCCCGAGAAGGTGCGTGACTTCCGCGGCGCGATGCAGGGGCGGGGCGACCGGGGCCTCCTGATCACCACCGGGTCCTTCACCAAGGCGGCGAAAGCGGAGGCGGCGCGCGACGGCGCGCCTCCCGTCGACCTGATCGACGGCGACCGCCTCTGCGACCTGCTCAAGGACAACGGCCTCGGCGTCGAGACGCGGATGGTCGAGCAGGTCCGCATCCGCCCCCAGTTCTTCGCCGACCTCGGTTAGGCGAGGCGGGTTGTCCACGGGAGGGAGTGCGCAAATGCGCCCTTCCCTGGGTGCTCAGTCGTGCAGGTGGTGCCAGAGGCGCTCGAGGAGCTCCTCGCCGGCGGCCTGCCAGGCGGCGGCTTCCTCGGCGCTGAGCGGGCGGGGGGTGCCGGCGGCGGCGGCGCGCAGCCAGGTGTCGGCGGAGCGCTCGAGCAGGTAGAGGCGGGCCAGCGCCCGGCCCGGGGTCGAGGCGGTGGCGAGGGCGCCGTTGCCGCGCATGATCAGGGAGTCGGCGGTGGCGAGGGCGGCAGCGAGGTGCTCGCCGCGGGCGCGCTCGCGGACCAGGCGCGAGTCGGGGTGGACGGGGACCGGAGCGCCGGCGATCGCGCCCTGGCCGAGCACCGCCGGCAGCTCGTCGGCGACGGCGGCGACGGCGAGGGGGGAGGGGGGCTGGCCGCGGCAGATCGAGCCGACGTCGGCGCGGGCGCGGTAGATCGCCCAGTGGACCCAGGCCTCTTTCGGCGCCGCCGCCGGCAGCTCCTCGATCTCGCCCAGCGGCAGCTCGACCAGCTGCGCCTCGGCCCGCACCTCGGACATCGGCAGCGCCGGGGTGATCAGCGCCACCTCGCCGACGCGGGCCGAGACGTGGCCGAAGGCGTCGACCAGGCCGTGGGCGGCGAGCGCCCGAGCGGCGGCGACCACCCCGCCGCCCGGGCGCGCGGCGCTCATCGCACACCCACGGATGAGCGCCCCGCTCGCCCCGGACACGAACGACCGGAAGCCACCGTGACGATCGGCGCGCTCACGCCGGCTGCGGCGCGGCCGCTCCCCGGGCCAGCGCGGTGCCGTATTTGAGGTACGTGTCGGGCATGTCCGACCCCCACAGCTCGAGGCCGAGCGGCGAGGTCTCCGGGTCCCAGCGGATCGGCTGCCAGTCGGGGGCGAAGAGCAGGAAGCCGCCGCTCCAGACCTCGATCCGGTTGCCCGAGGGCTCCCAGCAGTAGAGGAAGACCGCGCCGCTGGTCCCGTGCTGGCCCGGGCCCCACTCGATCTTCACCCCGGCGTCGGCGAGGATCGTCGCCGCCCGCACCATCTGGTCGGCGGTGTCGACGTAGTAGGCGACGTGGTGCAGCAGCGAGCCGCTCTGGTTCTTGTTGCGCATGAAGGCCAGCTCGTGCGAGAGGTTGGTCTTCGCCAGCCAGGAGGCGAGCCGCTGCTCGCCCTGCCCGAGGTCGCCGGTGATGTAGTAGTTGTGGCGGATCCCCATCTGGTCGCTGAAGAACTCCTGCTCGGCCTGCGGTTCGTCGACCAGGAAGTTGACGTGGTCGAAGCGGCGCGGGTGGACGCCGTTGCCGGTGTAGCGCTGCGGGTGGCTCGGCAGCTTCGACTGCAGCGCCGGGTCCTTCTCCTCGTAGCGCTCGACCTCCCAGAACAGCTCGGTCGGGATGCCCTGCGGCGAGAGGAAGCGCAGCGCGTCGCCGTGACCGAGGCTGACGCCGCTGCCGCCCTCGACCCACTGGGTCTCGATCCCGAGCCCCTTCAGCTGCCGCTCGAACTCGCCCAGCGCCTCGGGGCCGTCGACCCGCCAGGCGACGTGCTCGAGGCCGCTCGCCTCGGCCCGGGTCAGGACCAGCGTGTGGTGGTCCCAGTCCTGCCAGGCGCGCAGGTAGACGTGGTCGTCGTCCTCGGCGCTGACGAACAGCCCCAGGACCCTGGTGAAGAAGTCGCGCGACGCCTCGATCTCGGTGACGCGCAGCTCGGCGTGTGCCACGTGGGCGATTCCCATCTGTACCTCTCCATTCCCGTTGGAGGAATCCCAGCGTAATTGATTACGAAGTGCGGAAGAGAGAGCTTAACATGGAATGATTATGAGGAATTCAGACCGCGGCCGGCGGAATTGCCCGCGCCACCCGGCCTGCCACGCCACGCCACCGGCCCGCCGCGCGTGGTCCGCCACGCCACCCAGCCCGCCGCGCCGCCCTCCGGCGCCGCCCGCCAGCTCATCCGGTGATCGCCAGCAGGTCGACCTCGATCAGGAACTCGGGGTCGGAGAGGCGGGTGACGCCGATCAGCGTCCCCGGCGGCACCTTGCCCGGCTCCCAGTAGCCCTGGATCTCGGGATCGGTCTGCTGGGCCGCGAGGAAGGCGTCGACGTCGAGGGTGAAGATGCGGCGGAAGACGACGTCCTCCCAGCTCGCGCCGACCGCCTTCAGCTCGATGTCGAGCGTCCTCATCACGTGCCGGTACTGGGCCAGGAAGTCGCCCGGGGCGACGCACTCGTAGGTCTCGTGGTCGGCCGGCGTGCGGCCGGCGATGAAGTGGAACTTGCGCGGATCGGTGACCGTGACGACACCGGCGTAGGCGGGGTGGGCGAAGACGCCCTCGGGGTTGATCAGCTCGCGCTTCATCAGGCGGCGCTCCTCTCTCGGCCCCGGCCCCCACGGCCTCAGGGGCATTGACACCGAATCATTATAAGTGGTAGCTTCGCAGCCACTTCAGGGACCACCTCTTACAGATTGGCTCAATGACTTCTCAGACCGATACCCGGACTCTCGACCCCGACGCGATCGGCCGCGAACTGACCGTGATGGGCATCGACACCTTCTTCCACGACGCCGGCGAAGGCCCGCCGCTGCTGCTGCTGCACGGCTCCGGCCCCGGCGTCTCGGCCTGGAGCAACTGGCGCCCGATCTACCCGATCCTCAGCGAGGAGTACCGGGTGATCGCGCCGGACCAGGTCGGCTTCAACCGGACCCAGCCCGACGGTCCCGTCGAGTACGGCCGCAAGCTCTGGACCGACCACGCGCTGGCCCTGGTCGACGAGCTCGGGCTCGAGCGCTTCAGCGTCATCGGCAACTCGATGGGCGGGGCGATCGCGCTCTCGCTCGCCGCCGCCCGCCCCGTCGCGATCGACCGCATCGTCGTCATGGGGACGATGGGGATCGGCGGCCCGATCCCCGCGGGCCTGGCCGAGGTCTGGGGCTACGACCCGAGCCCGGAGGCGATGCGGCGGCTGATCGAGCTGTTCGCCTACGACCAGTCGATCGTCACCGACGAGCTGGTCCAGATGCGCTACCGGGCGAGCGCCGACCCGGTCGTCCGCGACGCCTTCTCCGCGATGTTCCCGGAGCCGCGCCAGAGCGGCGTCGACGACCTCGCGCTCTCGACCGAGGAGCTGGAAGCGATCAAGCAGCCGATCCTCCTCGCCCACGGCTACCACGACCGGATCGTGCCGCTGCGGGCGACCTCGCTGCCGCTGATGGACTTGCTCCAAGACGCCCAGCTGCACGCCTTCGGCAACAGCGGCCACTGGGTGATGATCGAGCAGCCCGCCGCCTTCTCCGCCAGCGTCCGCGCCTTCCTCAAAGAAGCGGAGTGAGCGGCGCCGGCGAGCACGCAGTTCCGACCTTGCAGTGACGCAGTCCTTTTGGGAATCGAACGGGAAAGGGAGTTACAGATGAGCGACTGGATCCAGGACTACTTCGCCGATGTCGACGCGATGCGGCTCGACGACTTCGTCGCGCGCCACACCGACGACGCCGTCGTCAGCTTCAACGACAACCCGCCGGCCCAGGGCAAGGACGAGATCCGGGCGACGATCGGCGGCTTCTGGGGGATGATCGGCGGCCTCCGCCACGACATCCGCAACCGCTACGAGGACGGCGACACGACGATCCTCGAGTCCGACGTCACCTACACGCGCAAGGACGGCCAGGAGGTGACGGTCAAGACCGCCTCGATCCTGCACCGCGACGGCGACAAGGTCGACCGACTCGTCTTCTACAACGACCCGTCCCCGATCTTCGCCTGAGGCGAGAAGGGAGAGGAGCAGAGATGAGCACCCACGAGGGACGCACCGCGGTCGTCACCGGCGCCGCCGCCGGGATCGGCCAGGCCTACGCGCAGCGGCTCGCGCAGGACGGCGCCAAGGTCGTGATCGCCGACATCGCCGACGGCGCCGAGACCGTCGCGCTGGTCGAGGCCGCCGGCTCGGAGGCGCTGGCGGTCGAGTGCGACGTCTCCGCGGCCGCGGACATGGTGGCGCTCGCCGCCGCCGCCCAGGACCGCTTCGGCGCCGTCGACATCCTCATCCACAACGCTGGCATCTACCCGATCTGCCCCTTCGACCAGATGACCTTCGAGGACTGGCGCAAGGTGCTCTCGGTCAACCTCGACTCGATGTTCCACGCCTGCCACGAGTTTCTTCCCGGCATGCGCGAGCGCGGCTGGGGCCGGATCCTCTGCATCGCCTCGACCACCTTCCACGACGGCACCCCGGGCATGTCCCACTACGTCGCCAGCAAAGGCGGCCTGATCGGGTTCCTGCGCTCGCTTGCCGCCGAGATCGGCGAGGACGGCGTGACGATCAACGCCCTGGCGCCCTCGCTGGTGCGCTCGAAAGGCACGATCGAGGGTCCGCACGAAGAACTCGGGCTGTTCGATTTCGTCGCCCAGGGGCAGGCGATCAAACGCACCCAGGAGCCCTCCGACCTGGTCGGGGCCGCCTCCTTCCTCACCTCTGAAGACGCCGCCTTCATCACCGGGCAGACGCTCGTCGTCGACGGCGGCTGGGTCCGCGCCTGAGGCCGCCTGACCGGCGCATGCCGGCGTCCTCGCTCGCTTGTGTGCAGAGCACACGGCGCTCCCTGCGTCCTTGGTCTGCTTGGCCAGAGGCCCTCAGGCCGGGCGAGCTTCGGCTTCCCGAGCTGAGGGTCGGCCGAGACGGTTCGACCTGACCCTCGCCGCGGCGGTCCGGCCGATCGTGGTGAAGGGGTTGACACCTATAATGATTATCGGTTATAACCATTACGTGTTGAAAATCCGCGGGCTTGGGATGCCCGCGTAACGGGATGGAAGAGATGAGCGAAACCAGCACCACCTCGCAGCCGGCGGCCGTCACGCAGCCGACCAGCACCCCGCCGCCGGCCTCCGCCGGGACCGCCTCCGTCGCCGGCCGCGCCCGCGAGGTCCTGCGCCGCGTCTTCGCGATCGACGAGATCGGGCCGCTGCTGGCGCTGGTGGCGCTGATCGTCCTGATCGGCTCCTTCCACTCCGAATTCCTCGAAAAGGACGTCCTGCTCAACACCGTCCGCTCGGCCGCCTTCGTCGCGATCGCCGCCTACGGGATGGTCTACCTGCTGGCGATGACCGAGATCGACCTCTCGGTCGGCGGCATCTACGCGCTCAGCATCATGCTCGCCGCCAAGTGGATGTCGAGCATCAACCCCTGGCTGGCGGCGCTGCTGGCGATCGTCGTCGCGGTCGCGATGGGAGCCTTCAACGGCGTCCTCGCCAACCTCTTCCGGATCCCGGTGATCATCATCACCCTGGGGACGCTCTCGATGTATCGCGGCCTCGTCCAGGTCGTCTCCGACGGCAAACCGGCGACCGGCATCCCGCTCGACTCGAGCTTCTTCAGCAAGCTCGGCGAGAACACGCTGGGGATCCCGACCTCGGCCTGGATCGTGGTGATCCTCGGGGTCGTCCTCACCTTCGTCTTCAAGAAGACGCGCTTCGGAGCGATGGTGCGGGCCACCGGCTCCAACCACCAGGCGGCTGAGTTCTCGGGGATCCCGACGCGACGGATCCGCCTCTACGCGCTGATGCTGACCGGCGGCCTCGCCCGCCTCGCCGGCGTCCTCAGCCTCGCCTACTTCCAGGGCGCCGACCCGACCGTCGGCGCCGGCTACGAACTGCAGGTGATCGCCGCGGCGATCATCGGTGGAACCGCCGTCAGCGGCGGTACCGGCACCGTGCCCGGAGCCCTGATCGGGGCGCTGATCGTCGCCGTCATCAACAGCGGCCTGATCTTCTTCTCGATCGACTCCAACTGGACGAACTTCGTCACCGGCGCGGTGATCGTCGTTGCAGTCGGCTCCGACGCGCTCGTCCGTCGCCGTCGTGCGGCCCGTGCCCTGCGGGGCACCTGACCCTTACCCCAACAGCGGTACCTACAGAGGAGAGAGGAATCACTGCATGAGTGAGAAGAGAACCAACAAGGGCCTGCTCGCCCTCGCCGCGCTGGCGGCGCTGCTCCTGGCCCTTGGCCTGGCGGCATGCGGCGGCGGTGGCGACACCGGCTCCAGCTCGACCGAAGAAGCGGCGTCGACCGAAGAAGCGGGCGGCGGCGAAGAAGGTGGCGGCGAAAAGGAAGAGGTCTCGGTCGCGATGGTCGAGATCCTCACCGGGGTCAGCTTCGGGCAGGAAATCGCCGAAGGGATGAAAGGCTTCGCCGCCGAAGACGGCGCGGTCGATCTCAAGGTCCAGGGTCCGCCGACGGTCGAACCGGAAGTCGCGCAGAAGCAGGCCGCCGACCTCCTGGCGACCAAACCGGACGCGATGGGGGTCGCGCCGTTCCCGCCGGAGCTGTGGACGCGGACGATGAAGACGATCACCGAACAGGTGGACAACTACCTCGTCTTCAACGAACGCCCGTCCTCTGAACCGCAGGACGTCTCCGCGGCGGCGATCCAGCTGTTCGTCGGCACCGACGACAAGTCGGAGGCCCGCGAAATGCTGGAAGAAACGATCAATCTGGCGAAGATCCCGTCGTCGAGCACCGGCGAAGTGATCCTCGGTCAGTGCGTCGCCCAGGAAGCGGGCGTGCTCGCGCAGCGGACCGAAGGGTTCGACGAAGCGCTGGCCAAGCTGCTGCCGAAGGCGAAGGTCGAGAAGTTCACCTCGGAAGTCGAACCGCAGGCGAACACCGAAGCGTGGACGACCGAGCTCGCCGCCCATCCGAACGCGATGCTGGCGACCGGTACCTGTGACCAGGACGGCACCAGCCTCTACAAGGTCATCAAGGAAAAGGGCTACGACCTGATCGTCGGCGCGATGGAGCTCCCGCCGGAGACGATCGCCGGCCTCAAGGACGGCACGATCATCGCCGCGATGGGCACCAACTGGTGGCTGCAGGGCTACACCGCCACCCGCATGCTGACTGAAGCGGCGCGCGGTGCGGAACTGCCCGAAGGGTTCGTCAATACGGGCCAGCAGCTGTTCACCAAAGAAGACATCGCCGCCGTCGAAGAACGTGCCAGCGAACCGGAGAACTTCTACGCCGCGGGTGTGGAAGAACTCTTCGCCAGCGGCATGCCGGAAGCGGTGCCGATCGAGGAAGCCTGGAAATAAGGGGCTGACTCTCCTCCCATGAACGAAACGACGTCATCGAGGATGCCGATGTACACCGTCGAGGACCTGCACAAGAGCTACGGCGGTGTGAAGGCCCTCGATGGCGTCGATTTCGAGATCCACCAGGGTGAGGTCCACGCCCTGCTCGGCGCCAACGGCGCCGGCAAGTCCACCCTGATCAAGGTCCTCGTCGGCGGCACCCGCCCCGACCAGGGGGCGCTGCGGCTCGAAGGCGAGCCGGTCGCCTTCTCCAACTCCCGCGAGGCGGCCGAACACGGTGTCGCGATCGTCTCGCAGGAGCTGACCCTCTTCCCGCACCTCGACGTGCTCTCCAACCTCTTCCTCGGCCGCGAGCCGCTCGCCGCCGGCGTCGCTCTCGACCGCCGCGCGATGCGGCGCACGGCGAAGCCGGTGCTGGAGGCGATCGGGCTCGACGTCGACCTCGGCCGTCAGATCGCCTCGCTGCGGCTCGGCGAGCAGCAGCTGGTCGAGGTCGCCCGCGCCCTGCTCAACGAGCCGAAGATCCTCGTCCTCGACGAGCCGACCTCGGCCCTGCAGAAAGCGGAGACCGAGCGGCTGCTGCAGGTCGTCGGCAACCTGCGCGACCGCGGCGTCGCCGTCGTCTACGTCTCCCACTTCCTCGAGGACGTCTTCGCCGTCGCCGACCGGATCACGGTCCTGCGCAGCGGCCGCGTCGTCGTCGCCCGTCGCCCGCGCGAGGAGATGACGATCCAGGGCACGGTGGTCGAGATGCTGGGCGAGGCGATGGCGCGCGAGAAGCACATCACCGACGCCACCCCGTTCGAGGAGGCGGCCGGCGCCAGCGCGCCGCTGGTGCTCGACGGCGTCGCCGTCGAGGGCATCCTCGAGCCCTTCGACCTGACCGCCCGTCCCGGCGAAGTGGTCGGCCTCGCCGGGCTCGAGGGCTCCGGCGCCCACGCCGTCCTCGACGTCATCTGCGGCCGCCTGCGGCCCGACCGGGGAACCGTCTCGCTGCCCGGCGGCGGCCGCCGGCCGCGGACGATGAACCGCGCCGTCGCCGCCGGCATCGCCTACGTGCCGGCCGACCGCAAACGCCTCGGCCTGATGCTGGGCAGCTCGATCGCCGAAAACATCAGCTCGGTCAAAGGCGGGCCGCTGCGGCGGATGGGCGTCGTTCAGCGCCGCGGCCAGATGCGCCGCCGCGCCGAGCACTGGCGCGAGGAGCTGAAGATCGTCACCGCCTCCACCGCGCTTCCCGCCGGCTCGCTCTCGGGCGGCAACCAGCAGAAGGTCGTCTTCGCCAAATGGCTCGAGGCCGAACCCTCGGTCGTCCTCCTCGATGACCCCTCGCGCGGCGTCGACATGGGCGCCAAGGAGGACATGCACGCGATCATCGCCCAGATGTCGGCGAGCAGGAAGGTCGTCCTCTATACCTCCAGCGACCTCGAGGAGATGGCCAAAGTCTGCGATCGGGTGATCGTCTTCTTCGGCGGCGCCGCGGTTGGCGAGCTGGCCAGCGAGCAGCTCTCCGAGCACGGCCTGCTCGAGTCGATCAACGTCGGCGCCGTGGCGGGGGCTCATTAGGGCGGCTCGATAGACTCGTCCGGTAATCCGATGCAATCATCAGGGTCAGAAAGACGGGGTGATGATGGCGTCGACTGAACCGGTGCGGATCTCCCGGGCCGAGGAGCTGTCGCGCCGTCTCGAGCAGGAGATCGTCGACAACGGTCTCTCCGCCGGCGAGCGCCTCGGCACCAAGGAGGACATCCGCAATCGCTTCGGCTACGCGGTGGCGACCGTCAACGAGGCGCTGCGGCTGCTGGAGACCCGCGGCCTGATCGAGGCCCGACCCGGCCCGGGCGGCGGCATGTTCGTCGCCTCGCCCTCCTCGCGGGTGCGGCTCAACCACCTGGTGCTCGGCTTCAAGGTCGACGACGCCCCCTTCACCGACTGCCTCGCGGTCCGCAACGCGCTGGAGCCGCTGGTCTGCCGCGAAGCCGCCCACCACTGCAGGGCGGCAGATGCGAAAGCGCTGCGGCAGGTCATCTCGCGGATGCAGAAGCAGACCGGCAACCCGAAGGCCTTCCTCCGCCTCAACTGGGACCTGCACCGGCGGATGGCGAAAATGGGCACCAACGCGCCGCTGAAGACGCTGTACCTGACCCTGCTGGACTTCGTCGACGACGGCCTCGACAACGTCACCGGCGACGAGTTCTTCGACGCCGAGGAGAACCTCGCCGTCCACGAAGAGCTGGTCGAGGCGGTGATCGACGGCGACCCGAAGCGCCTCGGCAAGGCGATCGAGCGGCACACGCCGATGGCGGACCGCTGGATCGGCGCCGAAGCCTAGGCGCCGATCCGCAGCGGCCCGCCGGGCGCCGGCGGGCGCCGGGCCCGCTGGCCCGGCGCCGGGGGAGCTAATGCTTCCCCTTGCCCTTCTCGCCGATGCGGGTGAAGGAGACGGCCCAGTGCACGTCGGTCTTCGCCCACCAGGTGTCGTCGGCTTCTTTCCAGCTGCCGTTGCCGAGCGTGATCCACTTGCGGAATTGGGGATCGAAGATCTCGTCCTGGGAGAGATCGGCGTAGAGCGGCTTGCGCCTCTCCCGCGTCCCTTCTTCGTCGAGCAGGTAGGGGAACGTGAACCCCGCCCCGGGGCAGTTGACGTACGGGATCTTGACGTTGCCCTCGCTGTGGACCTGGAACCCGTTCTTCTTCTTGTCGCTGAATTCGAGCTTCAGCGGCCAGCCCTTGACCGTCCGCGTGCCGCAGTCGGGAGGCGTCACCTCGGCGCCGCCGCCGTTGTCTTCGCAGGCTCTCGCCGGGGCGGCGATCGCCGGCGTGAAGCTGCGCCGGATCTTCACCTTGACCGGGACGCCGAGCACGGCGCTGCCGGAGAACAACTGCGGGTTGAATTCACCCGGCATGTGGCTGGCGGTGATCACCACTGGCTTGGTCGATTCGAACGTCAGCCGCTCGCGGCCGAACGAGTGGTCGCTGACCTCGCATTCGTTGGTCGCCTCGATGTTGCGGTGCCAGGTCGTGTTCGAGTAGCCGTCGATCTCGACCTTGAATTTGGACAGCTGGAAGCCGTTGCTGTAAGTCGCCGCCTTGGCCGGCGCGACCAGCGCCAGGGCCAGCGCGATCGCCGCCCCCAGCGCCAGCAGCAGGGCCACCGCCTTGTCGGTCCTCGTCATCTCCATCGTTCGCTCCTTTCGGGTCGTGGAGCCGGCCCTAGCGGCCGGCTCCGATCTCGTGGTTGGCCTGGAACAGGCGCTCGGGGTCGTAGCTCTGCTTCACCGCCTGCAGGCGGGCGGCCGTGTCGGCGTCGAAGAACGACTCCGCTGCCGTCGTCTGCTCGGTGAAGTTGAGGTACTGGCCGGCCTCATACGGCCCGATCGCCGCCTCGACCCGCTCCAGGTCGGCTGCGGTCCGCGCCGCCGTCGCCTCGTCGGCGAGGCCGACGGCGAAGGAGGCGAAGCTGCCCGGCAGGGTGGCCACCGCGCCGTGGTGCGGCGCCGACCGTGCCAGGGCGCCGCCGGTGTGGCGCAGCTCGACCGAGGCCAGGGTCGAGCCCGAGCCCGGTCCGGCGGCGGCGACGAGCTCGCCGATCGCCCCCGCGTCGAGCTCGCCCAGCAGGGCGTGGTGGCTGTCGGAGGGCAGCGGGTCGCGCGGGTCCATGTGGAGCTCGGCCAGCGCCGCCGGCGGCACCATCGCGAAGGTGTCGATCGCCGGCCCCAGCGCCCGCAGCGGCGCCAGCAGCTCCTCGCCCTCGCTCTGAGTGCCGAGGAGGACCGCCTCGACCAGGGCGAACGATTTGCCGCGGACCGGCTCCGGGATCTCCTCGAACGGCGGGAACTGGAGCAGGCGGCCGACCGAGGTGACCTCGTCGGGGGCGCCGGCGGTCCACTACAGCCACGCCTGCATCACCTCTTCGGCCCGTTCGTAGGGGAAGAAGAGGACGCCGGCGTAGACCTCCTCGACCGGGTAGAGGTCGAACTCGAGGGCGGTGACGACGCCGAAGTTGCCGCCGCCGCCGCGCAGCGCCCAGAACAGCTCCGGCTCGGTCTGGGCGCTGACCCGGCGCAGCTCGCCGTCAGCGGTCACCAGCTCGATCGCGGTGACGCTGTTGGCGGCGAGGCCGTGCTTGCGGGCGTACCAGCCCATGCCGCCGCCGAGGCTGTAGCCGGCGATGCTGACGTCCGGGGTCGAGCCGTGCAGGGCGGCCAGCCCGAGCGGCGAGGCCTGGGGGACGACGTCGCCCCAGCGGGCGCCGGAGCCGACCCGCGCGCAGCGCGAGCGGGCGTCGATCTCGACCCGGTCAAGGCGCGAGGTCTTGAGCAGGATCGTCTCGTCCAAAGGGCCCAGCGGGTTCATGTTGTGGCCGGTGCGCTGCGGCGCCACCCGCATCCCGTTGGCGGCCGCGTAGCGGACCACGGCGCGGACGTCCTCGGCGTTGTTGGGCACGGCGATCAGTGCCGGGCGCTGGTCGACGTGGGCGTTGAAGCCGCTGCGCTCGGCGTCGTAGCCGGCTTCTTCGGGACCGATCACGGTCCCCCCGATCAGCCGCCGCAGGGCGGCCGCGTCGGGCATGCGAAGCATCGTCTCGGGGTTCATTTGCTCCTCCTGTCCGTCGCCCGCGCGGGCGAGCAGCTCGTCGATCGTGTGCATCAGGCCGAGCCGCCCGCTGAACTCGCGGGCCGGGCCGTCGCCCTCGCGGGCGCACCCACTGAGGCCGTCACCGGCCAGCAGCAGCTCGAGCGTGATCGTCTTGGTGCGGTTCATGGCCCCAGAATCCGCTCTGGAGAGCCATTCGCCATCGAGGAGACCCCCGAAATCGGACCCTAAGGTTGGCTCCCCGGGGACCCCTAGGGACGGGGGCACCCCCAAGGGACCGGCCACGAGGGGGGGACCAGCCACGCCCGTCCCGCACCCTCATCTCGCAGGTGTGGGTGCGGGACGGGCGTGGCGCGCGGTCGCGGGACGGCGCGTTGTCGACCTTTACCGGGTTATGGGCCGGACAAGGTCGACAACGGCGCGTGCCGGTGCAGGTGGCAGGCGGTGGCGCGGAGGATCGCGAGGACGTGGGCGGGTTCGTGCTTGACCTGGTAGTGGGAGAAGCGGAGGGGGGTGAGGCCGGAGGCGGTGTGGAGCTGGAAGCGCAGGGCGTCGCGGGTCTGGGCGGCGGGCGTGCGGTGGTAGCGCCAGCCGTCGGTCTCGACGACGAGGCCGAGGGCGGGCCAGAAGAAGTCGACCTCGAACTCGTTGACGATCGCTTTCGATTCGGGGAGGGGCAGGCCGGCCGCCCGGACCAGGGGGTGGACGAGGAGTTCGAGTTCGTCGTCGGAGAGCAGGAAGGTGTCCCGGTCGAGGACCTTGCGCAGGGGGCGGATGCCGGGCTCGCCCGGATAGGCCTCGATCGCCCGCCGCAGCGCCTCGGGGTCGATCAGGTCGCGCTTGTCGGCCTCGTTGACGGCGCGCTCGAGGCGGTTCGGCGGTTCCAGGGTGGCGAGGTCGAGCAGGGTGCGGACGATCCCGGTCACGGGTATGTCCTCACGGGCGGTGAGGTCATGGCTGGGCAGGGAGGGGCGCCGGTGAACGCGCAGCCCCCCGAGGCGCGCACCCGCCGAGCCCGGGACGCTCAGTTCCACCAACGGCGTCGTGGCGTGGAGGGTG
This sequence comes from uncultured Conexibacteraceae bacterium, assembly GCA_964533285.1. Lineage (GTDB taxonomy): Bacteria > Actinomycetota > Thermoleophilia > Solirubrobacterales > 70-9 > VAYN01. The sequence goes on along the minus strand of CAZHLT010000188.1, from coordinate 8,169 downwards.
CGCTCCCAGATCTTCTCCTTGCCGATGCCCCAGAGGGCGGCGGCGCTGCGATGGCTCAGCGCCGCCGCCTTCCCGCAGGCCAGGACCGCTGCCATCCAGTGCCCCTCCCGACTCACCTCCCGCCGGCCAACGGCATAGACGCCGCGCCACATCCCGTGCAGGCGCCCGCTCTTGAGCCGGTGCTCGATCGCGTCGCGCGAATAGCCGAGGTCCAGCAACTGTCGCCGCGAGATCACCCCATGCTGGCGCCGTACCAGCGCCCAAACCTGGGCGCTGGTCCCGACCCTCTCTCGCGTTTTCTTCTTTGTACGGGCTATGGGCCGTACAAGGCGGAAAACGGCGCGCGCTCTCCCCCCGGCGCGCTCTCCCCGCCCCCTTACGTGCTCGTTTTTCGTCCCTCGCGGCGCTTACGACGGGGCCAGCGCGCCGGCCAGCTGCCGGCGCGAGCTGATCTCGAGCTTGCGGTAGGCGTTGGAGAGGTGGACCTCGACGGTCTTCGGGGTGACGAAGAGGGCCTGGGCGATCTCGCGGTTGGTCATCTCCTCGGCTGCCATGCCGGCGACGCGACGCTCGCTCGGGGTCAGCGACTCGACGCCGCCGAGCGCCTCGCGGCGGGGGCGGACGCCGGCGGCGGCGAGCTCCTCGCGGGCGCGCTCGATCGTTGCCTCGGCGCTGCAGGCGCTGGCGATCTCCAGCGCCCGGCGCAGCGGCCCGCGCGCCTCGGTCGGCGCCCGCGCCAGGCGCAGCGCGGTGCCCAGCGCCAGCAGCGCCTTGGCCTGCTCCAGTCGCGCCGCCGAGCCCTCCAGCGTCGCCACCGCCTCACGCAGGTCGTCGATCCCCTCCTCGCGCCGCAGCTGGCCGAGCACGCGCAGGGCGCGGCCGACGGCCTGGCTCGCGCCCCAGGCTCGCGCCGCCTCGAGCTCCGCCAGCGCCAGCTCGGTCGCCTCCTCGCGGCGGTCGAGGCGGTCGAGCGCTTCCGCCTTGAGGCTGCGCCAGGGCGCCGCGCTCGGGTTGCGCATCAGCCCCAGCCGCTCCTCGTAGACGTCACACATCTCCAGCGCCTCGGCGGCCTCGCCCCGCGCCAGCAGCAGCTCGATCTTGCCGCGGCGCCAGAAGTTGGGCCCGTCGCCGAGGCTCTCGCCCCGGTAGCCCTGCTCGAGCACCGCCTCGGCGGCGTCGAGCCGGCCGCGCTCGACCAGCAGCTGGGCCAGCATCCCGGTCGGCCACTCGGCGGTCATCTCGACCTCCGAGCCGGCCCACAGCAGCATCTCCTCGGACGCCGATTCGAGCGATTCCTGCGCCTGCTCGAGGTCGCCGCGCCGCAGCAGGTCGAAGCCGCGCCAGAGGCTGATGCTGAGCTGGGTGAAGAGCGAGCCGCGGCGGTGGGCGACGGCTCGCGCCGCGCCCCAGATGTCGTCGGTGTCCTCCAGGTCGGCGTAGAGCCGGACGACCATCGCCGTCACCCAGAAGAGGCCGTTGTCGACGCGGAACAGGGTGTCGCCGGTCAGCGCCTCGTCGGCCAGGGCGGCGCAGTCGGCGGCGCTGCCGCCGGAGTTCGCCCAGGTGTAGGCGGTGACCGCCTTCAGCATCTTGCTGCCCGGCCCCTCGCCGGGGATCCCCTTCTCGCGCAGGGCCGCGACGATCTCGCGCTCGCCCCCCGCCGGCCGGCCGAAGTAGGCGGTCTCGAGCTCCAGCGCGGTCAGCGCCCGGGCGACGTCGGCGAGGTCGTCGGGCAGCTCGTCGCGCGCCTGGCGGGCGACCTTCGCCGCCTCCTCCTCGCGCCGGGTGAACATCAGCGTCCGCGCCAGCGCGTACCCGGCCCAGCCCCTGCGCTCGGGCTCATCGAGCCCCTCGTAGGCCTCGCGCAGGTGGGGGATCGCCTGGCCGCCGCGGACGTCCATCTCGCGGTGGCCGAGGTCGAAGAGGACGTCGGTCCGCCGCTCCGGCTCGAGCGGCTCCTTCAGCGCCCGCCGCAGGTAGGCGACCGCGTTCTCGGCGCCGCCCTTCTCGGCTGCCTGCCGGGCCGCCTCGGCGAGCAGCTCGGCGACCCACTCCTCGCCGACCGCCGGCACCCGCAGGAAGTGGGCGGCGACGCGGTCGGGCGCCGCCCCGGCGTCGCGCAGCACCCGCGCCGCCCGCGCGTGTTCGAGCTCGCGCTGGGCCGGCGGCAGGTCGTCGTAGACGGCGTCCTGGACCAGCGGGTGGACGAAGCCCAGCGGCCGCTCGCGGCGCAGGATCTCGACCCGCGCCAGATCGCCGGTCGCCCGCGCCACCTCGGCCTCCGCGAGCCCGGTCAGCGCCGCCAGCTCGGCCAGCTCCGCCCCCTCGCCGAGCACCGCCAGCGCCCGGGCGACGGCGACGTCGCGGTCGCCGAGCCGTGCCAGCCGCAGCAGCACCGCCCGCGAGACGGCCCGCGGGCCGAGGTCGCGGACGACGCCGGCGCGCTCGCCGCGCGGCTCGATCCCCTCCGCCGCCAGCCCCTTCAGCAGCTCGTCGAGCAGCAGCGGGTTGCCGCCGGTCGCCTCGTGGCAGGCGGCGGCGAAGGCGACGTCCGGCGCCGCGCCGAGGCGGCGCTCGATCAGCGCCGGCATCGCCGCCGGGCTCAGCGGCCCGGGATGGATGCGCTCGGTCATCGGGTCCTGGGCGATCTCGGCCAGCAGCGCCGGGTCGGTGCCGGGCTCGGTGCTGCGCACGGTGGCGACGATCAGCAGCGGCAGCCCCTCCAGCCGCCGCACGACGTAGGCCAGCGCCCGCAGCGAGGGCCGGTCGCACCAGTGCAGGTCGTCGATCGTCAGCAGCAGCGGCCGGTCGCCGACCAGGTCGAGGATCAGCCAGTAGAGCCCGTGCAGGACCGCGAACGAGGCGTCGCCGCCGAGCGAGCCGCTCTCCGGCGGCTCGAAGACGGCGCCGGCGATCTCCGCCGCGCCCTCGAACAGCTCGGTCCGGTTGGGCCGCGCCAGCAGCGCCGGCTCCAGCATCTGGCGCACGATCCCGAACGGGAACTCGCGCTCGAGCTCGGAGCCGCGGGCGCTGAGCGCCGCGATCCGCCGCTCCTGCGCCTGCTGCCGCAGCTCGGTCAGCAGCCGCGTCTTGCCGATCCCCGCCGGGCCCTCGATCAGGGCCATCCGCGGCCGCCCCTCAGCGAGCGCGTCGAGCAACGCGCCGAGGGCGTCCATCTCGCGCTCGCGCTCGACCAGGTCCATCAGCCGCCGAAGCTCGACCTTTCGACGTCTTCGCCGCGGCCGACGATCAGGTCGCTGACCATCGCCGGCGGGAACAGGCCGTGGCCGGCGATCCCGGCGTCGGCGTCGAACCGCGCGGCGAGCGCCGCCGGGTCGTCGATCGGCCCGCGGTAGTCGGCGATGACGCCGCCGTCGGGGCTGGCGGGCACCTCGCGCAGCGCCACCTCGTCGCCGAGCCGGGCCAGGGTCGAGGCGACGCCGAAGGCGAACAGCTCCAGCGGCACCTTGCCGCCCAGCGCCGCCACCGGCTTGCTCGAGTCGGCGATGACGACGAAGCGCGCCGCCGCCGCGGCGACGATCTTCTCGCGCAGGTGGGCGGCGCCGCCGCCCTTGATCAGCCAGCCGTCCGGCGTCACCTCGTCGGTCCCGTCGATCGCGATGTCGAGCCGGTCCAGCGAGTTGAACTCCTCGACCGGGATCCCCAGCTCGCGCGCCTGCTGCTCGGTCGCCACCGAGGTCGCGACGCAGCGGATCCCGCTCAGCCCGCGCCGTGCCAGCGCCGGCAGCAGGAAGGCCACGGTCGAGCCGGTGCCGAGCCCGACGGTCATCCCGTCCTCGACCAGCTCGGCCGCCGCTTCGGCCGCGACTCGCTTCTCGGTTTCAGGCCCGCTCACCGAGGGAACTTTATTCGGCCATACTGCTTCGAGCACGACCGCCTCGAAGACCAATCACGACCAGGAGAAAAGCGACTCGATGACCAGCGGCACCGCAACCCAGGACTACAAGGTCGCCGACATCGGCCTCGCCGATTTCGGCCGCAAGGAGATCTCCCTCGCCGAGGTCGAGATGCCGGGCCTGATGGCGACCCGCGAGGAGTTCGGCCCCAGCCAGCCGCTGAAGGGCGCCCGCATCACCGGCTCGCTCCACATGACCGTGCAGACCGCGGTGCTGATCGAGACCCTGGTCGCGCTCGGCGCTCAGGTGCGCTGGGCCTCCTGCAACATCTTCTCCACCCAGGACCACGCCGCGGCGGCGATCGCGGCGGCCGGGATCCCGGTCTACGCCTGGAAGGGCGAGACCCTGGAGGAGTACTGGTGGTGCACCGAGCAGGCGCTGCTGTGGCCCGACGGCGAGGGCCCGAACATGATCCTCGACGACGGTGGCGACGCCACCCTGCTCGTCCACAAGGGCGTCGAGTTCGAGCGGGCCGGCTCGGTCCCCGACCCCGCCTCGGCCGAATCGGAGGAGTTCCGGATCGTGCTGGAGACGCTGCAGCGCTCGCTCGCCGAGGACCCGCAGCGCTGGACCGCCGTCGCCGCCCAGATCAAGGGCGTCACCGAGGAGACGACGACCGGCGTCCACCGCCTCTACCAGCTGGCCGAGAGCGGCGACCTGCTGTTCCCGGCGATCAACGTCAACGACTCGGTGACCAAGTCGAAGTTCGACAACCTCTACGGCTGCCGCCACTCGCTGGTCGACGGCATCAACCGCGCCACCGACGTGATGATCGGCGGCAAGGTCGCAGTCGTCTGCGGCTACGGCGACGTCGGCAAGGGCTGCGCCGCCAGCCTCCGCGGCCAGGGCGCGCGGGTGATCGTCACCGAGATCGACCCGATCTGCGCCCTGCAGGCGGCGATGGAGGGCTACGAGGTGCGCCGGCTCGAGGACGTCGTCGCCAGCGCCGACATCTTCGTCACCGCCACCGGCAACCGCGACATCATCACCGTCGACCACATGGCGCGGATGAAGCACAACGCGATCGTCGGCAACATCGGCCACTTCGACAACGAGATCGAGATGGCGGCGCTGGAAGAGTCGGGCGCCGAGCGGGTCAACGTCAAGCCGCAGGTCGACGAGTGGACCTTCCCCGACGGCCACGCCGTGATCGTCCTCTCCGAAGGGCGGCTGCTCAACCTCGGCAACGCGACCGGGCACCCGAGCTTCGTGATGTCGAACTCCTTCACCAACCAGGTGATCGCCCAGATCGAGATGTTCGCCAATGCCGACGGCCAGTTCGACGCCAAGCAGGTCTACGTCCTGCCCAAGCACCTCGACGAGAAGGTCGCCCGCCTGCACCTCGCCTCGCTCGGGGTGAAGCTGACCGAGCTGAGCGCCGACCAGGCGGCCTATCTCGGGATCCCGGTGGACGGCCCCTACAAGCCGAACCACTACCGCTACTAGGCGGCGGGGTGGACGCGCGGCTCTGGCTCAGCGGGCCGGGTGAGGCGCCGCGGTCGGTCGCGCTCACGGGCGAGCGGACGGTGATCGGCCGCTCGCCCGAGGCCGACGTCCGCCTCGACGACGAGGCGGTCTCCTGGAACCACCTGGAGATCGAGCTGCGCGGCGACGTGCTGATGGCGACCGACCTCGACAGCCGCAACGGCACCGCGCTGAACGGCGAGCCGCTCGAGCGGCCGCGGCGGCTGCGCGACGGCGACACGCTGATCGTCGGCGGCTACCGGCTCGAAGTGAAGACCGGCTCGGTCACCCCGGTCGGCGCCACCGTCGCCGCCGGCGGTCCCGGCGTCGGCCTCAACGAGGAGGAGCGGGCGACCGCCGTCGCCCTCGTCGCCCCCTACCGCAGCGAGGGCGCCTTCGCCGGCCGCCCCGCGACCCGCGCCGAGCTGGCCGAGGCGCTGCACGTCTCCGAGCGCACCGCCCAGCGCCGCCTCGACGCGCTTGCCGCCAAGCTCGGCGTCTCCGGCGACGCCGGCCGCGACCGCCCGCGCCAGATCGCCGCCCGCGTCATCGAGCTCGGCCTCGACCGCCCCCGCTGAGCGCCGAGAACACCTTTCTTCTCACCCTGCCGGCGAGGCCGCGTTTGTCTCCGCATACCGGGGATAAACGCGGTTTCGCGAACCGATGGGGAGCCTGGCTCGGAGTGGGACAGGGGTGGCCCGGTGGGGGGCGGGGCTGGCGTTGGCGGGTGCGGCGGCAGGGCCGACCATCGGTGGGCAATCACCGATCGCTCGAAAGGAGCACCCGATGTCCCACCGCACGATCATCACCGCCCTGCTCGCCTTCCTCGCCCTCGTGGTCCCGGCGGCCGCCCAGGCCAAGCCGAGCCACAGCGGCGCGGTCGTTTTCTCGAAAGCGACCGAAGTCAAACAAGACGAATTCGAGGGCGGCCTGTTCGCGGTCCGCTACGGTCGCCTCAACCAGCTGACCGAAGACCCGGCCGACGTCGAACCCGACTTCTCGGCCGACGGGCGCTCGCTCGCCTTCGTCCGCAACGGCAACGTCTTCACGATGCGGCCCGACGGCAGCGGCCAACGCCAGCTGACCAGCGGCCCCGAGATCGACTCGGCGCCGAAGATCGCCCCCAACGGCCGCTACCTGGTCTTCGAGCGCCGCATCGGGCTGCCCGGCGCCCAGCGCGACCTCTACACGGTCAGCCTCAGCGGCGGCCAGCCGCACCCGCTGGCGGCGTCCTCCGGCGACGAGCGGGAAGCGACCTTCTCGCCCGACGGCAAGATGATCGCCTACGTCCGCGCGACGATGAGCTCGGCCGAAGCCAGCGCCGACGACATCTACGCGGTCACCCCCAGCGGCAGCCGCACCTACCACCTCACCCACACCCCGGCGCTCGACGAGTGGGCGCCGCGCTACTTCGCCGGCGGCATCGTCTTCAGCCGCGGCAACGACAGCGACACCCCGGCCGCCTACGCCGACATCTACACGATGAAGCGCAACGGGCAGAAGCCGAAACCGCAGGTCCGCGGCGTCGGCTCGGCCTTCGTCGAAGACGTCTCGCCCGACGGCCACACGCTGCTGTTCCGCCGTTCCCAGGGCCTCTGGGTGAAGCGGATCGGCAAGGGCGGCGCCCACAAGCTGGTCGAGCTGCCGGACCAGTCGCAGACTAACTCGGTCTTCTCCGGCGACGGCACCCGCATCGCGGCGTTCATCGCCAACGGCGAAAGCGAGCAGCTGATGTCGATCAACGTCAAGACCGGCACCAGGACCGAGCTGGCCGACAGCTTCGAAGCCGAAACCGGCTCGATCGGCCCAGTCATGACCTGGCAGCCCTAGCCCCCCGGCAGCTCCCGCCAACCCCGCGTGGCAGTCATTTCTCTCTCTATGAGGGGAAAAGCTCTGCCACGCGGGGCGCGCTGGGTCCGGCCGCGGCCGGTATAACGCCTGGGTGCCGGAGGACCGTTTCGCCGTTGGCTCAGAGATCGCGGGGTACCGGATCGAGGCCCAGATCGCGCGGGGCGGGATGGGGGTCGTCTACCGCGCGACCCACCTCGGCCTCGAACGGCCGGTGGCGCTGAAGGTGATCGCCCACGAGCTGGCCGGCGACGAAGGCTTCCGCCAGCGTTTCCTCCGCGAGTCGCGCCTCGCCGCCCGCCTCGACCACCCCTCCGTCGTCCCGATCTACGACTCGCGCGAGGTCGACGGCGAGCTGATCGTCGCGATGCGGCTGGTCGAGGGCGGCGACCTGCGGCGGCTGCTCGACCGCGAGGGGCCGCTGCAGCCGGCGCGGGCGATCGCCCTGCTCGGCCCGGTCGCCGAAGCGCTCGACGCCGCCCACGCCGCCGGCATCGTCCACCGCGACGTCAAGCCGCACAACGTCCTCGTCGAAGGCGACCGCGCCTTCCTCTCCGACTTCGGCCTCGCCAAGGCGCTCGGCCGCGGCGAGGCGGTCTCCGGCGCCTCGGTGGTTGGCACCGCCGAGTACATGTCACCGGAGCAGTGGCGCGGCGACTCGATCGGCCCCGGCGCCGATATCTACTCGCTCGGCTGCGTCCTCTTCGAGGCGCTGACCGGGATCGCCCCCTTCGCCCGTCAGGCCGCCGACAGCGAGCCGGAGATGCCGCAGGGGCTCGACGCGGTGATCGAGCGCGCCGTCGCCAGGGACCCCGCCGACCGCTACCCGAGCGCCGGCGCCCTGATCGCCGCCGCCCGCGAGCGCGAGGGCGCGGGGATGGCGGCGACCGGCGTCCTCTCCGCCTCCGACGCCGCCGCCGAGCGACCGACCGCGCCGCTC
>CAZHLT010000187.1:0-2382 GCA_964533285.1 uncultured Conexibacteraceae bacterium | reverse complement strand
CGGTGGCGGCACGGGCGGTGGCGAAGCCGCATCCGGCGGCGGCAACTCGGCCGTCGGCACGCTCGCCGGCACCGCGACCGGGACGAGCTCCGGCGAGCTGGGCATCCTCCTCCCCCTCTTCCTGCTGGCGGCGCTGGCCTGGGGCGCCGTCTACGCGCTGCGCAACCGAAAGCGGTCGGCGACTCAGTGAGCCGCCGCCTCGCCGCCCTCACCGCGCTGCTCGCCAGCGTGGCGGCACTGGCGCTGGCCGGCCCGGCCGGCGTCGCGGCGCAGCCGCTCTACACGGGCGTCTCCAACCCCGACCCGACCTCGGCAGCGGCGATGTCGCAGATCGGCAAGACCGGCGCGAGCTTCGTCCGCATCCCGCTCGGCTGGGGGCCGACCGCCCCCGCCAACCCGCCCGCCGGCTGGAACCCCGCCGACCCCGACGAACCCGGCTACGACTGGGCCGCCACCGACGACGCCGTCCGCGACGCGGTCGCCGCCGGGCTGACGCCGGTGCTGCAGGTCGACGGCGCGCCGACCTGGGCCCAGCGCTGCCACGACGACAGCGGCTTCGCCAGCCTCGTCTGCAACCCCGACCCGGCTGCGCTGCGCGCCTTCGCGACCGCCGCCGCCGCCCGCTACAGCGGCCGCCTGCACGGGCTGCCGCAGGTCCGCTACTGGCAGGCAATGAACGAGCCCAACCTCAGCCTCTTCTTCGCGCCGCAGTTCGGCGCCAACGGCAAGCCGGTCTCGCCCTACCTCTACCGCGACCTGCTCAACGCCTTCTACGCCGGCGTCAAAGCGGTCGAGCCGAGCGACCTGGTGATCGCCGCCGGCCTGGGGCCGATCGCGGTGCCCAAGTACACGATCGGCCCGCTGCAGTTCGCCCGCCTGATGCTCTGCATGAAGGGCGGCAAGAAGCCGAAGCCGGCCAAGGGCGACTGCGGCGGCGGCGTCGACTTCGACATCTTCGCGATCCACCCGTACACGACCGGCGGACCGGACCACAAGGGCCACGGCAACGACGTCGAGCTCGGCGACCTGAAGAAGCTGCAGACCCTGGTGCGGGCCGCCGACCGGGCCGGGCGCATCAACAGCAGCTTCGCCCACACGCCGATCTGGATCACCGAGTTCTCCTGGGACTCCAAGCCGCCGGACCCGGGCGGGCTGCCGATGAGGATCGAGACCCGCTGGGTCGCCGAGGCGCTGCACCGGGCCTGGAGCGCCGGCGTCGACCACTTCTTCTGGTTCAGCCTGCGCGACGACCCGCCCAGCACCAGCCGCCCCTATTCGGAAACGCTGCAGTCGGGGCTCTACTTCCGCGCCGCCAGCGTCGCCGAAGACCAGCCGAAGCCGTTCGCGGGGGCATTCAGGTTCCCCTTCGTCGCCTACCCGAGACACGGCAAGCTCCGCTACTGGGGCCGCACCCCGAGCGGCGGCAGGGGCACGGTGAAGGTCCAGCTGCTGCGCGGGGGCAAGTGGCGCACGGTCGCCCGCGCCAAGGCGAACGGGGCGGGGATCTTCCACGGCACCGTCGGCACCGCCTACGGCCGCAACCAGAAGGGCGCGGCGCGGGCGCTGCTCGGCGGCCGGGGCTCGGCCTCGTTCTCGATGAAGCCGGTGCCCGACTTCTACCACCCGCCCTTCGGCTGACGCTCTCATATAGGGTCCGCGACCGCCGATGAGGTTCTACGAGTACGAGGCGCGGAAGGTCGTCGAGCTGGCGGGGATACCCGTCACCAAGTACGGCTTCTGCAAGACGGCCGAGGAGGCACGGGCGGCGGCCGAGGAGATCGGCGGCCCGGTCGTGATCAAGTCGCAGGTGCTGACCGGCGGCCGGATGAAGGCCGGCGGCGTCAAGTTCGCCGACACCCCGGAGGAAGCCGCCGAGCACGCCGCGGCGATCCTCGAGCTGGAGATCAACGGCCACCTGCCACGCGGCGTCCTCGTCGACCCGAAAGCCGAGGTCAAGCAGGAGTACTACGCGGGGGTCGTCTGGGACGGCACCGCGAAGAAGCCGCTGATGCTGTTCAGCGACATGGGCGGGATCGACATCGAGGAGGTCGCCGAGACCCACCCCGACCACGTCGGCCGCGGCCACGTCTCCAACCTCTTCCCGATCCCCGACTTCGAGGCCAAGCAGGTGATCGCCGCCACCGGCGTCACCGGCTCGCAGCTGAACCGGGCGACGCCGATCCTCGCCCGCCTCGCCCGCCTCTTCCGCGAGAACGACATGACCCTGGCCGAGATCAACCCGCTGGCCGAGCTCGCCGACGGCAGCTTCGTCGCCCTCGACGCCCACATGGAGATGGAGAACGAGGCGGTCGGCCGCCAGAAGAAGCTGCTGCGGGCGGAGCTGGGGATCGCCGAGGACGACACCCGCGAGACCTACGAGCC
>CAZHLT010000186.1:0-6444 GCA_964533285.1 uncultured Conexibacteraceae bacterium | reverse complement strand
CCGGACCCTCCGGACAAAGGAACCACGGGATCCCGGCGGCTCATCGCGTGGTTCGTTTGTCCTCGAGGGACGGACAAAGGAACCGCGAGTCATGAGAGCACCGCCTGGGTGGCGGCGGCGGGGGCCGGGGGGCCGATTCGTCCGTCGCGCAGCTCGACGACGCGGTCGGCGTGGCGGGCGAGCTCGGGCCGGTGGGCGACGAGCAGCGTCGTGCGGCCGGCGGCGAGGCGCTCGATCGTCGCCGCCAGCGCCAGCTCGCTGGCGGCGTCGAGGTGGGCGGTCGGCTCGTCGAGCAGCAGCAGCGGCGCCCGGCGCAGGAAGGCGCGGGCGAGGCCGATCCGCTGCGCCTGGCCGGCGGAGAGGCGGCGGCCGCCCTCCCCCACCCGCGTCTCCATTCCCTCCGGCAGCCCCAGCGCGATCTCCAGCAGGCCAGCGTCCTCGGCGGCGATCAGGACCCGCTCGGGTGACGCCCCGGGCGCCGCCAGCGCCACGTTCTCGGCGATCGTGCCGGCGAACAGGGTCGGCCGCTGCGGCACCCAGGCGACCTGGCGCCGCCACTCGGCGGCCTCGACCCCGCGCAGGTCGACGCCGCCACAGGCGATGCGCCCCGCGTCCTGCTCGGCCAGCCGCAGCAGCAGCGAGACCAGCGTCGACTTGCCGCCGCCGCTGGGCCCGACCAGCGCCACCGTCTCCCCCGGCTCCAGCCGCAGGTCGACGCCGTGCAGGACCTCGGGCCGGCCCGGGTGGGAGAAGCGCACGCCGGAGAGTTCCACCGCCTGGCGGCCGGGGTCGGGCGCCGGCAGCGGGTGCGCCGGCGCCCGCACGGCCGGCGCCTGGTCGAGGACCTCGAAGATCCGTTCGGCGCTCGCCATCCCGTCGGCGCTGGCGTGGAACTGGGCGCCGAGCTTGCGCAGCGGCATGTAGACCTCGGGGGCGAGGATCAGCACGGTGAGGCCGGCGGTCAGGCCGAGGTCGCCATTGGCGAGCTGGATCCCGACCGTGGCGGCGACCAGCGCCACCCCGATCATCGCCAGCAGCTCCAGCACCAGGGCCGAGAGGAACCCGATCCGCAGCGTCTTCATCGTCTCCTGCCGGTAGCTCTCGCCAGCAGCGGCGATCGAGTCGGCCTGGGCCTCGGCGCGGCCGTGGGCGCGCAGCGTCTCGAGCCCGCCGACGAGGTCGAGGAAGCGGGCCGAGAGGCGCGAGAGGCGGCGCCAGCGCCTGCGCGTCGAGCGCTCGGCGAGGCGGCCGATGAGGATCATGAAGACCGGGATCAGCGGCGCCGTCAGCGCCAGGATCGCCGCCGCCTCCCAGTCGCGGGGGAAGGCCCAGGCGAGGATCATCAACGGCGCCAGCGCCGCCAGCACGGCCTGCGGCAGGTAGGCGGCGAAGTAGGCCTGCAGCGCGTCGACGCCCTGGACCGCGGCGGTCGCCAGCTCGCCCGAGCGCTCGCCCTGCAGCGCCCCGGGCCGAACCAGCAGCAGGTGGCGGACGAGGCGGGCGCGCAGCTCGGCCATCACCCGGGCGGCGCCGATCCGGCCGGTGGTCTCGAAGCCGGCGTCGAGGAGGCCGCGGGCGAGCGAGATCGCCGCCAGCCAGAGCAGCTGCGGGGCGAGGTCGGCGAGCGAGTCGCCGCCGAGGAAGGCGGCGGCGATGACGTGGGCGAGCAGGGTCGCCTGGGCGACGATCAGCGCCGTCGCCAGGACGCCGAGGACGACGGTCGAGGCGAGGTGGAGGCGGGCCGCCCGGCTGGTCCGGGTCAGCCGCCGCTGCGTCTCGCGCGCCCGCGACCTAGCTCGAGGGTCCTGCTGGCTCGGGCTCGCCACCGCCGCCCTCCCGCTTGTCCTTGTCGAGCAGATCGAGCGGGCTGCGCACCTCGCCGAAGTCCGCCGCCGAGACGCGGTGGCGGAAGACCCAGTAGGTCCAGGCCTGGTAGGCGAGCACGACGGGGACGAGGAGGACGGCGACGACCGTCATCACCACCAGCGTGTAGTGCGAGGAGGCCGACTGGTTCAGGGTCATGTCGAAGGCCGAGCTGGTGCTGGAGACCATCGTGTGCGGGAAGAGGTCGATGAAGAGGGCGAGGAAGAGGGCGACGATCGCCGTCGTCGTCGCGTAGAAGGCGTGCAGCGGGCGGCGGTCGGCGAGGATCGCGGCGGCGAGGAGGGCGAGCACCGCGCCGACCGCGACGATCGCCGAGGCGACGTCGACGCCGCCGCCGTGGGAGAGCACGGTCCAGGCGAGGAAGACGGCGCCGAGGAAGGCGGCGACCGGCGCCACCACGGCGGCGATCTGTTTCGCCCGGCCGCGGATCTCGCCTTCGGTTTTCAGCTCGAGGTAGATCGCGCCGTGGGCGAGGAAGAGGGTCAGCGTCACCAGCCCGCCGAGCAGCGCGTAGGGGTGCAGCAGGTCGAGCAGGTTGCCGGTGTACTCCATGTTGCCGTCGATCGGCACCCCGTGGATGATGTTGGCCCAGCCGACGCCCCAGAGCAGGGCCGGCAGAGCGCTGCCGACGATCATCGCCCACTCCCAGCGTTCGCGGCCCTCGTCGGTTTCCGCCTTGCCCCAGAACTCGAAGGAGACGTTGCGGATGATCAGCCCGAACAGGATCAGGAAGAGGGCCAGGTAGAAGCCGGAGAAGAGGGTCGCGTACCACTGCGGGAAGGCAGCGAAGGTGGCGCCGCCGGCGACCAGCAGCCAGACCTCGTTGCCGTCCCAGACGGGACCGATCGAGTGGACCACCGCGCGCCGCTCCTCCTTGCTGTGGGCGACGGTGCGGATCAGCATCCCGACCCCGAAGTCGAACCCCTCGAGCACGAAGTAGCCGAGCCAGAGGATCGAGATGAGGATGAACCAGACGACTTGCAGGAAGGTGTACTCGTCCATGGCGATCAGTAGGCGAGGGCCAGCTCCTGGCCGGGCTCCTCGGCTTTGCCGGCCTCGACCGGCCCTTTCTTGACGGTTTTGACGAAGACGCGGCCGGCGATCGCGGCCAGCACGCCGTAGAGCAGGGTGAAGCCGACCAGGGTGACCCAGACCTCGAACGAGCTGACCGTCGGCGAGTTGGCGACGTCGGTCTTCAGCAGGCCGAACACGACCCAGGGCTGGCGCCCCATCTCGGTGAACATCCAGCCGGTGGCGGAGGCGATGAAGGGCAGCGCCACCGCCGGCACCGCCAGCCGCAGGAACCACTTCGAGTCGCGCAGCTTGCCTTTGTGCGAGAGCCACCAGCCCCAGGCGCCGAACAGCAGCATGACGAAGGCGCAGCCGAGCATCGCCCGCCAGGTCCAGTAGGCGACGGCGACGATCGGGGCGTAGTCGCCCGGGCCGTACTTCTTCTGGTATTCGGCGTTGAGGTTGTTGATGCCCTTGATTTCGCCGTGCGGGTAGCCGGTCGAGATCCAGGAGAGCAGGTTGGGGATCTCGACGTTGCGGTTGAGGCCTTCGGGGTTGGACTCGAAGTCGCCGGTGGCGAAGAGCGAGAGGCCGGCGCCGTCCTTGGTCTCGAAGACGGCGTCGGCGGCGGCCATCTTCATCGGCTGCTGGTGGCTCATCAGGACGCCGTTGAAGTGGCCGACGAAGACGGTGACGATGGCGGCGATCGTGACCAGCGGCAGGGCCAGCCGGATGGCACCGCCGAAGACCTCGACCTCACGGCCCCGGCGCAGGTTCCAGGCCGAGACCGAGATGATGATCATGCCCGCGGTGAGCAGCGCGGCGAGGATCGTGTGGGCGAAGGCGTAGAGCGCGGTGTTGTTGAAGAGGACCGAGGCGATGTTGGTCAGCTCGGCTTTGCCGTCGGCCATCTTGTAGCCGACCGGGTGCTGCATCCAGGAGTTGGCGGCGAGGATGAAGTAGGCGGAGAGCGCGGTCGAGCCGGCGACCAGCCAGGCGCAGGCGAGGTGGACCTTTTTCGAGAGCCGGCCCCAGCCGAAGATCCAGAGGCCGAGGAAGGTCGACTCGACGAAGAAGGCAGCGAGCCCCTCCATCGCCAACGGCGCGCCGAAGATGTCGCCGACGAAGCGCGAGTAGTTGGACCAGTTCATCCCGAACTGGAACTCCTGCACGATCCCGGTGGCGACGCCGAGGGCGAAGGAGATCAGCAGCAGCTTGCCCCAGAAGCGCGTCGACCGCAGCCAGTGTTCCTCGCCGGTCCGGTACCACCGGGTCTGGAAGAAGGCGACGCAGATCGCCAGGCCGATCGTCACTGGGACGAAGATGAAGTGGTACAGCGTGGTGATGCCGAACTGCCAGCGGGCGAGTTCCAGTGAGGTCACGGCGGCCACACTATGGGCGCGCCGGGGAGGCTCCATCGCGGGTAACCACCACACTCGCTGCGGGGTTCCACGGATGGGTTTCCATGTGACGGTGATTACTTTGGCCGCCTCAATGCCGGCCCACCGTCCAGCCGCCTCCGAGCCCTCGGCCGCGGCCGGCGGCGCGCCGCTGCTGGAGGCGAGCGGGCTGGAGCGCCGCTTCGGCGCCGGCGCCGTCGCCGTGCAGGCCCTGCGCGGCGTCGATCTCGCCGTCGCCGAGGGCCAGATGGTCGCGATCATGGGGCCGTCGGGGTCGGGCAAGAGCACCCTGCTCCATATATTGGGCGCGCTCGACCGCCCCGACGCCGGCTCGGTCGCGATCGCCGGCCGCCGCTACGACGACCTCTCCGACCGCGAGCTGACGCGGCTGCGCGGCGAGGTCTTCGGCTTCGTCTTCCAGTTCTTCAACCTGCTGCCGACGCTGAGCGCGAGCGAGAACGTCCTCCTCCCCGCCCTCGTCAACGGCGAGCGGCCCGGGCCCTACGCGGCGCGGGTCGACGAGCTGATGGAGCTGGTCGGGCTCGGCGACCGCGCCGCCCACCTGCCGACCGAGCTCTCCGGCGGCGAGCAGCAGCGGGTGGCGATCGCCCGGGCGCTGCTGCGCGAGCCGCGGCTGGTGCTGGCCGACGAGCCGACCGGCAACCTCGACTCGACCAGCGGCAAGACGGTGATGGCGCTGCTGCGCCGCGTCGTCGACGACGGTCAGCCGGGGGTGATGGTCACCCACGACCCCGGCGCCGCGGGGCTTGCCGACCGCGTCGTCTTCCTCCGCGACGGCGCCATCGCCGGCGCGGTCGGCGGCGGCGACGTCGACGCGGTGATCGACGCCTTCCGCCGGGTCGAGTCCGGCGCCGGCCGGCTCGGCGGGGCGCTGGGAGCGCCCCGATCGTCACGGTGATCTACGCGGGTCCGGATCGGCGGCGTTCGGGGCGCGAGCCCGGGGGCGCCTCGTGTCCTCGGCCCGGGCGCTGCCGCGCGGTGCCCGGCTGCACGGCTTCCGCGGCCTCGGCCCGCGGGCGCTGCGGGCGCGGCCGCTGCGCTCGCTGCTGACCACGGCCGGGATCGTGCTCGGGGTCGGGATGGCGTTCGGCGTCCTGATCCTGGTCGGCACGATCCACAACACCTTCGGCAACCTCTTCGACGCGATCTACGGCCGCACCGACCTGATCGTCTCCGGCCGCGCCTCGATCGGCTCGGTCCCCGGCTCGACCCTGGCCAAGGTCCAGCGCGTCGACGGCGTGCAGTCGGCGAGCGGCGTGGTCTACGGCGTCTTCCGCCGCGTCGGCGCGGGCGGCGAGGCCGAGCGCGGCCGCAGCGACACCCTGTTCGTCGCCGGCACCGACTTCGCCGCGCCCGACACCAGCGGCGCCAGGGTGGTCGAAGGCCGCGAGCCCGCGCGGCCGGGCGAGATCGAGGTCGAGCGCGGCTGGGCGCGGGCCAACGGGGTCGAGGTCGGCGAGCGGCTGCCGCTGGCGACGCCGACCGGCAGCACCGCGCCGCTGGTCTCCGGCATCTACGAGTTCGACACCAGCCTCGACCTCGGCGGCTATGGCACCGCGGCGATGCCGCTCGACGCGGTGCGGCGGCTGACCGAGAAATTCGGCAGCTTCGACCAGATCAACGTGATCGTCGCCGACGGCGCCTCGGCCGACGCCGTCCAGCGCCGGATCGACGCGGCGCTCGGCCGCGGCGCCGAAGTCGCGACCCCGACCGGCAAGGGCGAAGAAGCCAACGAATCGCTCGCCAGCCTCGACATCGTCCTCTACTTCTTCTCCGGGATGGCGCTGTTCGTCGGCGGCTTCCTGATCCTCAACTCGTTCAACATGACGGTGCTGCAGCGGATGACCGAAATCGGCACGATGCGCGCACTCGGCGCCCCGCGGCGGCGGATCGCCAGCTCGGTGCTCGGCGAGGCGCTGATCCTCGCCGTGATCGGCTCGCTGCTGGGGCTGGCGCTCGGCGTCGCCCTCGCCGAACTGCTGGCGGCGACGATGCGGAGCCTCTTCGGGCTGCCGATCGCCTCGCTGGAAATCGGCGCCGGCGCCGCCGTCGCGGCGATCGCCGTCGGCCTCCTCGCCACCGCCGCCGGGGCGCTGTACCCGGCACTGCGGGCGGGCCGGATGGCGCC
>CAZHLT010000185.1:0-4896 GCA_964533285.1 uncultured Conexibacteraceae bacterium | reverse complement strand
GTGCACGGCTTGCCACCCCGTGGTTCGTTTGTCCGCGATGCCCGGACAAAGGAACCGCGGGATGGTGGTGGTCCGATCCGTCGATCCATGGTTCCTTTGTGGCGCCAGGCGCCACAAAGGGACCATGGGATGGGAGGATGGGGGGGATGGGACGGTCGCGGGCGGCGCTTGCCGCATTCTTTGCCTTCACCGGGACGATGCACTTCGCCCGGGCGCGGTTCTTCGAAGCGATCGTGCCGCCGGCGCTCGCCTCACGGCGCAGGGAGATCGTCGCGATCAGCGGTGCCGCCGAGCTGGCCGGCGCCGCCGCCGTCCTCCACCCCGCCAGCCGCCGCGGCGGTCGCTGGTGGCTGCTGGCGCTGCTGGTCGCCGTCTTCCCCGCCAACGTCCACATGGCGGTCAATCCCGAGCAGGTGCCGGGGCTGGACCTGCGCCGGGTCCCGCGCTGGGCGCTGTGGGCGCGGCTGCCGCTGCAGCCGCTGATCATGCTCTGGGTCTGGCGCGCGACCCGCGACTGAGCCGGCGCCGCCCGCCTACGGCAGGAGCTCTTCGAGCAGGCCGCTGGCGCCGCCGAGGAAGCTGTCGAGGCCGCCGAGGAACGATTTCGCGCCCTTGACGATTTCGATCGCCTGGTCGAGCGGGATGTCTTCCAGGGCGCTGCGCAGCGGCCCGGCCAGCAGCGGGCTCAGCGCCCCCGCTTCTTCGGCGTCGTCGACCGCCCGCACGAGGCCGGCGCGGATCGCTTCCGCCAGCCTTTCGTCGTCGATCCCGTAACGCTCGGCGAAGCGTTCGCGCGACCGCTTCGTGGCCAGCGCCCGGGCCAGCGTCTCGCGGCTGACGCCGAGCTCGCAGGCGGCGCCGTCGAGGGCCGAGATCGAGAACTGGTTGGCGATCTGGCCGAGGGATCCGGGGTTGCTCCATTCCCGCGGCTGACAGGGGTCCTGGACCTTCTCCGGCGAGTAGGAGGCACCGCCGGCCGCGAGGTAGACGCCAACCAGGGCCAGCGAGGCAACGACGGCGGCGCCGACCAGGATCCGCGCCCGGGTCACAGGTCCACCCTCCGCGAGAGGCCGATCGGGATCAGCGCCAACAGGCCGATGATCGCGGCCAGCCCGAAGGAACTGCTGAAGGCGTGGGTGGCGCCGCGGTCGAGCTGGTCCTGCAGTTCGTCGCGCAGCTGTTCGGTTTCGGCGCGCTCGGTCGGGTCGTCGGGCAGCGGCTCGAAGGCGGGGCCGATCGTCGGCACCTTGCCCACCTCCTGGTCGAGCTGGTCGGCGACCTTCTGCGCCAGATCGAGCTTGAGCAGCGGCTGCACCGGCGAGTCGAGGATCACCGCCGTGCCGGCGTCGATCGCGTCCTTGCGCTGCTCGGAGATTTCGTGGGTGAAGAGCGGCGTCAGCAGCAGCAGGCCGATGCAGACGCCGGCGTGGCGGGCGGAGATCGTCCAGCCGCCGTGGATCGCCTGCGGGGCGCGGCCGCCGAGCGCCGTCTCGGTCAGCGCCGAGAGGACCAGCGAGAGCCCGATCCCGACCAGCACCTGCGGCGGCACGGTCAGCGCCACCGCGGCGCTGGGCAGCAGGGCGAGGCCGCCGAGGCCGCCGGAGACGAGGATCGCGCCGGCCGCCGCCCGCGCCCTGGCCGAGGCGACGAGGCCGCCGAGGCGGCTGCCGAGCAGCGCCGCCAGAGGCATCACCGAGACGACGATCGCGGCGCCGATCGGGGTCAGCCGCCAGCCTTCGATCAGCAGCAGGACGAGGAGGACGAGGGCCGCCGCGATCGCCGCCGAGACCATCGCCAGGGCGAGGTTGGCGAGCAGGTGCGGCCGACCGGTGCGGCGCAGCTCCGGCTCGATGATCCCGGTCGCCATCTCGTGGCGGGCGACGGCGAGGATCGGCACCGCCGCCGCCAGCGAAGCCGGCACCTGGATCAGGAAGATCGACTGCCAGGAGACGAGCTCGGTCAGCAGGCCGCCGATCGCCGGCCCCAGCGCCGCCCCGGTGGCTCCGGCGCTGGCCCAGACGACGGCGGCGCGGCGCTCGGAGCCGACCGTCGCCGGCAGCAGCTCGAGCGCGGCGGTGACGTCGAGAGCGCCGCCGAGCGCCTGCACGCCGCGGGCGACGATCAGGGGCGAGAGATGGTCGGAGACGCCGCAGGCGAGGCCGGCGCCGGCGAAGATCGCGAGCCCGACCGAGGCGGCGCGGCCGGGGCCGACCCGACGCGCGAGCAGCGCCGCCGGCACCGCGGCGAGCGCCATCACCAGGTTGAACGAGATCAGCACCCAGGTGACGCCGGCGACGCTGGTGTCGAGTTCCCGGTAGATCTCGGGCAGCGCCAGGACGACGATCGAGGAGTCGGCGAGGACGAGGCCGACGGCGAGCGCCAGGGCGGCGACGCGGGGTCGGGGGGCGGCGGGGTTCAGTAGCCCAGCTCCTTTGCGTATTCCTCGCGGTACTCGCGCCGCTTGTCCAGCACCTCTTCGACGTAGGCGCGGGTTTCGGGGAAGGGGATCTCGGAGACGGTGAGGCCGCTGCCGCCCCACTTGTCGGCGTTGCCGGGGCCGGCGTTGTAGGCGGCGAGGGCGGCGGCCTCGTCGCCGTCGTAGCGTTCGAGCAGTTCCTTCAGCAGGAAGGTCCCGTAGCGGATGTTCAGTTCGGGGTCGGCGAGATCGCTGAGCTTGAAGGTGGTGCCGCCGCTCTGCTTCTCGATGAACTTCGCCGCTGCCGGGGTGATCTGCATCAGGCCGCGGGCGCCGGCGCTCGAGGTCTGGTCGACGAACTTCGACTCCGAGTAGATGACGGCGGCGATCAGCGCCGCGTCGACGCCCTTTTCCCGCGACTGCTGGCGGATGATGTCCTCGTGGCGCAGCGGCAGCGTCAGCTCCTGGATCGCGCGGTCGAAGGTCCCGCTGGCGACCAGCACGCCGACGACGATCCCAAGCGCCGCGGCCGCCCCGCCGAAGACGAGGAGACGCCGGCGCCGCCGAGCCCTCCGCTTCCTCATTCGCGCAGCTTGTCGAGCAGGGCGGACAGCGAGCGCTCGAGGTCCTCGACGGTGCCGTCGTTGCGGACCACGTGCTCGGCGCGGGTCGCCTTCTCCTCCTGGCTCAGCTGCCGCGCCTCGCGCTCGTCGACGAGGGCGTGGCCGCGGGCCTCGGCGCGGGTGCGGCGCACCTCGTCGCCGGTGACGACCGCCACCGTCGTGTCGAAGATCTCGTCGCGGCCGACCTCGAACAGCAGCGGCACCTCGACCACGGCGACCTCGGTCGCAGCCGGCAGCGCCTGCAGCCAGGCGGCGGTCTTCTCGCCGACCAGCGGGTGGACCTGCCGCTCCAGCCAGGTCAGCTCCTCGGGGTCGGCGAAGACGATCGAGCCGATCGCCCCCCGGTCGATCTTGCCGCCCGGGGCCACCCGCTCGCCCCAGCGCTCGACCAGGCGGCCCTGCAGCGGTTCGGATTCGAGCAGCTGGTGGACGACGGCGTCGCTGGAGAGGGTCGCGGCGCCAAGCCGCGCGAAGGCCGCCAGAGCCTCGGACTTACCGGCCGCGATGCCGCCGGTGAGGCCGATCGTCAGCGGCATCGACTAGGAGTCGGTCGGTTCCTCGGACTCGGGCTCGGCCGGCGCCTCGGGCTCGGCGGCCTCGGGCTCGGCGGCGGCCTCCGGGGCGCCCTCAGCCTCGGCCTCCGCCTCCGGGGCGACCTCGGTCTCCGCCTCCGGGGCGGGGGCCTCCTCGGCGACCTCGGTCTCAGCCTCGGCGGCGACGGGCTCGGCGGCAGCCTCGGCCTCCGGGGCAGCAGCCTCCGGAGCGATGGCCTCGGGCTCGGCCTCGGCCTCGGCGGGCTCAGGCTCGGCGGGGACCTCGGGCGCGGCGACGGCGTCGACCTCGATCGGAACCTCGTCTTCGCCGCTCGCCTCCACCTCGACGGCCTCGGCCGGAGCCTCCTCGACGGCGCCGCTCGCCTGGGCGATCTGGGCGCCGAGGTCCTGCATCGGCATGTTCTGGCCCTCGACCCGCTTGATCGAGAGCGAGAGGCGGCGGCGCTCTTCGTCGATCTCGAGGATCTTGACGTTCAGCTTGGCGCCCGGCTCGACCACTTCGCTCGGGTTCTCGACGTGGTGGTCGGCGAGCTCGGAGATGTGGACCAAGCCCTCGACCCCGGGCTGGATTTCGACTAAGGCGCCGAAGGCGACGACCTTGGTTACCGTGCCCTCGAGCACGTCGCCCGGCCGGTGGGTGCTGATCACCCGCTGCCACGGGTCCTCCTGGGTCTGCTTCAGACCCAGCGAGATCCGCTGGCGGTCACGGTCGATGTCGAGCACTTTGATCCGCACCGTGTCGCCGATCGCGACGACTTCGGAGGGATGGTTGACGTGGCTCCAGGATAGCTCGGAGATGTGGATCAGGCCGTCGATCCCGTCGAGGTCGACGAAGGCGCCAAAGTCGACGATGTTGGAGATCTTGCCTTCCACGACCTGGCCCGGCTCGAGGCGGCCGAGGATCTGCTCGCGCACCTCCTTGCGCTCCTCCTCGAGCACGGCGCGGCGCGAGAGGACGACGTTGTTGCGGGAGCGGTTGAGCTCGATCACCTTGCACTCGAGCGTCTGACCCATGAACTCGTCGAGGTTGTGGACGCGGCGGATGTCGACCAGCGAGGCGGGCAGGAAGCCGCGCACCCCGAGGTCGAGGATGAGGCCGCCCTTGACGACCTCGATGACGCTGCCTTCGACCGGTTCGCCGGAGTCGGCGGCGATCTCGATCTTGCGCCAGGCCTTCTCGAAGCGGGCGCGCTTCTTGGAGAGGATCAGGCGGCCCTCGGAGTCCTCCTTGGTGAGGACCAGGGCGTCGATCTCCTCGCCCAGCTCGACCTCTTCGTGCGGGTCGACCGACTTGCGGATCGAG
>CAZHLT010000184.1:0-4664 GCA_964533285.1 uncultured Conexibacteraceae bacterium | reverse complement strand
GCGGCGCCGATCCCGCGCGAGGCGCCGGTGACGAGCGCCAGCCGGCCGGCCAGCGGCCGCTCCCAGTCGAGCTCCGGCGCGGCGGCGACGCCGGGGCCGATCCGCACCACCTGGCCGGAGACGTAGGCCGAGCGCGGCGAGAGCAGGAAGCGCAGGGTCGAGCCGAGCTGGTCCTCGGCGCCGGGCTCGACGTAGACCAGCTGGCAGGTCGCGCCGCGGGCGCCGATCTCCTTGGCCAGCGAGCGGGTGAACCCCTCCAGCGCCCGCTGCGCGGTGTGGGCGCGGGCCGAGCCGGCCTGGGCCGGCGGCGTGCCGAGGACGACGACGCGGCCGCAGCGCGCCAACCGCGGCACCGCCGGGTAGAAGAAGCGCTGCAGCTCGACCAGCTCGGTCGAGTCGCGGATTCCGGTGGCGTCGAAGACGAGCGCCTTCGCCGCGCCCTCGGCGCCGGCCCGTTCGGCCCTGATCTGGTCGAGCAGGGCGGCGACGGCGCGGCCGAGGCGGCCGCGCGGGGCGGCGCCGCTCAGCACCGGACCATCGATGACCGGGGCGCCCGCCCGGTGGCGCTCCAGCACCACCGGGCGCGGCAGCCCCAGCTGCGCGGCGATCGTCGAGACGACCGGCGCGTTGACCAGCTGCGAGTAGCGGTCCGTCACCGGGCACCTCCCGGGCCTTCGAGGACGGCGACGACGCCCTGCCCGCCGGCGGCGCAGATGCTGACGACGCCGCGGCCACCGCCGTCCTCGTGCAGCTGCTTGGCGAGGCCGGCGACGATCCGCCCGCCGGTCGCCGCGAACGGGTGGGCGGCGGCAAGCGAGCCGCCGTTGACGTTGAGCTTGGCGCGGTCGATCGCGCCGAGCGGCTGCTCCCGGCCCAGCTTCTCGCGGCAGAACTCCTCGTCCTCCCAGGCTTTCAGCGTGCACAGCACCTGCGCCGCGAAGGCCTCGTGGATCTCGTAGTAGTCGAAGTCCTGCAGGGCGAGGCCGGCGCGGTCGAGCATCGTCGGCATCGCGTGCGCCGGCGCCATCAGCAGCCCTTCGCGCTTGTGGACGTGGTCGACGGCGGCGGTCTGGGCCTCGCTGAGGTAGGCGAGGACCGGCAGGTCGCGTTCGCGCGCCCACTCCTCGGAGGCGAGCAGGACCGCCGAGGCACCGTCGGAGAGCGGCGTCGAGTTGGCCGCGGTCATCGTCCCCTCGGGGCCGCCGAAGACCGGCTTCAGCTTGCCCAGCTTCTCCAGGCTGGAGTCGGGGCGCAGGTTGGCGTCGCGCTCGAGCCCGAGGTAGGGGGTGACCAGGTCGTCGAGGAAGCCGCGCTCGTAGGCGGCGGCGAGGTTGCGGTGGCTGGCCAGCGCCAGCTCGTCCTGCTCGGTTCGGCCGACCCCCCACTCGGTGGCCATGAGCGCGCAGTGCTCGCCCATCGAGAGGCCGGTCCGCGGCTCCTCGTTGCGGGGCACGGCGGGGACGACGTGGCCGGGGCGGAAGCCGGTCAGCGCCCGCAGCTTGCCGGCGGTCGAGCGCTGCCGGTTGGCCTCCAGCAGCGTCGCCCGCAGCTGCTCGTTGAGCGCGATCGGGGCGTCGGAGGTGGTGTCGGCGCCGCAGGCGACGCCGGCCTCGATCTGGCCGAGGGCGATCTTGTTGGCGACCAGGATCGTCGTCTCCAGCCCGGTGCCGCAGGCCTGCTGGACGTCGTAAGCGGGGGTCTCCGGTGCCAGCCGCGTGCTCAGCACGCTCTCGCGGGTCAGGTCGCGGTCGTGGGAGTGCTTGAGGACGGCGCCGCCGGCGACCTCGCCGAGCCGCTCGCCGGCGAGCCCGAAGCGGTCGACGAGGCCGTCGAGCGCGGCGGTCAGCATGTCCTGGTTGGAGGCCTTCGCATAGGCGCCGTCGGAGCGGGCGAAGGGGATCCGGTTGCCGCCGACGATCGCGGCCCTGCGGGTCTCGCTTCTCATCTCGGGGTGGTTCCTTTCGGGCTTGGCCGGGAGGTTGGGGAGGCGCCGGAGCGGGCGCGCAGGCCGGGCTCGACGGTCGCGATCAACAGCTCGGCGGCCTGCTCGGCGCTGAGCGCCTCGGTCCGCAGCCACCAGCGGGCGAGCGCCTCGGCGGCGCCCAGCACGGCGGCGGAGAGGGCCTCGATTTCGGTCTCGGCGGCGCGCCGGGCGGGCTCCGGCAGCTGCGCCCGGATCG
This sequence comes from uncultured Conexibacteraceae bacterium, assembly GCA_964533285.1. Classification (GTDB taxonomy): domain Bacteria; phylum Actinomycetota; class Thermoleophilia; order Solirubrobacterales; family 70-9; genus VAYN01. The sequence goes on along the minus strand of CAZHLT010000184.1, from coordinate 2,484 downwards.
AGCCGGCGACGAAGCGCAGGATCCGCGCCCGGTAGGCGCCGACGTGCTCGGCGACCTCGCCGTGGATCGGCAGCGTCTCGTCGAACAGCACCGCCCAGGCGGCGCGGTCGGAGTCGAGGAAGGAGAAGAAGGCGCGGAGGCCGGCGGCGAGCGCCTGGGCGGGGCTGTCGGTCGCCGCCACCGCCTCGGTCACGGTCTCGGTGAGGGCGTCGCCGGCCCGCTCCATGCAGGCGACGTAGAGCCGTTCCTTGTTGCCGAAGTAGGTGTAGAGGAGCGGCTTCGTCACCCCGACCGCGGCGGCGATCTCGTCCATCGTCACCTCGGCGTAGCCACGCGCCGCGAACAGCCCGTGGGCGGCGTCCAGGACCTGCTCCATGCGGTCGCCGCGCGACAGTCTTCCCCTAACCGATGCATCCATCGGTGTCGAGGTTACCCGAATATAAATTCACTCAAACGTGAGGAGGCGCACACGAGGCGCGACCCCGTGATCGCCATTTCATTCGCCTGGGGGATGAAATGACGATCACTGGGTCCTTCGGACAGCTTTTGCTCGACTCGGCGGTGCCACCCGAACTCGGCGGTGCCGCCCGAGCCGAAGCCGCCTCGCGGCCTGCTCGGGACGGAGGCTAGCTCAGCTCGGTGCCGTCGTAGAGCTTCTTGACGTGCACGGTGCCGGCCGGGGCGGCTTCGAGGCAGAGCCTGCAGAGCACGCACTCGTCGACGTTCTCGGCGACGATCTCGACCCCGGAACCGGTCGCCTTGAAGATGCCGACCGGGCAGACTTCCTCGAGCTTGGCGGCGAGGGCGGGGTCGGCGGCGGCGGGCTCGTCGACGCTGACGTCGATGAAGACCTTGTTCAGCTGCTCGGGCATCAGGCGGCGGCTCCGATCTTCTCCTTGACCGCGTCGGGGATCTCGTCGATCCGCTCGACGACGCGGATGCCGGCGGCTTCGAGGCGGGCGATCTTCTCGGTCGCCGTGTCCTCCTTGCCCTCGACGATGGTGCCGGCGTGGCCGAACGACATCCCCTTCATCTCGTCGTCGTCCATGAACTTGCCGGCCATGAAGGCGACGATCGGCAGGCGCGAGTCGTTGTCCTTGACCCATTCGGCGAGCTGGGCCTCCATGCGGCCGCCGGGCTCGGTGTAGATGACGATCGCCTCGGTCTGCTCGTCGGCCTCGAAGTAGGGCATCAGCTCGGCGTAGGTCGAGCCGATGATCGCGTCGCCGCCGATCGAGACCGCGGTCGAGACGCCGAGGCCGGCCTGGGTCAGCGAGGAGGAGATCTCGGTCGTCATCCCGCCCGAGCGGCTCATCACCCCGACCGGGCCGGGCTGGTAGGCCTTGGCCGCGTCCACGGCGGGGCCGCCGATGCCGCCCATCTTGCAGACCTCGGGGACGATCAGGCCGAGGCAGTTGGGGCCGATGATCCGCGCCCCCTGCAGGTTGGCCAGCTCGACCATCTGGGCGACGTCGCCGCGCGGGATCCGCTCGGTGACGACGACGACCAGCTCGATCCCGTTGAGGATCGCCTCGAAGACGGCGTCCTTGGTGAAGGCGGGGGGGACGGTGACGACGGAGCCGTCGATCGGGCCGCCGTGGTGGGCGACCGCCTGGGCGACGGTGTCGAAGACCGGCACGCCGTGGACCTCGCGGCCCTTGCGCCCCGGCGTCACGCCGCCGACGACCTGGGAGCCGTAGTCGAGGCACTCGCGGGTCAGGTTGACCGCCTCGCGGCCGGTGATCCCCTGAACGATGAAGGTCGTGTCGCGGCTCAGCAGGATGCTCATCGAAGGCTCCTTGGCGAGTTGCTCTCGCATAGCGAGAGGAAGGCGCCACGGCTCATGCCGGCGCTCCCTGGATCTTGGCGACGGCGCGGCCGGCGGCCTCCCACATCGAGACCGAGCGGTCGCAGTACTCGACCCCGTAGCGCTCCAGGATCTTGAAGCCCTCGTCCTCCCAGGCGCCGGGGATGCGGAAGATCGCGATCGTCTCGCCGGGGTCCTTGCCGAGCTCGAGGCAGGCCTTGATCACGCCGCGGGCGACGATGTCGACCCGGGTGTTGGAGACGATCGACATCATCACCGCGATCTTCTCGACGCCGTCCTTCTCCAGCACCTGCTTGGCCAGGCCGCAGGCCTTGGCGACCGAGGGGTTGCCGCCGATCTCGGAGTAGTTGGCCGGCTTGCCGCCCTGGCTGCGGACCGCGTCGGTCAGCGTCAGCGAGCCGCCGCCGGCGCCGATCACGAGGCCGAGGTTGCCGGAGAAGCCGTGGTCCTTGCCCTGGATCACGCCGCGGTGGTCGGCGGCGTCGATCGCGGCGACGTTGCGCTCGAACTCGGAGGGCTCGTAGGTCTCGCGGGTGTCGTCCTCGGCGATCCCCAGCTCCGCCCGCAGCAGCTTCTTCTGGCGGCCGACCGCCTCGTTCTCCATCTCCATGTGGGCGTCGAGGGCGACGAAGCTGCCGTCGGCGAGCTCGGCCAGC
>CAZHLT010000183.1:0-4603 GCA_964533285.1 uncultured Conexibacteraceae bacterium | reverse complement strand
CCCCTGCGCCGTCAGCCGGGCCCGAGCCGACGATGGCCGCTTCAGAGGTCGGGGATGCCGCCGCAGCGGTCGACGAACGGACCCCCCACCGGATCCCCCACACGGGGATCCGCGGCGCGGTCGCGCGCAACATGGCCGCGGCCTGGCAGCACCCGCGGGTCGCGGCCGGGGTGCGGGTCGAGATGAGCGCCTGCCTCGCCCTCGAAGAGGAGCTCCGCGGCGGCCTCGACCCGGGGCTGAAGCTCACCCCCACCCACCTGCTGTTGCGGGCGGTGGCGTTGACCCTGGCCGAGCACCCCCGGCTCAACGGGGTCGTCGGCGAGGACGGTGTCGCGCTCGCCTCGGAGGTCGCGATCGGCCTCGCCGTCAGCCTGACCGAGGGAATCGTCGTGCCGGTGATCCGCGACGTCGCCTCGAGGCCCCTGGAGGAGATCGTCTCCGAGTCGACGCGGCTCGCCGAGCGCGCCCGCGCCGGCGAGCTCGGCAACGCCGAGCTGAGCGGCGGCACCTTCTCCGTGAGCAACCTCGGCGCGACCGGGATCGACTGGTTCACGCCGATCCTCAACTCGCCCCAGATCGCGATCCTCGGGGTCGGCGCCATAGTCGAGCGCCCCGTCGCCTCCGCCGGCGAGGTGAGGGCCGCGCCGACGATGGACCTGACCCTGGTCTACGACCACCGCGCGGTCGACGGCCACCCCGCCTCGCTGATGCTCGCCGCCCTGCGCGACCGGTTGCAGCGGGCGGATCTCGGGCTGGACGGGTGAGGCGCGAGGGCCGGCGGCGGTCGGCCGGCGGCGGGTTGCCGGTCCTCGACACCGAGTCGGCCCCGCGCCCGGCGGCGGTCGAGATCGCGATCTCCCACGCCCTGCTGAACCGGGTCGGGGCCGGCCAGCTGCCGCCGCTGATCCGCCTCTACCGCCCGGCGCCGACCGTCGCGTTCGGTCGGCTCGACGCCATCAGCCCGGGCTACGGCGAGGCGACCGAGGCCGCCCGTCGGCACGGGTTCGAGCCGGCTATGAGGCTCGCCGGCGGGCGCGCCGCCGCCTACCATCGCGGCTCGCTGGTCTGCGAGGTGGTCAGCGCCGAGGAGAACGCGTACACCGGCGTGAGCGGTCGGTTCGAGCGCTTCTCGCGGCACCTGCGGGAGGCGCTGACCGCCCTCGGCGCCGATGCCGCGATCGGCGAGCTGCCCAACGAGTACTGCCCGGGCCGCCACAGCGTCCACGTCGGCGGCCGCCTCAAGGTCGCCGGCATCGCCCAGCGGGCGACCAAGCGCGCGGCGCTGACCAGCGCCTCGATCGTGGTCCGCGACGCCACCCCGCTGCGCGAGGTGCTCCAGGACGTCTACGGCGCCCTCTCGATCGAGCTCGATCCGGCCACGGTGGGGGCGCTCGAGGAAGAACTGCCCGGGGTCAGCGTGGACGCGGTCGCCGTCGAGCTGGTCGCGCGACTGCGCGGCGCCGGTGAGATCGTCATCCCTGCTTCGACCTCGGCCGATCTCCACCGCCTCGGCGCTGACTCCTGACGGGAGCGCGTCGAGCGCGGGCGATGAGCGCAATCGTGCTCACAGGAAGGTCCCGCGACCGAGGCCGACCCATCTGGTTGAGGCCTCAGCGCTGTTCGAGCTCCGATACACGCGCGTCGAGCTCCCTGAGACCGTCATCGAGCTCGAAGACGAAGTGCAGCAGCTCCATCAACAGCTGGTCGGTGTCGACTTTGCGCTGCTCACGCAGCTGCTCGAGGATCCCCTGCAGGTGCTCGCGCCTGGTGTTGCGATCCATGATGCGAGGGTATGCCCTCAGCGGAAGAGCTGCAAGCGATCGTGGGTTGACGCGCCAACGAGCTGGAGCGCGCCGTGCTGGCCGGGACCGGCGGGGACGCCGCGCGAGATCTGGTCGACGAGCAGTTCCACGACCGCCCCCCTGCTCTCACGCGCTCGCGACATCGACCACACCAGAGGCTGGTCAATGTCGCGAGCGCTTCGGGGGGCGCGGCCCGGCGCACCGGGCCTCTCAGTCGAGGACGAAGCTGACCTTGAGGTCGACCCGGAAGCCATTGATGTTCCCGTCTTCGACCAAGACCTTCTGCTCCTTCACCCAGGCCCCCTTGATGTTGTGCACGGTCTCCGACGCTTTCGCGATCCCCTGACGGATCGCGTCCTCGAAGCTCGTGTCCGACGTCGCCGTGATCTCGATCACCTTCGCCACTGCCATTGCGGACCTCCTTGTCGATGTCGATGGCTTCGCCGAGTCTCAACGCCTGGATGTCCCGACGCATCGGGGCGGTCCCCAGGAGCGCGGTTCGGATTTCCCCCGATGAGGCCAGCGCGGCGGCGGGGTGCTCGAGGCGAGGACCGAGGAGCCGATCGCCTTGGCGATCGGCATCGCCGTCCACTGCGATAGCGATGGGCGGCGACCGGCCGTCGTCTACGGCTCGCAGGCCATCGCGGTCGCGGATCGGTTCCCGGCCGGCGCTCCGGCGCAGGTCGGGTCGAGCTCGTTCAGGAGCCCGCCGGGATCAGGATTCCCCTCCCATGCAGGCGACCGGCCTCGAGGTCGTCCATCGCCTCGTTGGCGGCCTCGAGCGGGTAGCTGGCGGTGTGGAGCGTGACCCGGCCCTCGCCGGCCAGCGTCATCAGCTCGGCCAGATCGTTGTAGGTGCCGACCAGGTTGCCGACGACGTTGATCTCCGAGGAGATCACGTCGATCGCCGGCACGCTGAGCACGCCGCCGTAGCCGATCACGTAGTGGGTGCCCCCGTCCCGGAGCATCGCGATGCTCGCCTCCAGAGCGCCGCCCTCGCCGACGAAGTCGAGCACCGCCTCGGCGCCGTGGCCGTCGGTGCGCTCGCGGATCGCCGCGACCTCAGCGCCGTCGGCGAGCACCGTTTCGTCGGCGCCGCATTCGCGGGCCAGCTCCAGCGACCCCTCGGAGCGATCGACGACGATCACCCGCGCCGCACAGAGCACTTTCAGCGACTGGATGCCGATGTGCCCCAACCCGCCGGCGCCGATCACGACCGCCGTCGTGCCGGGGTACAGCAGCTGCGCGGCCTTCTTGACCGCGTGATACGCGGTGAGCCCCGCGTCGGCGTGGGCGGCGACGTCCTTCGGCTCGACCCCGTCGGGCAGCTTGACCACGGCGCGGCCGTTGGTCCGCAGCTTCTCGGCAAAGCCGCCGTTGGTGCTGATCCCCGGGAACAGGTTGCTCTCGCAGTGCATGTCGTCACCGGCCCGGCAGGCGCGGCAGAGGCCGCAGGTGATCAGCGGATGGACGATCACCGCGTCGCCCGGCTCGACGTTGTCGACGGCGCCGCCCACCTCCTCCACCCAGCCGGCGTTCTCGTGGCCGAGGATGTAGGGCAGCTCGACCCCGCTCTTCTCGCGCCACTGGCCTTCGATGATGTGGAGATCGGTGCGGCAGAGCCCGGCGCCGCCGATCCGCACGATCACGTCGAGCGGACCGGTGACCTCGGGCTCGGCCACCTCCTCGACCACCGGGCGCTGCCCGTAGCCATGCAGGCGAACCGCTTTCATCGCCTACTCCTTGGGGACCAGCGTGTAGCGAACCGTCTGCACCCGGATCAGGCCGTCGCGGAAGACGAAGGTGTCGATCCCGTCGTCGGCTTTCACGTTCTCGGACTCGGCCTTCCACTCGAGCAGCAGGATGTCGTCCTCGAAGATCTGCGTCGGCAGCTCCCAGCTCGCCCCCGGCAGGTCGTCGAGCAGCTTTTCGAAGCCCTGCCGGACGCCATCCTTGCCCTCGAGGACGCCGTCCGGGGTGATGAACAGCGCGTCCTCGGTGTAGTCGCTGACGATCCCATCGAGGTCCTCCGCCATCAAGGCTTCGCCGTGGTGCTGAAAGACCTCCTGCGGGGTGCGACCGCTGCTGGCCTCCATCTCTTCCTCCTTTTTCGACGACCGTCCCTGCCGCCTCACCGCATGGTGACAGACGGCCGACGCCGCAAAGGCAACGAGATGTGAAGCGGCCATCGAGCACATGCTCGGCCAAGCCTCCCTCCTCGAAGTGGGGACCGGCGGGGCGTGGAAGATTCACCGGGTGGGAGGGCGGACAATCTTCCACGATGAGCCGCTGAGCCTCCTCCGTGTCCGCCCGCCGCCGGGCGTGCGCGGGTGGTTTCGCCAATCCCTCTTGGCAGCGCGCCTCTGCGCGACGTCGGTGGACCGGCCAGAGCTCCGGCTTGCCGTAAGCGGGTCAGGGGCTACCCGAGCGAGGCCGCGAGATCGATCAGGGACAACTCCGAGCCGGGAGGGCCGATCAGCGAGACACTGACCGGCAGCCCATCGACCTCCCCCGCGGGAACCGCGAGCTGGGGAAGACCACCAACGTTTGCCGGCGCGGTGAGCTGCATGACCCGGGATCGCCAGGCGCTGAGCTCGTCCTCCGGGGTGTCGCTGCGAGGGGGGACGGTCGGGCAGGTGGGCAGGGCGACGACGGCGTCGTCAGCAACGAGCCCGCGCATCCTGCCTTGGAAGTCCTCGCACGATCGCCGCGCCCGGGAGGCGTCCTCCTCGGAGACCTGCTGGGCGGCCCGCATCCGCTGCCCCACTCCCGGTCCGAATCGTGGGTTGACCCGCTCCACC
>CAZHLT010000182.1:0-8681 GCA_964533285.1 uncultured Conexibacteraceae bacterium | reverse complement strand
GGTGCGGAAGCGGCGAGGAGACGGCCGTTTTCCCGACCGCCTGCAACAGCGGTTGCGACCCGCCGCCGCCCGCCCCAGCCGCCCTCGCAACATTGACCACACCCTGGTGTGGTCAATATCGCGAGGGCCTCGGCGAGACGGCCGATGGCCGGCAGGCGCCTGGCCGTTCAGGCGGGCCACGCCCGCCCAGGCCGCCCAGGCGGGTCGATCGCTAGGCGGCGAGGGAGGCGGCGTGGTCGGCGACCAGGGCGAGGACCTCGTCGGCGTACTTGGCGACGAAGCTGGGGCCGATGCCGCTGATCGCCAGCAGCTCGCTCTCGCTCGCCGGGCGGCTGGCGGCGACCGCTTCCAGCGTCTTGTTGTGGGCGACGGTGAAGGCGGGCTTGCCGTCGGCGGCGCGCAGGCGCCACTCCTTCAGCGCCTCGAACAGCGGCGCGTCGGCGGCGGCGAGGGCTGGCGCCGGGGCGGCGGCGCGGGTGCTCTTGGCCGGGCGGCGGACCGCGACCGTCTCCGGGTCGGGCAGCCAGTCGAGCATGTCGCAGACGTCGCAGCAGCGCTCCAGCGGGGCGCCGGCGGTGCGGTCGGAGAAGTGGTCGAGGAGGGCGCGACGCCGGCAGCGGGTGCCGTAGATGAAGGCCTTGATCGCGTGGTAGGCGCGCCAGCCGCGCTCGTGGGCGATCGCCAGATCGGGGTCGCCGGCGCGCTGTTCGTTGAAGCGGACGAGGCGGCCGAGGTCCATCTTCATCGCCAGCATCACCGCCCGCGCCGGCAGCCCGTCGCGCCCGGCGCGGCCGGCCTCCTGGTAGTAGGCCTCGACCGAGGTCGGGATCGTCACGTGCCAGACCGAGCGCACGTCGGGCTTGTCGACGCCCATGCCGAAGGCGTTGGTGGCGCAGATGACGCCGCTGTCGGTGGCCATGAAGCGGTTCTGGATCGCGCTCCGCTGCTCGGCCTCGAGGCCGGCGTGGTAGGCGATCGCCGCGATCCCCGCCTCGCGCAGCTCGGCCGCCACCTCTTCGGTCTCCTTGCGGGTGCCGCAGTAGACGATCGCCGGCCGGTTGGCGGGGTCCTCGAGCCCGGCCTCCAGCAGCGCCTGGCGCCGCGCCTTGCACCCCTTGCCCTCGAGCGCGACGACATCGAAGGAGATGTTGGGCCGGTCGAAGCCGGAGCGCACCTGCAGCGGCTCCCGCATCCCGAAGCGCGAGGCGATCTCGGCCGCGACCGGCTTCGTCGCCGTCGCCGTGCAGGCCATCACCGTCGGCCGCCCGAGCCGCTCGGCGATCTCCGGCAGCCGCAGGTAGTCGGGGCGGAAGTCGTGGCCCCACTCGGAGACGCAGTGCGCCTCGTCGACCGCCAGCAGGTCGACCTCGCGCTCGCCGATCGCCTCGAGGAAGAGGCTCGAGGCGAAGCGCTCCGGCGCGCAGTAGACGATCCGCGCCGTCCCGTTGCGCACCTGCCAGAGCGCCGCGTCGACCTCCTCCGGCGCCATGTTCGAGGTCACCATCTCCACCTGGTGCCCCTGCGCCGTCAGCTTCTGCCACTGGTCCCGCATCAGCGCGATCAACGGGCTGACCACGATCGTCAGGTCCCCGGAAGCGAGGCCCGGCAGCTGGTAGCAGAGGCTCTTGCCGCCCCCGGTCGGCATCACGATCAGCGAATCCCGCCCTTCCAGCGCCGCGACCACCGCCTCCCGCTGCCCGGCGCGCCAATCGGCGTAGCCGTGCTCGGCAAGAAGCGCGTCAGCTCTCTGTCCGGCGTCGATGGTCACAGCGTCCCAGGCTATGGGTTCGCGCGGCGGGTGTCTCCCGGGGAGGGCGCCGACCACCCTCTTTGGGCAGGTAGGGCGGCCGGCACCCTCCCCTCCCGGGTGCGGAGCGACGGCGTCGGCAAGCGCTTCCGACATCGACCACACCCTGGTGTGGTCGATGTCGGAGACGGTTCGAGGCGGGCGGGCCGGCGCACCTACCTGCCCTCGGGTGCGCCGCCCCGCCCGCTTTTCGCGCCCGCTACCCCTGTTCCCCGGTGACGATCGCCGCCGGCACCTGCGACAGCTTCTCGGCCAGCGTGTCGATCGACTGCGCCAGCTTGCGCGTGTCGGCCTTGGTCAGGTCCGTGTAGAGGACGAAGCCGTCGCCGCCTTCGGTTTCGTACGGTTCGAGCGCCTTGTAGACCGCGTCGAAGTCGGCTTCGATTTCCTTCGCCAGCTGCGGGTCGCTCTTGCTCAGCAGCGGCTCGACCGCTTCGAAGGCCACCTGCGAGCCTTCGACGTTGGCCTTGAAGTCGACCAGGTCGATATGCGAGTAGCGCTCCTCCTCGCCGGTGATCTTCGAGGCCGAGACCTCGCCCAGCAGCTCGTTGGCGCCGTTGGCGATCTGCACCGCCTGCAGCTTGACGCTCTTGACTTTGGCTTCCAGTTCTTCGACGTCGGCCTGCAGCTGTTCGGCAACCGGCGCCATCCCCTTGGCGGTGTTTTCTTCCCAGAGGGCTTTCTCGATCTTGTGGAAGCCGCCCCATTCGCTGGCCGGGACGTCGTTCTCGCGGGCGTCGATGCGCGGGTCGAGGTCGCCGAAGGACTCGGCCACCGGCTCGATCCGCTCGTAGGGGATCCGCGCCGCGGCGTAGAGCTTCTTCGCTTCGCCGACGTTGCCGGCGACGACGGCGACGACGAACGGCTTCGTCGCCGCGGTCAGCTCGGCGGTGTTCTGCTCGAGGTAGTCGCGGTAGGTCGAGATCGCCTTTTCGACTTCCGGGCTGCTCTTGGTCTCGAGCTTGCCGGTCACCTTCAGCGTCCCGTCTTCTTCCTCGCCGCCGTTGCAGCGGATCGTGTATTCGCCTTCCTCCAGGGTCAGTGAGAAGCTGCCGCTGAGGCCTTCGGTCAGGTTCTCCTTCTCGCCGAGGATCGTTTCCCCGTCGAGCACCTCGAGCTCGGTGACCGAGCCGCTGTCGCCCTCGGCTTCGAAGGTGATCGGGCCGGCCGGGGCTTCGGCGTCGTGCGGTTCGCAGCCGGCGTCGGTGATCTTGAAGGAGAGCGCGGTGGCGTCGCTCGAGCTGTCTTCGCTGGAGTCGCCGCAGGCGGCGGCCAGCAGCGCCAGGGCGGCGACGGCAGCCAGGGCGGCGAGGGCGCGGACGGGAAGTCGGTTCATCTGGAAGAGGGCTCCTTGCTTGCGAGGAATCGGTCGAAGTCAGGGGGCGGCACCAATAAGGGCGCCCTAAGCAGGGCACCCTAACAAACCCCGACAGAATCAGTCGGGTTTCAAGTGCTGTTGAGGTTTCCCGCGGATACCGCGGCTAACCTCAACAGCCCTCGGCGGCGGGTCCGCGAGGGCGCTCAGCCGAGCAGGGTTTCGCCGACGTAGCCGCCGGGCTTGGCGCCGGGGGGGACGGCGAAGAGGGCGCTGCCGACGTGCTTGATGTACTCGTTCAGCGCGTCGTTGGAGCCGAGCCGGCGCTGCAGGGCGACGAACTGCTCCGGGTCGCGCTGGAAGGCGATGAAGAAGAGGCCCGCTTCGAGCTCGCCGAGGCTCTCGTCGACGCCGTCGGTGAACGAGTAGCCGCGGCGGAGGATGCGGATGCCGTCGTTTTCGCGGGCCGAGGCGAGGCGGACGTGGGAGTCGACCGGGATCAGCGGCTGGCCGTCACGCTGCTCCGCCAGCGGCAGCGGATCGAACTCGTCGGAGCCGCCGAGCGGGGCGCCGCTGTACTTGTGGCGGCCGATCGTCTGCTCCTGGTCTTCCAGCGAGGCGCGGTCCCAGACCTCGAGCAGCATCCGGATCCGGCGCGTGACCAGGTAGGTGCCGCCCTCCATCCAGGCGGGCCCTCCGTCGCCGACCCAGACGAAGCGGTCCATCGCCTCGCCGTCCTCGGCGCGGATGTTGGCGGTGCCGTCCTTCATCCCCATCAGGTTGCGCGGGGTGTCCTGGCTGCGGCTGGTGGTCGAGGTGCGGCCGAAGCCGAGCTGCGACCAGCGCATGACGACCGTGCCGCGCCCGATCCGGGCCAGGTTGCGGACCGCGTGGAAGGCGACCTGGGGGTCGTCGGAGCAGGCCTGTACGCAGAGGTCGCCGCCGCTTTCGAGGCCGTTCAGCTCGTCGCCCGGCAGCGCCGGCAGCGGCCTCAGCACCGCCGGCCGCTTCGCCGCCAGGCCGAGGCCGCGCTTGGCGAACAGGCCGGGGCCGAAGCCGAAGGTGACGGTCAGGCTCGAGGGGGCGAGGCCGACGGTCTCGCCGGTGTCGTCGGGCGGCGCCAGCTCCATGTGGTTGACGTCGCCGATCATCTGCCCGGCGGTCATTTCCGCCGCCGCCCGCGACCACTCTTCGAGCAGCTCGCGCAGCTCGGCCGGGTCTTCGGTCTGCAGGTCGAAGGCGGCGAAGTGGAGGCGGTCCTGGGCCGGGGTCGCGATCCCTGCCTGGTGGGGCCCGTAGAAGGGGACGGTGCCGGTGCCGGCGCCTTCGCTCGCCTCGGCGGTCTCCTGGCCGAGCAGGTAGCCGCCGGCGCCGAGGCCGATCCCGGCGGCGCCGATTCCGGCGGACGCCAGCAGGCGGCGGCGGGTGATCGGGGTCATCGCGGGTTCCGGAGCGGGCTCATGCCGGGTTCTGCGCCGGCGCGGTCTCCGCCTTCGGCTCGCGCCGCCGCGCCAGGCTGCGCAGGCGGTCGGGCCAGAGGACGTAGAGCGCCATCGGCACCGCGTAGGCCAGGTAGACGATGACTTCGATCGTCACCGGGTGCGGCTGCAGGCCGAGCATGCCGGTCAGCAGCGAGCCGGACACCTCGCCCGGCTTGACCAGCCAGCTGAGGTCGACCGCCTGGCCCTGCAGGCTGGTGATCCAGCCGGCCTCGTGTGCGGTGTGGGCGGCGCTCGCCAGCAGGCCGGCGGCGACGAAGACGAGGACCAGGCCGGTGAGGCGGAAGAAGCGGCTGAGGTTGATGCGGACGCCGCCGCGGTAGAGACCGAGCCCGATCGCGACCGCGGCCACCAGGCCGAGGACCGCGCCAGCGCCGGCGGCGGTGGTGTCGGTCGAGTCCTGGAAGGCGGCGAGCAGGAAGACCGAGGTCTCGAAGCCCTCGCGGAAGACGGCGAGGAAGGCCATCCCGACCAGCGCCAGCGCCGAGCCCTGGGCCAGGGCGCTCGCCGCCTCGCCTTCGAGATGGCCCTTGATCTCGCGCGAGTGGCGGGTCATCCAGACGATCATGTAGGTGATCGTCGCCACCGCGATGACCCCGATCACGCTCTCCATCGCCTCCTGCTCCTGCTGCGGCAGCTGCTGGCCGATCAGGTCGAGGCCGACGCCGACCGCGGTGCAGATCGCGATCGCGATCGCCACCCCGACCCACATCTGCCGCAGCGCGTCGCGGCGGCCCTCCTTGACCAGGAAGGCGGCGACGATGCCGACGATCAGGGCGGCCTCGACGCCCTCGCGAAGGGTGATGACGAAGGTGGGGATCATCCGGTGATGCGTCTCCTCGGAAAAGTGCTGAGCGGCTTAGGTCGCCCTAATTAGGAGTCCCGAAAACCTAGCACGCCGCTGGGTATTGGGTCGGTCAGACCGCTGACCGCGCCGCTTGCGACATTGACCACACTGGGGTGGGGTCGATCTCGCGAACGCGGTCGTTCACTCGGCCGGGAGCCAGGGCTCCGACTCGCTCACTCGGCCGGCAGCCAGGGCTCCGACCAGTTGGCGATCCCGCGCAGCAGGTCGTTGGCCTCGGCCGGGCCCCAGCTGCCGGGCGCGTAGGGGTGCACCGGGCCGGGATCGTCGAGCAGCGGCTCCACGATCCGCCAGGTCTCTTCGACCGCGTCCTGGCGGGTGAAGAGGGTGTGGCGGCCGGCCAGGGCGTCGCCCAGCAGCCGCTCGTAGGGCTCGGGGTCTTCGCCCGGCGTGCGTTCGAACAGCACCTCGAGGTCAGCCGGCTGGAACCCGTCCTCGCCGGCCTTTTTCGCGTACATCCGCATCCGCGAGCCCGGCGTCGGCTCGATCCGGAAGGTCATCTTGTTCGGTTCCGGCGTCTTGCCGTGACCGATCCCCAGCAGCGGCGGCCGGCGGAAGACCGCGGTCACCTCGCTCGCCTTGACCGGCAGGTTCTTGCCGGCGCGGATGAAGAAGGGGACGCCGCTCCAGCGCCAGTTGTCGATCTCCAGCTCGACCGCGGCGAAGGTCTCGGTGGTCGAGTCGGGGGCGACGTCCTCGACCTCGAGGAAGCCTTCGTACTGGCCGCGCACGTAGCGGTGCGGGTCGGTCGTCCGCATCGCCTTGAACAGCTCCAGCTTCTTGTCGCGGATCGAGTCGTGGTGGTTGCCGGTCGGCGGCTCCATCGCCAGCAGCCCCAGCACCTGCAGGGCGTGGTTCTGGATCACGTCGCGCATCGCCCCGACCGCGTCGTAGAAGCGGCCGCGGTCCTCGACCCCGAAGTTCTCGGCGATCGTCATCTGCACGTGCGAGATGTGGTCGCGGTTCCAGACCGGCTCGAGGATCGAGTTGACGAAGCGCAGGTAGGTGATGTCCATCACCGGCTCCTTGCCGAGGTAATGGTCGATCCGCAGGATCTGCTCCTCCGTCAGCGTCTCGCACAGTTCCGCGTTGAGCGCCCGCGCCGACTCGAGGTCGTGGCCGAACGGCTTCTCGATCACGACGTGGGCGTTCTGGGTCAGCCCGGCGGCGCCGAGCCCGTTGACCACGGTGGCGAACAGCGCCGGCGGGATCTCGAGGTAGAAGACCGGGCTCTTGGCGCCGCCCAGCGCCTTGCCGACGCGCTTGAAGGTGTCGGCGTCGGCGTAGTCGCCCTGGACGTAGGAGAGGCGGGCGGCGAGCCGGTCGAAGACCTCGCCGTCGGGGTCGCCGACGGTGGCGGCGATCGAGTCGCGGGCGTGCTCGCGCAGCTTCTCGTCATCCCAGTCGTCGATCGCGACGCCGACGATCGGGCACCCGAGCTTCCCCGCCGCCTCCATCCGGTAGAGCGCCCGGAAGGTCATTTTCTTCGCCAGATCGCCGCTGATGCCGAAGATCGCCAGGACGTCGGCGGGCTGGTCTTCGTGACGGGGCCGGGGCTTCGCCATCGCCGCGCAGGCTACCCGTTTCCCACCCCTGAAAAGCCGCACTTTCCGCCAACCCCCCGGGGCGTGTCTGAGCAAGGCGGGCTATTTCGCCCCCTCAGCTCAGACACGCCTAGGATTGCGGGGCTCGTTTTCGCCCTCGACGTGGACCTAGGAGGATTTGGATGCAGCTCGGAATCGTCGGACTCGGTCGCATGGGGGCCAACATGGCTCGCCGCCTGATGCGCGACGGGCACGAGATCGTCGCCTACGACGTCGACGCCGACGCGGTCGCGACCCTGGCCGGGGAGGGCGCCACCGGCGCCTCCTCGCTGCAGGATCTGGCGGCGAAGCTGACCGCGCCGCGCTCGGTCTGGGTGATGGTCCCGGCCGGCGAGATCACCGAGCAGACCGTCGCTGGGGTCGCCGCCGTGCTCGAGGCCGGCGACGCGATCGTCGACGGCGGCAACTCCTACTACCACGACGACATCCGCCGGGCGGCGAAGGTGGGGGAGCAGGGGATCGACTACGTCGACTGCGGCACCAGCGGCGGCGTCTTCGGCCTCGAGCGCGGCTACTGCCTGATGATCGGCGGCCCCGACGGCGCCGTCGAGCGGCTCGACCCGATCTTCGCCAGCCTCGCCCCGGGCGTCGCGGCGGCCGAGCGCACGCCGGGCCGCGGCGGCGACCCCTCGCCGGCGGAGAACGGCTACCTGCACTGCGGGCCGAACGGCGCCGGCCACTTCGTGAAGATGGTCCACAACGGGATCGAGTACGGGATCATGGCCGCCTACGCCGAGGGGCTGAACATCCTCGCCAACGCCAACGCCGGCAAGGTCAGCCGCGAAGCCGACGCCGAGACGGCGCCGCTCGACCACCCCGAGTACTACCAGTACGACCTCGACCTGCCCGAGGTGGCGGAGGTCTGGCGCCGCGGCAGCGTGATCGGCTCCTGGCTGCTCGACCTGACCGCGGCGGCGATGCAGGAATCTCCCGACCTCTCCGACTTCGCCGGCCGCGTCTCCGACTCCGGCGAGGGCCGCTGGACCTCGATCGCGGCGATCGACGAGGGCGTGCCGGCGCCGGTCCTGACCGCGGCCCTCTACGAGCGCTTCTACTCGCGCGGGCTCGCCGACTTCGGCGACAAGGTGCTGTCGGCGATGCGCAAACAGTTCGGCGGCCACGACGAGAAGCCGAGCTGAGGCGGCGGCGATGGCGATCGAGCTCGAGGTCGCGGGCGACGAGCGGGCGGCGGCGCGGCGCGCGGCCGAGCTGATCGCCGCCGACGGGGCGGAGGCGGCCGCCGCCCGCGGCAGCTTCGCCTTCGCGATGAGCGGCGGGCGCTCGCCGTGGGCGATGCTGGCGATCCTCGGCGAACTGGAGGAGATGCCCTGGGGGCAGACCGAGCTGTTCCAGGTCGACGAGCGGGTCGCCGCACCCGGCCGCGAGGACCGCAACCTCACCCACCTGGGGCTCGGCCTCTCGAGGGACCACCAGACGGCGCTGCGGCCGATGCCGGTCACCCAGCGCGACCTCGAGGGCGCCGCCCGCGAGTACGAATCGACCCTGCCCGAGCGCTTCGACCTCGTCCACCTCGGCCTCGGCCCCGACGGCCACACCGCCTCGCTGGTCCCCGGCGACAGCGTGCTCGAGG
>CAZHLT010000181.1:0-4248 GCA_964533285.1 uncultured Conexibacteraceae bacterium | reverse complement strand
AGCAGCGCCGAGAGCAGGACGACGACGCCGATGAAGAGCGGCAGCTTTTCGGAGATCGCGTCGCCGAAGTCCTCGAAGACGGCGTTGATGCCGCCGACGTGCAGCTGGGCGCCGGTCTTGGCCTCGATCGGCGGGATCACGCTGCCGCGGATGTGGTCGAGCAGCTCGGTCGTCGCGGCGCTCTGCGGCGAGGTCGTCGGGTAGACCTGGAAGACGCCGGTGTTTTCGGCCGGGTTGAGGTTGATCGGCGTCACCGCGGCGACCCCTTCTTCGCCTTCCAACTGCTGGCGCAGCTCGACCAGGCCCTGGTCTTCGCCCTTGCCCGGCAGCGAGGCGACCATCACGAACGGCCCGTTGAAGCCGGGGCCGAAGCCTTCGGCGAGCAGGTCGTAGGCCTGGCGCGTCGTTTTGTTGGTCGGTTCGGTGCCGGCGTCGTTGGTGCCGAGCCGCAGCGAGAGGGTGGGGATGCAGAGGACCAGCAGGAAGCCGCCGGAGAGCAGCGCGGCGAGTACCGGCCTCCGCTGGATGCGGCGGCTCCAGCGGAACCACCAGCTGTTTTCGTCGATGCTGCGCGAGCCGCGGCCGAGGCCCGGGATCCGCAGCCGGTTGACCCAGTCGCCGGCGATCGCCAGCAGCGCCGGCAGCAGGGTCAGCGCCGCGATCATCGTGAACAGGACCGCCAGGGCCGCCGCCATCGCCACCCCGTAGAGGAAGCTGAGGCCGAGCAGGAACATGCCCAGCAGCGAGATGATCACGGTCAGGCCGGCGAAGAGGACGGCGCGGCCGGCGGTGTTGACGGCTTTGATCGCCGCCTCGCGCTTGTCGAGGCCCTCGTCGAGCCCGTTGCGGAAGCGGGTGAGGATGAACAGGGCGTAGTCGACGCCGACGCCGAGCCCGATCATCGCCGCCAGCACCGGGGCGAAGTTGGCGGTGTTGAAGACGTGGGTGCCGAGCGTGACCAGGCTGATCCCGACGCCGAGGGCGAACAGCGCGGTGAGGATCGGCAGCCCCATCGCGACGAACGAGCCGAAGGTCAGCAGCAGGACGATCATCGCCGCCAGCAGGCCGATCGCGAAGGAGGAGTCGCCTTCTTCCTGTTCGGCTTCCTGGACCGGGGTGCCGCCGAGCTGGACATCGAGCCCGTTGCCGGCCGGGGCCTGCGCGATGTCGATGATTTCGCGCGTCTTTTCCTTGTCCAGCTTGTTGTCGAAGACGTCGAACTGGACCGTCGCGTAGGCGATCTTGCCGTCTTCGCTGATCGCCGCGGCGCCGCCTTCCTCGTAGGGGCTGGCGACTTCGCTGACGTGCGGGAACGATTCGATCTTCTCGAAGGCCGCCTCCATTTCCCGCTTGACGGCCGGCGACTGCACGCCGTCCTCGGCCTTGAAGGCGATCTGGATCGTCGTCCCCGACTGCGCCGGGAACCTGGTTTCGAGCAGGTCGAAGGCTTCCTTGGAGTCGGAGGCGGGCAGCTTGAATTCTTCGGCGAAGTCGGCGCCGACCGATTTGGCGGTGAAGCCGATCACGATCAGGGCGACGATCCAGCCGGCGATCACCGTCTTGCGATGACCGGTGATCCAGGTGGCGAAGGAGCGCATTGAGCGGGCCACCGTAGCAACGGCCTCGGTCCGCCGTCTTCTCGAAACCTGCGCAGTTGGCGCCCCGCC
The DNA here is from genome assembly GCA_964533285.1 of uncultured Conexibacteraceae bacterium. Lineage (GTDB taxonomy): Bacteria > Actinomycetota > Thermoleophilia > Solirubrobacterales > 70-9 > VAYN01. The sequence continues at coordinate 2,581 of CAZHLT010000181.1, read as the reverse complement.
GCGTGCCCGGCCGCTCGCGAAGCCCGCTGCCGCCCACCGGGGCGGATAGATTGCCGTCAGTGACCGATCCGTCGATCGCCCGCTTCCGCCGGGTCATCAGCTCTGCCTACGCCTCGCTGGAGGCGCGCCGCCAGGAGGTCAACGACCTCAACGTCTTCCCGGTCGCCGACGGCGACACCGGCGACAACATGGCGATGACGCTGCGTGCGGTGATGGAGGAACTCGACCGCCTCGACGGCCAGTCGGTCGACGAGGTCGGCCGCACCGAGCTGGTCCAGGCGCTGGCCCGGGCGGCGCTGATGGGCGCCCGCGGCAACTCCGGCGTGATCCTCAGCCAGATCGTCCGCGGCGCCGCCGAGGAGCTCGCCAGCCGGCCCGGCGAGCTGGTCGACCCGGTCCTCGTCGCCGCCGCCTTCGCCTCCGCCGCCGACGCCGCTTACGACTCGGTGCGGGAGCCGGCCGAGGGCACGATGCTGACCGTGTTCCGCGAGATGGCCCACTCGCTCGCCCGCCAGCTGGCGCACCTGGGGGCCGCCAAGCAGCGGCTCGGCCGCGACGTCGGCGAAGCCGAACAGGCCGCGATCCTCGCCGTGGTGGTGGAGCGGGCGATCGAGGACGGCGAGCGCGCCGTCGCCCGCACGCCCGAGCAGCTCGAGGTGCTGCGCGAGTCGGGCGTCGTCGACGCCGGCGGCCACGGCCTCGTCCTGATCCTGGCCGGGGTCGTCGCCGGCCTGCGCGGCGAGGACGGCGAGCTGCCCGACGTCGCCCACCACGAGGCGCCGCGGGCCAGCCTCCCCCACCACGAGGACAGCCGCTACCGCTACTGCACCAACTTCATCGTCTCCGGCAGGGGGCTCTCCAGCCGCGCCTTCCTGCCGCGCCTGGAGGGGCTCGGCGACTCGGTCCTCGTCGTCGGCGACGAGGCGACGCTGAAGGTCCACGTCCACACCGACGACCCCGGAGCGGCGGTGGCGCTGTTCGACGGCGCCGGCACCGTCACCAACCTCGACGTCGCCGATATGCGCGAGCAGGTGGCGGCGCGCGAGGCGCGGCTCGGCGCCGGCCCGACGACCGGCCGCACCGGTGTCGTCGCGGTCGCCGCGGGGGAGGGGATGGAGCGCCTCTTCGCCGAGCTCGGCGCGATCGTCGTCCACGGCGGCGAGACGCTCAACCCCTCGACCTACGAGGTGCTGGCCGGGATCCACGGCGTCCCCGCCTCGGAAATCCTCGTCCTGCCGAGCTCCTCCAACGTCGTCATGGCCGCCGAGCGCGCCTGCGAGCTCTCCGAGAAGCCGGCCCGCGTCGTCGCCGCCACCTCCCAGCAGGCGAGCCTGCTGGCGCTGGTCGAGCTCGACCCGGGCGCGACGATGGCCGAGAACGCCGAGCGGCTCGAGGCGGCGCTGGCCGAGGTGGCGACCGGCGGCGTCGCCCCGGCCGCCCGCGACGACGCCCAGGGTCGCTTCCGCAAGGGCGACGCGGTCGGCTTCGCCGACGGCGAGATCGTCGCCTGGGGCGGGGCCGGCTCGACCCTGACCGCGACGATCCAGCACCTCGCCGCCGAGGCCGAGATCATCACCGTGATCGCCGGCGAGGGGGCGCCGATCTCGCTGGCGGAGATCGACACCCACGTCCCGGACGGGGTCGAGGTCGAGACCCACGAGGGCGGCCAGCCGAGCTGGTGGTGGCTGCTCGCGGCGCAGTAGTGCGCTCCTTCGCGGCCGCGCGCGAACCCAGCCGCGCCGAGCTGCTCGCGGCCCCGGTCCACTGGCCGCGCCCCGGCGTCCTCGACGCCTCGCTCGAGGCCCTCGACGGCGTCGGCCCGCGCCTCGCCGCGACGGCGGCTGAGGCCGGCCTGCGCACGGTCGGCGACGTGCTCTGGCGCTTCCCGCACCGCCACCGCGACCGCCAGGTCCAACCGCTGGCGGCGCTGCGCCCGGAGGGCGAGGGGACGGTGCTGGTCGAGGTGCTGGGCGCCAGGCCGCGTCCCTTCCGGCGTGGTCGCCTCTCGATGACGAGCGTCAAGGTCGGCGACGAAAGCGACGCGATCCGGGCGACCTGGTTCAACCAGCCCTGGGTCGCCGACAAGCTCGAGCCGGGAGTCCGGATCCTGATCACCGGGAGGGTCTCGAAACGGGGGCTGGCGGTGAACGAGTACGAGCTCGTGTCCGGCCCGGCGGCGGAGGACGCTCAGGAGGGGGCGCTCATGCCCGTTCACCCGGCAAGCGAGGAGCTGCCGGCGAAACGAATTCGGGCCTGGGCCGAGCAGGCTGTCCGCTGGGCGCCCAACGCGATCGAGGGGCTGCCGGCGGAGCTGCGGGTGCGGCGGGGCCTGGCCGGCGTCGCCGACGCGATCAAGGCCGCGCACTTCCCCGAGAGCCGCGAGGAAGCCGAGGCGGCGCTGCGGCGGATCGCCTTCGAAGAGCTGTTCCTCTACCAGGCGGTGCTGGCGACGCGGAAACGCTCGCACCGGGGGGCGCGGCCGGCGCCGCGGCTGGGGAGGCCGGGGGAGCTGGTGGGGCGGTGGCTGGAATCGCTGCCGTTCGAGCCGACCGGGGGGCAGCTGGAGGCCTTCGACGACCTC
>CAZHLT010000180.1:0-5972 GCA_964533285.1 uncultured Conexibacteraceae bacterium | reverse complement strand
CGCCGCCGCCGGGCGTGCGCGGGGGTTTCGCCAATCCCTCCTAGCGCCTAGCGAAGCACCAGCTGGCGGGCGATCACCTCGTCGAGCAGCGACGCGGCGAGGTGGTGGGCCTCCTCGAGGACGACGCCCTCGATCGAGGGGACGCCGATCACGGTGAGGCCGGCGGCGCGGGCGGCGGCGACGCCGGGCGGCGAGTCCTCGAGCGCGACGATGGCGGGGCCGGGCGCGACGCCGAGCCGGCGGCAGGCCTCCAGGTAGGGGTCGGGCGCCGGCTTCGGCGCCGCCACTTCGTGGGCGCTGACGACGGCGTCGAAGTGGGTCGCGAACCCGGCCAGCTCCAGCGAGCGGCGGACGAACGGGATCGGCGAGTTGGAGACGAGCGCGATCGGCGTCCCCCGCCCCCGCAGCGCTTCCAGCAGCTCGCGGGCGCCGAGCATCGTCTCCACCCCGTGCTCGAGCTCGGCGACGACCAGCGCGTTCAGCTCCTCGATCAGCTCCCCCGCCCGGCCGGGCTCGTCGAGCCGCCGTTCCAGCACCCGCGAGGCGATCGCCGCCGAGGTGCCGACCAGCTCGCGCTTGTCGGCCGGCGAGAACTCGAGCCCGCGGCGGGCGAAGAGGTCGCGCTCGGCCCGCGTCCAGACCGACTCGGTGTCGAGCAGCAGCCCGTCATTGTCGAAGACGACGGCTTCGGGGAGGTTCGGCGGCATCGCCGCGATCATGCCAATTCGGGACCTCGAAGCTCCGCGTGGTTCCTTTGTCGCGCCCGGCGCAACGAAGGAACCACGCGGTCGGGGAGAAACCGCTAGCGTCGCGGCCGCCATGTTCCACGTCGAAGTCAACCGCGGCGTCCACCGCGCTCGCGTCTTCAACCTCAGCCGCGAGGACCTGGTCGAGAAGGTGATCGAGCCGTGGCTCGAGGACCGGCGGATCACGATCGGCGACCGCGAGTGGGTCCCCCGCGACAGCTCCCTGAAAGTCCTCGAGGGGCCGCGGATGGAGAACGCCGACCTCGCCTTCGGCCAGGGCTGGTCGAACGCCGAGCGGGCCTCGGAGGACGTCACCCGTCAGCTGCTGGAGTCGGCGCCGGCGAGCGCCGCGCCGGACGCCTTCGTGATCGAGACCGACTCACCCGAGGCGCTGCTCGCCGAGGTCGTCGGCTTCCGCGGGCGGCCGCTGCACTGGGCAGAGGCCCGCAAGCGGATCGACGGCCGCGACCCGGATGTCGCGGCCGTGATCCTGGTGGTCCGTAAGCCCGAGGCCTAGGCGCCGAAGTCCAGCGCCGTGCCGCGCGGCAGCACCAGCACCGGGTAGTTCGCGGCCTCGACCGCGTAGTCGCTTTTCGCGCTGAGCACGACTTTGCCCTCCGGCGCCTCCGGGCGCGAGCCGACGACGAGCATGTCGACCGGGCCCGACCCGTACTCGCCGACCCGGGCGCCGAGCGCGGCGGCGAGGCTTTCGGCCGTCTTGCGGGCGGCCGGGTCGCCCTCGTCGATGACGCCGACGGTGTCGATGCTGACCGCCGGGGCGGTGTGCAGCCCGGCCGGCGCGACGGCGATCGCCGCCGGGCCGCCGAGCAGCAGTTTGTGGGCCGAGATGCCCGGCTTGACGAGGCCGGGAGCGGTCCGGTACTCGGAGCCGAAGACGATCACGTCGGCGTGCTCGCGCTCGGCGAGCTCGGTCAGGCCGACGCTGGTGCCGGGGTTGACGACGACGTGGCGAGGCATGTCGGGGGTGCCGACCGAGGCCGCGCCGCGGGCCAGCATCTCCTCCGCCTCGTGCTCTTCGAGCGCGCCGCCGAAGGAGTGGACGACGTAGGCGAGCGAGAGCTCGGCGCCGCCCAGCGCCAGCATGCGGCCGAGCGTCAGGGCGTCTTTGTCGTAGTCGGTGTCGTCGTAGGAAACGATCAGCTTGAGAGCCATTTTCGGTGCCTCCTATGTTCGCGGATTCGGAGCTCCATCGCGGAACCGCCCCCGGGAAAGGGGGCGGGGGCGGTTCCGTGACTGCGTCGGGTTACTGCGCAGGAGCTCCTAGGCGGCGCCCCCGGTGGTGGAGACGGGCGCCGACGGGATCCCGTCGGGGTAGCCGAGAGACGGGACGTCCGAGGGGTAGACCTCGTGCCCGTGGACGGCGATGTCGCCCGTTTCCATTTCCTCGTCGGACATCCGCAACGGGATGACGAGGCCGACGAGCTTGAGGAGGATGAAGGTGCCGATCGCGGAGTAGGCGATCACCCAGGCGGCCGTGTAGGCCTGCGTCCAGAGCAGGTCGAGGCCGCCGCCGGAGATCAGGCCTTCGTGTTCGCCGGCCATCAGGTTGTTGGCGAAGATCCCGACCAGCAGGCCACCCATCACGCCGGCGAAGCCGTGCGTGTAGACGACGCCGAGGGTGTCGTCGACTTTGCGGAACGGCGCCACCCGGCTGAGGTAGTTCAGCGCCAGGTAGACGATGATCGAGGAGACGACGCCGATGATGATCGCGCCCCAGCCGTTGACGAAGCCGGCGCCGGGGGTGATCGCGACGAGGCCGACGATCATGCCGTTGACGCTGCCGATCAGGCTCGGCTTGCGGCCGGTCAGGTAGTCCATCGCGACCCAGACGAGGAAGGCGACGGCGGTGCAGAGGTTGGTGTTGAGCACCGAGGCGGAGGCGATGTCGCTGGCGCTGTACCAGTCACCGCCGTTGAACCCGTTCCAGCCCATCCAGAGGAGGCCGGCGCCAACGGCGACCATCGCGAGGTTGTTCGGCGCGTCGACCTCGCGGTCGCGTTGCAGGCGGGGGCCGATCACCGCCGCGGCGACGAAGCCGGAGACCCCGGCCGCGAGGTGGATCACGTAGCCGCCGGAGTAGTCGATCGCGCCCTGCTGGGCGAAGAAGCCACCGCCCCAGATCAGGAAGGCGTTGACCGTGTAGACGAGCAGGGTCCAGAGGGCGACGAACGGGATCCAGGCTTTGAAGTTGAAGCGGCCCAGGACCGAGCCCAGCATCAGGATCGGCGTGATCGCCGCGAAGACGATCTGGAAGTACGCCAGCGTCGATTGCGGGAAGAGGAATTCTTCTTCCGCCAGCTCCGGTATGTGGGCCTGACCCAACAGGTCGGAGCTGCTGAGGATCGGTTCCGGCTTACCGAGGAGGTTGCCGAAGAACCCGGTCTTCGTGCCGAAGAAGTGGATCGGCTCGCCGAAGCCCATCTTGAAGCCGACCAGCACCCAGAGGATCAACACGATCGCGAAGGCGACGAACGCCATCATCATCGAGTTCACCGACCAGCGTTTCTGCATGACCCCGCCGTAGAGGACGACCAGGCCGGGGATGCTCATCAGTCCGACCAGCGTTGCGGCGGTGAGCTGCCATGAATTGGCGCCTTCGCTCAACCATTCCATAGATCCGGTGTTCCTTTCTCGTAATACGGGCTGCCGGACACAAACCACGATTGACACGGACGAGACGGCTCCCCAGCCGGCCTGATGCGCCCACTCTTGGACCGCACAACCCTCTCGCCGCGGCGGCGGCGCCACTACGTACGAGTGTCTAAAGATCGCCGGCGATTCTTCGCCCCGGTGGCGGTAGCGCCGGCTTCGGAGCCGCGGATATCCTCCCCGCCATGCCCCTGGAAGGACACTACGAGCGGCAGACCACGCCGCTTTACAAACTCAGCTCGCGCGAGATCAAGGCCGCCGCGATCGCCCTCGTGGTGACCGTCGGGGCGATGCTCGCGGTCGTCTTCGCCACCGTCGGCGACAGCAACCCGCCGACGCCGCTCGGCTGCATCCGGGCCGAGGTCGCCGGCATCGTCGGCGCCGAAACGATCAGCGGCTGCGGCGCCGAAGCGCAGGCGAAATGCGCCCACGCGGCGAAGTTCAACAGCCCCCGCGCGCGCACGGTCGTCGCCGAGTGCGAAAAGCAGCGGGTCCGGTTCTAGGAGGGATTGGCGAAACCCCCGCGCACGCCCGGCGGTCAGGCGAGCTCCGCGACCAGCGCCGCCAGCTCCTCGTCGACCTCGCCTTCGAGCTTGACCTCGGCGGCGTCGTCGTAGGGCGTCTCGCCCTTGGTCACGATCGCCAGGCGGCCGCCGGCTTCGAGCGTCAGCGCCGGCAGCCCGGCGACCGGGTGGACGATCAGCGAGGAGCCGACGCAGAGCATCAGCTCGGCCCCCTCGGCGAGCTCGGTGGCGCGGCCGATCGCCGCCAGCGGCAGCAGCTCGCCGAAGAGGACGACATCGGGTTTGACGGCGCCGCCGCAGCGCGGGCAGACGGCGACGCCGCGCTCGTCGAACAGCTCTTCGACCTGCTCGAGCGGGAAGCTCTCGCCGCAGGCGGTGCAGGAGGAGGTGGCGATCGAGCCGTGCACCTCGACCACCTCGCGCGAGCCGGCGGCGCGGTGCAGGCGGTCGATGTTCTGGGTGATCACCGCCTCGACCAGGCCCAGGCGCTCGAGCCTGGCGAGCGCCTCGTGAGCACGGTTGGGGAGCTTGTCGGCAAGCGAGTGGAAGCGCGGCCGGTAGTAGGACCAGAAGCGGACGGGGTCGCGCTCGAAGACGTCGATGTGGGCGACCTCCATCGGGTCGACCTTCGCCCAGAGGCCGGTCTCCGGGCTGCGGAAGTCGGGGATCCCGGACGGCACCGAGATCCCCGCCCCGGTGAGGACGACGGTGCGGCGCGACCCGCGGATGAGCTCCGCGAGCCGCGCCAGGGCGCCGCTCTCCCCTACCTGCCGCTCCATTTCGGCGTCCGCTTGTCGAGGAAGGCGGCGATGCCCGCCTTCGCGTCCTCGCTCTGGAAGGCGGCCGCGAAGCCCTGCTTCTCGGCCTCGATCCCCTCGTCGAGGTCGCCCTTGGCCGAGACCTGCTTGATCTGGCCGAGGGCGAGCGGCGCCTGGCCGGCGAGCTTGCGCGCCCACATCAGCGCCGTCTCCAGCAGCTCGTGGTCGGGGACGACGCGGTTGACGAGCCCGAGTTCGAGCGCCTCCTCGGAGAGGACGGCGTCGCCGACCAGGTTCATCTCCAGCGCCCGGTTGGCGCCGACCAGCCGCGGCAGCCGCTGGGTGCCGCCGAAGCCGGGGATGATCCCGAGCTTGACCTCGGGCTGGCCGAAGACCGCCGCCTCGGCGGCGATCCGCACGTCGCAGGCCATCGCCAGCTCGCAGCCGCCGCCGTAGGCGATCGAGTTGACGGCGGCGATCGTCGCCACCGGCTCGCTGCCGAGCTCGCGCAGCAGCGCGTGGCCGGTGTGGATCAGCTCCTCGCCGGCGGCCTCGTCCATCGCCGTGAAGGCCTTGATGTCGGCGCCGGCCGAGAAGACGACCGGGACCGAGGAGGCGATCACCATCGCCCGCACGTTGTCATTGCCCTTGACCCGCTCCCAGACCGTCTTCAGGTCGCGGATCACGTCCGGCGAGACCGCGTTCATCGGCAGGTTGGCGAGCCAGGCGATGGCGACGTCGCCGCGCGTCTCCAGCTTCACCTTCTCCGGCTGCTCGCCCTCGTCGGGCCGCGGGTAGGGGTAGAAGCCCTGGCCGCTCTCGAGCCCGAGCCGGCCCTGGGCGACGAGCCGGCGCAGCAGCACCGGCGGCGCGAAGCGGTCGCCGTGGCGCTCCTGCAAGCTCTCGATCTTCTCGAGCACGTTGCCGAGCCCTTCGACGTCGGCTTTCCAGAACGGCGGCAGCAGGCCGCGGCGCGGGTCGAGGCCGGCGCCGGCCATCATCCCGAGGTCGACGTCGCGGACCGAGCAGACGCCTTCCTCGACCAGGAGGCAGGACTCGATCAGCGCCCGGCAGGTGAACATCGCGAGCAGCTCCTCGCCGTCGGGCTCGGCCTCGCCGGGGATCGTCTGCTGGCCGTCCTTGAAGAAGCCCTCGCCGCCGCTCTTGGCGCCGAGCTTGCCTTCGCCGACCAGCTTCTGCAGGCCCCGGTGGACGTAGAAGCTCTCGCCGTAGGCCTCCTTCAGGTGTTCGGCGACGTGCAGGACGGTGTCGAG
>CAZHLT010000179.1:0-3077 GCA_964533285.1 uncultured Conexibacteraceae bacterium | reverse complement strand
GCCAGCTCGACCTGCAGCTTGCCCTCGGCCGAGTGGGCGTGGTCGGCGAAGATGTCGAGGATCACCGCGGTGCGGTCGATCACCGGCACCCCCAGGGCGCTCTCGAGGTTGCGCTCCTGGCGCGGCGCGAGCTCGTCGTCGCAGGCGACGAGGTTGGCGTCGCAGGCTTCGATCTCGCGCTTCAGCTCCTCGATCCGGCCGCGGCCGAAGTAGCGGTCGGGGTCGGGCTGGGGGCGCTGCTGGGTCGCGGTCCCGGCGGTGGCGACGCCGGCGGTGCGCAGCAGCTCCTTCAGCTCGGCGAGCGGCTCGCCCTCCTCCTCGCCGCTGAGGATGCCGATCGCGAGCGCCCGCTGCCGCGCCCGCGGGTTGGTCACGCCGGCGCCGTTTCCGCGTACCGCGCTGTAGCGGCTTTCGGTCTTGCGGCCGTTTCTCGAACGTTGCACTCAACCCAATTCTAAGCAACGCCCCCGTCCCGCCCCGCGCGGCTCCCTTGTTGCTCAAAACGCAACAAAGGAACCGCGCGGACGGGGTAGGGTTGGGAACCGTGAAGGTCTTCGTGACGGGAGGAACGGGCTTCATCGGCGGCGCCGTGGTGCGCCAGCTGCGCGCCCGCGGCGACGACGTCGTCTGCCTCGTCCGCAATCCCGAGAAGGGCCGCGCGGTCGCCGAGCTCGGCTGCGAGATCGCCGCCGGCGACCTCGCCGACGAAGCCGCGATCCGCGCCGCGATGGCCGGCTGCGACGCGGTGATCCACGCCGCCGCGATGTACGAGGTCGGGATCCCGGCCGCGCAGCGCCCGGCGATGAAGGAGGCCAACGTCGGCGGCACCGAACGGGTGCTGGGGGCGGCGCTGGAGGCGAAGGTCCCGAAGGTCGTCTACGTCTCGACCGTCGGCGTCTTCGGCAACACCCACGGCAAGGTCGTCGACGAGTCCTACCGGCACCCGGGGCAGGACTACACCTCCTGCTACGAGCAGACCAAGCTGGAAGCCCACCAGGTCGCCGAGCGGCTGATCGGCGAGGGCCTGCCCTGCGTGATCATGCAGCCGGGCGGCGTCTACGGCCCCGGCGACACCTCGTCGATCGCGGTGATGCTGAACGAATTCCTCAAGGGCCGGATGGTCGCGATCCCGTTCCCGGACCTCGGCATCTGCCTCTCGCACGTCGAGGACATCGCCGCCGGGATCCTGCTCGGGCTCGACCAGGGCCGGCCCGGCGAGGCCTACGTGATCAGCGGCCCGGTGACGACGGTCCGCGAGGCGATCGGCGTCGTCGCCGAGGTCTCCGGCAAGAAGGCGCCGAAGCGGGCGATGCCGACCGGCCTGCTCAAGGCGCTGACCCCGGTTGGGCCGCTGGTCGGCAAGATCATGGGCCAGCCGCCCAACCTGCGCGAGCTGATCTCCTCCGCCGACGGCGTCACCTTCTGGGCCAGCTACGACAAGGCCAAGGCGGAGCTCGGCTACGAACCGCGCGGGCTCGAGCAGGGGCTGCGGGAAACGCTCGAAGCCGAGGGCCGGATCCCGGCCGCGGCCGCCGCCTGACCGCCCCCCTCGCGCGCCGGCCCGCGCCGCCGCCCCAATAAGCTGCCGTCCGTGCGCGCCATCGACGTCCGCCACCTCGGCCGCCCCCACGTGATCTGCTGCTGGGAGGTCGACGGCATGCTGGTCGACCCCGGGCCGGCCTCGACCTTCGAGACGCTGGTCGAGGAGATCGGGGACGAGCGACCGCGCGCGATCCTGCTCACCCACATCCACCTCGACCATGCCGCGGCGACCGGGCGCCTGGTCGAGCGCTGGCCGGACCTCGAGGTCTACGTCCACGAACGGGGCGCTCCCCACGTCATCGACCCCTCGCGGCTGCTGGCCAGCGCCGAGCGCCTCTACGGCGACGACATGGAGCGCCTCTGGGGCAGGATCCTGCCGGTGCCCGAGGCCAACGTCCACGTCCTCGGCGGCGGCGAGAGCGTCCTCGGCATGCGGGACGCCTACACCCCCGTCCACGCCTCCCACCACGTCGCCTACTTCCACGAGGAGTCCGGCACCGCCTTCACCGGCGACGTCGCCGGGGTCAAGATCCCGGGATCCTCCCTGGTCGTGCCGCCGACGCCGCCGCCCGACATCGACGTCGAGGCCTGGCACCGCTCCCTCGACCTGATCGAAGAGTGGGCTCCAGACCGCCTGGCGATCACCCACTTCGGCCCGATCGACGAGGTGCCCGCCCACCTCGCCGCGCTGCGCGAGAACCTCGACCTCGAAGCCCGCCTCGCCCGCCAGCTCGACGCCGAGGCTTTCGCCGCGCAGCTGAAGGAGCGGATGGAAGCGGCGGCCGAGCCCGAAGTCCGCGCCGAGATCGCCCAGGCCAACCCGCCCCAGTACCAGTACGCAGGCCTCGAGCGCTACTGGCGCAAGCGCGCCGAGCGCGAAGCGGCCTGACGCCCCGGTTCAGCCGCGCGGAAAGTTGCACGGGAAGCTTTGCGGGTGCTCAGCGCAGGTGCGAGCGCATCCGCTCGACGGCCTCTTCGATGCGCTCGTCGGGCGTCGTCAGCGAGATCCGGAAGAAGCCCTCGCCGCTCGGCCCGTACATCGAGCCGGGCGAGATCACGACCGCGGCCTCCTCCAGCACGGTCTCGCAGAAGGAGGTCGAGGTGTGGCCCTCGGGAACCGGCGCCCAGACGTAGATCGTGCCCTTCGGCGCGGCGACGTCGACGCCGATCTCGCGCAGCGCCGAGACGACCAGGTCGCGGCGGCGAGTGTAGGTCTGGTTCATCCGCTCCAGCGGCCCGGTCGGGCCCTCCAGGGCGGCGGCGCCGGCCAGCTGCACCGCCTCGAAGAGGCCGGAGTCGACGTTGGTCTTCAGCCGCCAGTAGGTCTGGATAGCGTCGGCGTTGCCGAGGATCGCGGCGCAGCGCCAGCCGGTCATGTTGTAGCCCTTGGAGAGCGAGAAGACCTCGACGCCGACCTCCTTGGCGCCCGGCGTGGCGAGGAAGCTGGGGGCGACGTAGCCGTCGTAGGTCGTCTCCGAGTAGGCGTTGTCGTGGACGACGAGGATCTCGTACTCGCGGGCGAAGGAGACGACCAT
>CAZHLT010000178.1:0-13651 GCA_964533285.1 uncultured Conexibacteraceae bacterium | reverse complement strand
ACCAGCGCACGCCGTGCTCGGCCAGGTGCCACTCCAGGCCGGGGGCGTAGCCGCACTCCGGCAGCCAGAAGCCACCGTCCCAGCCGAAGCGGCGGCGGTGCGAGCGGATGCCGGCGTCGAGCTGCAGGCGCAGGCCCTCGCGGGTCGCCAGCAGCGGCAGCACGGCGTGGGTCGCAGCCGAGGCGGCGAGAGCGACGCGGCCCTCGGCGGCGGCGCGCTGGAACGGCGCCAGCGGGTCGCCGTCGGCCTCGTCGAGCAGCTCGAGCGCACGCCGGCAGCGCGCCAGCTCGGCCTCGACCGCCGGCCGGCACTCGGCCGGGACCTCGGCGAGGTCGGCCTCGGCGGCACCGATCCGCCAAACAAGGAGGACCTCGCGCAGGCGCCGCCGGGCGCCCCCGTCCTCGAGCTGGTCGGCGAGCACCGGCGTCACCGTCAGGGTCAGGTCACGGGCGACCTCGAGCACCGGCAGGTAGGAGCGGATCACCGCGTCGAACAGCCACTCCTCGCCGAACGGGTAGGTGCCGAAGCCCTCGACGTAGGGCATGTGCGAGTGGAGCACCAGCGCCAGGTCGCCGGCGCTCTCCCCCCTCATGCCGGCGCGTGGCAGACCGCGAGGAAGTCGAGGGCGCGGTCGAGGTCGCCCTCGTGCAGCCTGAAGTCGGAGGCGGCGATCGCCGGCGTGAAGCGGTCGTAGAAGCGCTTGGTCAGGCCGAGCCGCTTGTGCACGCGGTCCCAGCCGAGCTTCAGCGCCAGCTCGTGGGCGCGCAGCTTGCGGGCGTGGTAGAGGCCGAGCAGCTCGACCTTCGGGAAGTGGTCCTCGCGGAGGGCGCGGAACTCCCCGGCCCGGTACTCGTGGACGTGCCAGGGGTTGTCGGACTTCTCCGCCCCGGGCGGGGCCAGGGTCAGCAGGTTGGGGGTCGAGACGTAGGCGACGCCGCCGGGGGCGAGAATCGACTTGAAGTGCTCGAGGATCGCGCCGGCGTCCTCGACGTGCTCGATCGTCTGCAGGAAGACGACCGCGTCGCAGGGCTCGGCGAAGGTCTCGACCAGGTCGCGCGCGAAGCGCAGGTTGGGGCGGCGGTAGCGCAGCCGCGCGTGCTCGTGGGCCTCGGGGTTGGCGTCGACGCCGACGACCGCGGCGGCGCCGCGGGCGAGGACGTCGGAGCCGTAGCCCTCGCCGCAGGCCATGTCGACGACCCGCCGGCCGCCGGTGCGGGCGGCGATCCATTCGTAGACGGCGAGGTGGCGCCGGTACCAGTAGTTCTCCTCCGGCACGTCGGGCAGCGTCCGCTCGCCGGTCAGCGGCAGCGGCGGCACCCCGGGAGGCTGGTTCAGCTGGAAATACTGGCTCTCCACCCCCCGCACCGTATAGCCGTGGCAGTCATTTCCGCTCCCTTGGAGCGTAAATGGCGGCCACGGGCGGTGGCGGCGCGGGTCGGTTGCGCGAATCCGCGTAGAGTTCCCGCCCGATGCCGGCCTCCCCGACCGCCAGCGCGCAGCACATCAAAGACGTCAACACGCGCTACCACGACGCCGCCGCCGAGGAGTACGACGCCAAGTGGGGAATCGACTTCGGCGCGATCGGCCAGGAGCAGGTGCGGCTGAAGCTGGTCAAGGCGCTGGGCGGGCTCGACGGGCAGAGCTTCGGCGACGCGCTGGAGATCGGCTCCGGCACCGGCTACTTCTCGCTCAACCTGGTGCAGCTCGGGGTGATCGAGCGGCTGACCGCGACCGACATCTCGCCGGGGATGCTGAAACGGCTCGCCGCCACCGCGGCCGAGCTCGGCGTCCCCGTCACCACGGTGGCCACGGAGGCCGAGGAGCTACCGTTCGCGGACGAGAGCTTCGACCTCGTCTTCGGCCACGCCGTCCTCCACCACATCCCCGACCTCGGCCGCGCCTTCACCGAGTTCCGGCGGGTGCTGCGGCCGGGCGGGATGATCGCCTTCGCCGGCGAGCCCTCGCGCTACGGCGACCGCCTGGCGGCGCTGCCGAAGCGGACCGGGATGCTGGTCGCGCCGCTCTGGCGCCGGCTCACCGGCTCGCGCCGGCGCCTCGTCGCCGAAGCCGACCAGTCCGAGGGCCACGGCCTGGAGGGCGAGGTCGACGTCCACGCCTTCGCCCCCGCCGACCTCCGCCGCCTGCTCCGCGACGGCGGCTTCGAGGACCGCCGCGTCGGCGGCGAGGAGCTGCTCTCCAACGCCTGGGGTTGGGGCCTACGCACGGTCGAGTCGAGCGCCGAGCCCGACTCGGTCCCCCTGCGCTGGCGCAAGTTCGCCTTCCGCAGCTACATCGCCCTGCAGAAGGTCGACACCCGCCTGCTCGAGCCGCACCTCCCCGCCGAGCTCTTCTACAACCTCCTGGTCAGCGCCCGCAAGCCGACCTAAGCCGGGGCCGAGAGGAACCTTTCCGGTCATATTCCGGCAAAAGGTTCCGTTCGGCATGCGAACAGGGCGCTAGCGCCGCTTTGGTTCGCGGCGGACGCGGAAGAGCGGGGTGCGGCCCTCGATGCCCTTGAGGTGGCGCTCGCCGGCGCGGGAGTAGTGGAAGGACTCGCCGGCCGCCTCGCGGGTGGCGGTGTCGACGAGGACGCTGCCGGGACGGGCGACGCTGGTGATGCGGCTGGCGAGGTTGACCGAGCGGCCGTAGAAGTCACCCGACTGCGGCAGGGTCGGGCCGGTGGCGAGGCCGGCGCGCAGCAGCGGGAAGTCATCGCCTTCGGCTTCGGCGGCGGCGATCAGGTCGAGGGCGGCGGTGACCAACGGCTCGGCCTCGGCGGAGACCAGCATCGCCGCGTCGCCGATCGTCTTCACCAGCCGCACCGGCGCCTCGGCGACCGAGGTCGCCAGCTCCTCGAGGTGGCCGGCGACCGCCCCCAGCTCCTCCGGCGCGATCTCCTCGCCGAGGCTGGAGAACTCGACCAGGTCGGCGAAGCAGACGCTCAGCTCGACGACGCCGCCGATCTCCCCGGCGGCGAGGTCGGCGGCGCCGAGCACGTCGCGCCGCACCTGCTCGAGCAGGTTGAGCTGGAAGGCGTAGACGAGGGTGCGGTCGACCAGCGGCAGCAGGTGCTCGGCGGCGGCGGCGAAGCGGTCGGCGACGTCGCGTTCGGTGTCGCCCGGCATGGTCAGGTTGCGGATCGTCAGCTCGCGGTTGGCCTGGGCGATCCGGGCCGTCCCCATCCCCACCGTGCGCGCCGTCTGCAGCAGGCCGTCCTCCGGCAGGCCAGCGTCGAGCAGCGCCCGGATCCGCTCCGCCGCTTCCAGGTCGGCCTGGGTCGCGGCGCGCTCCTCGGGATCGCCGTAGGGGACGCCGAGGGCGGCGCGCAGGCGCTGCAGCAGCTCCAGCTCGACGCCGGAGCGCTCCGCGATCTCGCGCGCGGTGAAGCGGGGGCCGTCGCCGGCGATCGCCCGCTCGACCGGCAGCAGCGTCAGCCGCCCTGCGGCGACCGCCTCGCGCAGCTCCGCCAGCGACACGCCTTCGGCGCTGAGCTGGGTGAGCAGCGCCAGCCGCGCCTCCCGGGCCTCGCCGGTGAGGTCGTCGAGCAGCCCCTCCGCCTCGAAATCGGTCACGCCTCGGCCACCGCCCCGCCGCGCCGCGGATCGCCCCCGCCGCTGAGGGCGCCGCTGCGAGGATCGCGCGCCACCGCCTGCACGCCGCCGAAGAATAGGTTGATCGCCGGCCAGCGGGCGACCGGCACCCCGCGCGCCTCCAGCCGCGCCAGCGCCTCCTCGTCGATCCCGGGCTCGGCCTGGACGGTGCCGTTCTCGAAATGCAGCCGCGGCGCTGCCACCGCCGCCGCAACCGGCAGGCCCTGCTCGACGACGCGGACGACGGTCTGCAGGATCGCCGAGCGGATCCGGTTGGAGCCGGCGCTGCCGAGCACCAGCTCGACCTCGCCCTCGCGGCGGACGATCGTCGGCGCCATCATCGACGGCACCCGCCGCCCCGGCGCGATCTTGTGGAAGCCGAGCGGGTTGAGGTCCTCCTCGCCGAGCATGTTGTTGAGGATCACCCCGGTGCCCGGCACCAGCACCCCCGAGCCGGAGCCGTTGGAGCAGGTGACGCTGGCGCACATCCCCTCGGCGTCGAGCACCGAGACGTGGGTGGTCGAGCCGAGCAGGCTGGCGGCCGCGGCGTCGAGCCCGAGCGGCTCGAGCACGCCGGCCTCCACCCCCTCCTCGTAGAGCGACTCGGCGAACTCGAGGTCGCGCAGGCCGTTGGCGGCGCCCATCGCCGCGACCAGCTGCTCGGGGCCGCTCCGCTCCCCCAGCCGCTCCAGCAAACCGAGGCAGTAGGCGATCAGGATCCCGCCCGAGGAGGGCGGCGGGTTGGTCAGCACCTCGGCGCCGCGGAACGGCGCCGCGATCGGCCGCCGCTGCAGCGCTTCGTAAGAGGCGAGGTCGAGCGGCCCGATCGTGCCGCCGCCGGCGACGACGAACTCGCTCAGCGCCGCCGCCACCTCGCCGCGGTAGAACGGCTCCGCCCCCTCGGCCCCGAACCGTTCCAGTGTCTCGGCCAGCTCCGGGAAGCGGAACAGCTCGCCCTCGCGCAGGGTGCGGCCGTGCGGCGCGTAGAGCTCGCGGGTGCCCTCGAGGCGGACGTGGATCGGCTCGAGGATGTCGAGGATGTAGGCCTGCTGGGCGTTGACCGGCGCCCCCTCGCGGGCCAGCCCGACCGCCGGCCCAACGAGGTCGGCGAGCGGCGCCGAGCCGTAGCGCTTGAGCGCCGCGACCAGCCCGGCCGCGGTGCCGGGAACGCCGCAGGAGGCGGGCCCGACGTAGAAGACCTGCTCGGTGGCGGCGTCGAAGCGGACCGGGATCGGGACCAGCTCGGCCCGCCGCTCGACCCGGTCGAGGCCGGGCGCGGCGACGAAGAAGTCGAGCAGGGTGACGTCCTCTCCCCCCGGCCGCGCGACCATCATGTAGCCGCCGGCGCCGAACCCGGTCAGCGGGCTCTCGACCGCGAACGACGCCAGCACCGCGGCGACCGCGGCGTCGACCGCGTTGCCGCCCTCGGCGAGGATCGCCGCCCCCGCCTCGGCGGTGCGGGGATGGCCGGCTGCGATGACACCCTTCATTGCGACTGCCCCATTGCGGAAGATTGTCCGGGTCGCGGGCCGTACAACCTTCCGCGGGTGGTGACCGGAGGCGTCAGCTCGGCAGGAACTCGGGAACGTCGATGCCGAGATCGCCTTCGCGGCTGCCACCGCGCTCGCCGCGCGCCCGTCGCGGCTCCTCTTTGGTACGGCGGATCGTCGGCTCGGCGGCGCGGCGCGGCGTGCTCGCGCGACCGTCGAAGCGAGTGGCGACGACGGTCACCCAGATCTGGTCGGAGAGCTCGTCGTCGACGTTGGCGCCGAAGATGATGTTGGCGTCGGGGTGGGCCGCCTCGCCGACCACCTTGGCGGCCTCGGAGACCTCGACCAGCGAGAGGTCGGCGCCGCCGGTGATCGAGAGCAGGATCGAGCGGGCGCCCTCCATCGAGGTCTCCAGCAGCGGCGAGGAGATCGCTTTTTCGGCGGCGAGGACGGCGCGCTCGTCGCCGTAGGCCATGCCGATCCCGAGCAGCGCCCGGCCGGCGTCGGACATGATCGTCCGCACGTCGGCGAAGTCGAGGTTGATCACCGCCGGCAGCGTCACCAGGTCGGAGATCCCCTGCACGCCCTGGCGCAGGACGTCGTCGGCGACCTGGAAGGCCTCGACCATCGAGGTCTGCTGGTCGAGCACCTGCAGCAGGCGGTCGTTGGGGACGACGATCAGCGTGTCGACCTCGGCCGCCAGGTCCTCGATCCCCTTCGCCGCCTGGTTGCCGCGGCGGCTGCCCTCGAAGCTGAACGGCTTGGTGACGATGCCGACCGTGAGGGCGCCGACCTCGCGGGCGAGGCGGGCGACGACCGGGGCGGCGCCGGAGCCGGTGCCGCCGCCGGCGCCGGCGGCGACGAAGACCATGTCGGAGCCCTTCAGCAGGCGCTTGATCTTGTCCTGCTCTTCGATGGCGGAGCGGTGGCCGACCTCGGGATCGGCGCCGGCGCCGAGGCCGCGCGTCTGCTCGTCGCCGATGTGGACGGTGACGTCGGCGACGCAGAGCTGCAGCGACTGCAGGTCGGTGTTGACGGCCATGAACTCGACCCCCGGGATGCGGGCGTCGACCATCCGGTTGACGGCGTTGACGCCGGCGCCGCCGACGCCGACGACCTTGATCACCGGCTGGTGCGGCTCGCCGCTGCCGGGCGGCTCGTAGGCCGGCTCCTCGCGGCCGTAGCGCGGCGTCCCCGGCAGGTAATCCTCGCGCTCGACCCGCGGGCGCGGCTTCTCGGAGAAGACCCGCTTCAGCCGCTCGGGCGGCGTCTCGGAGCTGGCGGCCGGTTCCTCGGCGGCCTGGTCGAAGAAGGTCGGCTCGGCCTCGGGCTCGGCCTCGGCGACGGGCTCCGGCGAAGCCGGCGCGGGCGGCGGCTCGGAAGCGGCCTCGGGCTCGGGCGCGCTCTGCTCGACCGGCGCGGCCTCCTCTTCAGCCTTGCGCGCCTCCGCCGGGTCCTCGCGACCGTAGCGCGGCGCGACGTCATCGGAAGTGGAGCGGAAGAGATCGGCGAGGGGACCCTCGCGCATGCTTGCGCGCTTGTTACGCCGAGCCATTCGCCAGAACCTCCTTAGCCAGCTCCCGGTAGTAATTCGCGGCGCTCGAGCCCGAATCGTACTTGAGGACACTGGACCCCTTGACCGGCGCCTCGGCGAATTTGATCGCCTTGCGGATACGGGAGCGGAAGACGAGGTCGCCGAAGTTCTCTTCGAGGATCTCGACCGCCTCCTTGGCGTGAACGGTCCGCGAGTCCAGCATCGTCGGCAGGATGCCCTCGATGTGGACGTCGGGGTTGAGGTTCTCCTGAATCATCCGCAGAGTGTTCTGGAGCTGGACCAGGCCACGCATCGACAGATACTCGCACTGGACGGGGACGATCACTTTGTTCGCCGCGGTGAGGGCGTTGATCGTGAGCAGGCCGAGGCTCGGCGGCGTGTCGATGCAGATGAAGTCGTATTCGCCGCTGACCTCCTTCAGCGCCTTCTCCAGCGAGCGCTCGCGACCGATCTTGGTGCTCATCGCGATCTCGGCGCCGGCCAGGTCGATCGAGGCGACGGCGATGTCGATCTCGCGTTCGACGATGATCTCCGAGATCGGCACGTCGTTGACCAGGACGTCGTAGAGGCTGGTCTCGACCTTGTCGGGGTCGATCCCCTGGCTCATCGTCAGGTTGCCCTGCGGGTCGAGGTCGACGCAGAGCACGCGGTGGCCGGACTCGGCCAGGGCGACGGCGAGGTTGAGCGTGGTCGTCGTCTTGGCGACGCCGCCCTTCTGGTTGGCGAAGGCGATCACGTCGGCGTGCTTGACCGGCGCCTCGCTCGCGGCCTCCTGCTCGACCAGGAAGTCGCTACGGCTGGGGGCGATCAGGTCGGCGGCCTTCATCCGGCCGTCGTCCTCGGGCTCGGCCTCGGCGGCCGGCTCGGGCGCCTCCTCGACGACCGGCTCGGGCACCGCGACCTCGTCGTTGATCCGCACCTCGAGCTCGAGCTCGTCGCCGAAGTCGTCCGCCTCGGCGGCGTAGTCGTCGGCCACGGGCGCGGGGGCCGGCGCCTCCTCGATGCGCTCGGGGACGACTTCTTCGATCTGCTGCAGCTCCTCGACGATCGGGTGGGTCTCCTCTTCGACGACGACGGGAGCGGGCTTCGGCTTCTTTCGGCTTAGAAATCCCATTGCGCGGATATTCGTATGGGGACCCGCTTTTCCTGCCCGCAGCCGAAATTGCTAGGAATTGCCCGATTCCCGGTCTCCTCGACAAGCGATTGGTGATCGTCACGGGCAAGGGCGGCGTCGGCAAGACGACGGTCGCCGTCGCGCTCGGGCTGCGCGCCGCTGCGGAAGGCAAGCGGACGATCGTCTGCGAGGTCGCCTCGCAGGAGAACGCCTCGCGCCTGTTCGACCACGCCGAGGTCGGCTTCCACGAGGTCGAGATGGAGGAGAACCTGTGGTCGATCTCGATCGACCCCGACGAGTCGATGCGCGAGTACGTGCTGCTGCAGCTGAAGGTGCGGGCGATGCGCGACATGCTGTTCCGCAGCCGCATCTTCAACTACCTCGCCGCCGCCACCCCGGGGCTGAAGGAGCTGGTCACGATCGGCAAGATCTGGGAGCTGGCGCAGTTCGATCGCAAGGTCAAGTCGGGCCGCAAGTACGACCTGGTGATCGTCGACGCCCCCGCCACCGGCCACGGCGTCGGCTTCCTGCAGACGCCGCGCACCTTCGCCTCGATCGCCCGCGTCGGCCCGATCCACTCGCAGGCCCAGACGCTCGACCGCTTCATCACCGACCACGACCACACCGGCGCCGCGATCGTCGCCCTGCCCGAGGAGATGCCGGTCAACGAGTCGGCGGCGCTGGAGAAGGACCTGCGCGACGAGGTCGGCGTCGCGGTCGACCGCGTCTACCTCAACGGCCTCTACCCGGAGCGCTTCGACAAGCACGAGGCGGAGAAGCTGGCGCGGGTGGCGGCGGCCGAGGACGGCGCGGTGCGGGCGGCGGCGCGGGCGGCGCTCTCGGAGTTCGGCCGCGCCCGCTCACAGCGGGCGCAGCTGGCGCGGCTGCGGCGACGGGTGCAGGCGCCGGTCAAGACCCTCCCCTTCCTCTTCGAGCCCGAGCTCGGGGTCGAGGCGGCGCGGCGGCTCTCGCGGAGGCTGGGCTGATGCCGACGCTGGCCGACACGCTGGAAGACAAATCGATCTGCATCTGCGCCGGCTCCGGCGGCGTCGGCAAGACGACGACCTCGGCGGCGATCGCCAGCGGCATGGCGGCCCGCGGCCTCAAGGTCTGCGTGCTGACGATCGACCCGGCGAAGCGGCTCGCCGACTCGCTGGGGATGAAGGAGCTGGGCAACGAGGCGCGCCGCGTCGACCCGGAGCTGTTCGCCGCCCAGGGGGTCGAGATAAAGGGCGAGCTGTGGGCGATGATGCTCGACCCGAAGCAGACCTTCGACGAGCTGATCGCGCGCCAGGCGCCCGACGAGGAGTCGCGCGACCGCGTCCTCGAGAACCGCATCTACCAGCAGATCTCGGGCGCGCTGGCCGGCTCGCAGGAGTACATGGCGATGGAGAAGCTGTTCGAGCTGCACACCGAAGGCGACTTCGACCTGCTGGTCCTCGACACGCCGCCGACCCGCAACGCGCTCGACTTCCTCGACGCTCCGAAACGCCTCACGCAGTTCATCGAAGGCCGCTCGCTGCGGGTATTCATGAAGCCGACCGGTCTGGCGGCGAAGGTCGCCGGCCGTGGCGCCGCGGTCGCGCTCAGCGTCTTCAAGCGGATCGTCGGCTTCGACCTGCTCGCCGACCTGGCCGAGTTCTTCAACGCCTTCAGCGGCATGGTCGACGGCTTCCAGGCGCGCGCCAAGCGGGTCAACAAGATGCTCTCGGACCCCAGCACCTGCTTCCTCGTCGTCTGCGGCCCGCAGGGCGAGCCGGTCGACGAGGCCGTCTACTTCCACCGCAAGCTGGTTGAGGCGAAGCTGCCGTTCGGCGGCGTCATCGTCAACAAGGTCCACTACCCGGCCGAGAAGCTGCGCGGCGCCAAGTCGGAGGACCTGCCGGCGACCCTGGCCGAGAAGCTCGGCGACGCCGACCTCGCCCAGCGCGTCGCCGCCAACTTCTCCGACTACCAGGCGCTGGCCGAGCGCGACGCCCGCAACATCGAGCACCTGGCGCGGGAGCTGCGCACCCGCGGCGTGATCCGCGTCCCCTACCTCGACGAGGACGTCCACGACCTCGCCGGCCTCGCCGAGATCAACCGCTACCTCTTCGCCACCGGCGAGGAGCGCGTGGCGATGGCCGCCGGCCGCGCCTAGTGTCGAGTTTGTGGGGACGTCCCGGACAAACGCGACACGGCTAGTGGCGAACGGCGTGCCGGTCGTACTCGAACTCGAGGCTCGAGACCTCCCAGTCGGAGTCCGGGACCGGGAAGAGGTGGCGGACGCGGGGGGTGTCGATCCGCTCGCGGTGCTGGATGTCGCGGTCGCTGGGCGGCGCCGGCCACTCGAGCGAGTCGCCGGGACGGGCGTCGGAGACCTCGTCGAGCCACGGCGTGGCCGTGATCCGGATCTCGTCTTCGGCCGGGATCGGCTCCAGGATGCGGGTTTCCTGCATGTCGGACTCCTCCTCGTGGTCGAAGATCGGAAGTTCGGCGGCGGTCGGCTCGGGCACCGCGGCCTCCAGCTCCAGCTGCGGATCGGGCTCGGGATGCGGCGCCGGCTCGGGTGCCGGCGCGGGCTCGGGCGCCGACGCGGGCTCTACGGCGGGCCCTGACTCCGGCGCGGCGTCGGCGACGGAGACCGTGATCTGGGCGTCGCCCTCGGCCAGGCCGGAGACGATCAGCGACTCGTCGGCGACGGCGCTGAGGTCGTTGCCGAGCTCGCCCAGGGCGGCGGCGCGCAGCAGCGCGCGGACCTTCTCCTCGGCCCACAGCGCCAGATCGCTGCCACCTTCGAGGAAGCGGCCGTTCATCGCCGCCCGCTCCAGCTCCAGCGTCTGCTCGACCCGCTCGCGAGCGTCGATCCGGTCCATCGAGCCGTCGCTCGCGATCAGCGCCGCGGCGCGCATCGGCAGCGAGGCGCCGACCGGGCCATGGCCCTCGAGCACGGCGCGCATCGCCAGCAGGTGGTCGCTCAGCCCTTCCAGCGGGCTTTCGCGCTCGCAGCCCATCTCGAAGCGGCCGACCGCCCAGGTGAGGGCACCGTCGGGGTCGGGGCGCGACTCGAGCGTGGTCGCGAACTCGGCGAGCGCCGCCGCCTCGCTCTCGCCGAGGCGGTAGCCGCCGGGACGGGTGGCCGCGGCGCCGGTCGGGATCCGGCGCCAGGTGTCGGCGCCGGTCGGGGCGAAGGCGTAGGGGCCGAGGCCGACGCCGCCGCCCTTGAACAGGCGCATGACGCTGACCAGCTCGCGCAACTGCTGCACGGCGCCGTCGGCTCCGTGGTCGGGGTCGAGCTCGGCGACCGCCAGGTACTGCGGCTCCCAGGCGGCGCGGCCCATGCCCTCGCTGCGCATCGCCTCGACCGGCGCTTCGATCGAGTCGGCGCGGACGACCCGCACCCCGTGCGGCAGCGAGAGCCGCGGCATCGACATCCGCAGGCCGACGATCGGGACGATCACGACCTCGGCCTCGTCGGCCGAGGCGGCCTCGGCGTCGAGGGTCGAGATCGCTTCCTCGAGGCGGTCGCGGTCGAGCGCGAAGGCGCTGCATCCCTCCCAGAGCTCGGCGAAGAAGACGGTGAGCATCTGCTCGGCGCGGGCGCCGGGGTCGGCCGGGACCGACTCGCCGCGGGCCTCGAGGTACGGCGCGGCGACGCCGGCTTCGACCGCGGCCTCGCGGGCCGGGGCGAAGCCCGGCAGCGCCCGCAGCTCGTCGGCGTGGTCACGGACGTAGCGGCCGGTCAGCGGCACGTAGCTGTAGAAGGGCGAGTCCTCGCCCGCGTCGGCGCCGACGTCGAAGGGGATCTCCTCGCCGCCGGCGACCAGCGTCGCCAGCCTGGTCGCGGCCTCGGTCGCGAGGCGCTTCAGCGCTTCGTTGAGCAGGAAGTCACGCACGCCCCAGGCTTCCGGGCGCCGGCCCCGGCTCCTGCGCCTGCACGACGGCTTGCAGGCGGACAGGTTGGACGTTTGGTCGAGCGCTGCGGCGGCCGACTAAACCGCGGCGGGCGCCCCGGCCTCGGCCAGCAGCCAGCGCGTCCCGTAGCGACGCATGTCGTCGATCAGCGGCACCAGCGCCTCGCCTTTCTCGGTCAGCGCGTACTCGACCCGGGGCGGGACCTCGGGGTAGGTGTGCCGCTCGACGATCCCTTCCGCCTCCAGCGCCCGCAGCCGCAGCGACAGCGTGCGCGGGCTGATTCCCTCCAGAGAGCGCTCCAGCTCGCAGAAACGGCTGCTGCCGCTGGCCAGATCCCGGATCAGCAGCAGCGTCCACTTGCCGCAGACGACTTCAGCCGTTCGACAGACAGGACAATCGGAGTTGCTGCTCTCGCTCATTTAGGCAGATCGGGGTGGGGACGGGAAACGTCGCTTCAACAAGTGTAGCCATGTGGCTTCACTTACTGAAGCTTTGGAGCAAAGCCAGCCGTAATCCCAATTCCGGGTAGCGATCCGGCTCAAGACCTGGCTCTAGCGGCCGATGCATCTCCGATGCCCAACGCTCGCGCCAACCGTGCCCCCGCCGAGGGCGGCTTCGTGATGATCGAGGTCCTGGTCAGCGCCCTGGTGATCCTGATCGTCGCCGGCGCCGTCCTCAGCCTGATGACCGCGACGACGCGCTCGGCCGCCGACCAGCGCCAGAAGGCCGCCGCCTACTCGCTCGCCCAGGAAGACCAAGCGCGGCTGCGGACGATGCGGCTGTCGACCCTGAACCGAAACGAAACGCGCCAGGTCCCGCTGGATGGCACCACCTACACGGTCAACTCCACCGGCCACTTCGTCAACAACTCGACCGGCGACGACTCGAGCTGCGACGCGGCCAACTCGGTCGCCGACTACGCCCGCATCACCTCCAAGGTGAGCTGGGACGGGGGCGACAAATCGGTCTTCCTCAGCAGCGTCGTCTCCCCCTCCAGCGGCTCGCTCCAACCCGAATACGGGTCGCTCCTGATCACGGCCACCAACATCAACGAACAGAAACTGGCCGGCGTCGGCATCTCGGGGACGGGAGCCGGAACCTTCAGCGGCAACACCGACGCCAACGGCTGCGCCAACTTCTCCGACCTTCCGGTCGGCAATTACTCGGTGACGATGAGCGCGCCGGGCTTTGTCGACCTCAACGGCCGGCCGTCGCCGTGGACCGAAACGATGGGCGTCAAAAACGCGCAGTCGACCAGGGTCAACCTGACCTACGACCGGCCGGGCACGATCGAAACCCGCTTCAGCTACCGCGAAGGATCGAGCTACCTCCCAGCCACGGCGGACTCGATCTGGTTCTCCAACGAACTGATGCCGAACCGGCCGCAGCTGATCGAAGCCGCAGGGGGCGCGCGCATGTCGATGATCACGATCGCCCCGGTATTCCCCTATCCGCACCCGACCAGCCTCTTCACGGGCTACTGCTCCACCGCCAACAAACCCGAAAGCGAAGTCGGATTCGCCTCGGCCACCGTTCCGGCCAACGGTGTCGTCCAGGCCACGATCCAGATGCCGGCCCTGTTCCTGACCGTGAAACGGGGCGGCGTCCTCACCGGCGGCGCCCGGGTGACGCTGACCGACGAAGTCTGCAAGAAAGGCTCGACCAACGTCAAGCGGCTCTTCACCACCGACGCCAACGGCAGGCTGACCGAACCGGGCCAGCCCTCGGGCACCTACAAAATCTGCGCCTCCAGCGGCAACCGGTTCAGAACCGAATCCGGCGTCGCGGTCAAGAACTACACCAGCGGCAAAACCGTGACGATGGACATCCCGACCAGCGGCACCGGCAGCAGCGGGGCCGGCAGCTGGGGGAGCGGGGAATGCTCATGGCCCTAGGAGGGATTGGCGAAACCCCCGCGCACGCCCGGCGGCGGCGGACACGGCGCGGGGCGGCGTCCTCGGGAGCCCGAATAGCGCTGCTATTTGGGCTCCCTGCGTCCTTGCCCCGC
>CAZHLT010000177.1:0-8425 GCA_964533285.1 uncultured Conexibacteraceae bacterium | reverse complement strand
CCTGCCGGCACCGAGTCGCGAGGCGCTGCTGGCGGCGCGCCGGGGCTGAGCTCGGCGTCGATCTTCGCCGCCCACTCGTCAACCGCGTCCCAGTCGCGGAAGTCGCCCTCAAGGCCGCGGAAGAGGGCGAGCGAGAGGCGTTGCACGCGGGGCAGGCTGTGGCGGTCGAGGCGGCCGGGAAAGATGCGGTGGGTGCGGGCGTGGGTGCGCTGCCGCAGCTGTGGCAGCTCGGCCGGGTCGACCGCCATCTTCTCGGCGAGCCTGCTCTTCGGTCCGCCGACCGGGCCGCTGGAGAAGAGGTAGACGGGGCGCGAGCCGATGCTGCCGGCCGAGCGCTCGGCGAGCCGCACCGCGGGGTCGAGCCAGTGGCCGGAGTAGAGGCCGCTGCCGAGTACGACCGCGTCGTAGCCGGTGAGGCTGCCGACCTGGTCGGGCGGGACGACCGCGACCTCGTGGCCGCGGCGGCGCAGGCCCTCGCCGAGGGCGCCGGCGATCTCGGCGGTGGCGCCGTAACGGCTGGCGGCGGAGACGAGGATCCTCATAGGGCGATCCTTCACGCGGCGGCACCACGGCGCATCGGTGGGGGACCGAAGGCGCCGCGGCGGCCGGCTACGGACCGCGCTACGCCGCGCGCCGCGAGCTCGTGCCAGGGGCGGCGGGGAGCGAGGTGCTGACCTCGGCCCGAGGGGACGGGCGGGGCGCTGCGAGGGGCGGGCGCTCGCGGGGCGCGGCGCCGTCAGTAGGCGGTGTTGCGGCAGCGGGGGCGCGGGCGGGCCTTGTAGCGGGGCTCGCGGCCGCGGTTCCAGAGGGCGGTGTCGATCTCGGCCGGGCTGAGGTCGGGGCGGGCGGCGGCGAGGGCCTCGACCGCGTTGACGGCGGCGGCGCGCAGCTCGACCTCCTCGGGCGAGTCGTGGACCAGCAGCCGCTCGGCTTCGATCCGCGCCTCGAGCTCGGGGTCGAGGCGGAGGACGCCGTCGAGGCGGAGGACGTGGGGGACGAGGTTGTCGGCGAAGGCGGTGAGGTGATCGAGGCCCTCGAGGCGGATGACGCCGGCGCGGTCGAGGTCGGCGGCGAGGAGCTGGGCGCGCTTGAAGAACGGCACCCGGAGGGCCGCGTCGGGCGCTCTATATACAGAGACGTCGGCGAAGGCCTCCCAGGTGGCGAAGAGGCCGGCGAGCGCCGGCGCCGAGGGGGCGGCGGAGTCGACGGCGGCGGCGAAGCTGGCGCGGTGCTCGGCGAGCAGGTGGGTGCCGACGTCGCGGAGGGAGGCGGCGAATTGGGCTATCAGCGGGTGCTCGGGATCCTGACCGAGGGTGGCGGCGACCTCGGCCGCGCTCAGCTCGGCGAGGGTGGCGGCGGGCCAGGGCCCGGTGGCGCGGAAGCGGTCGGCGAGGGCGGCGGCGATGGTGAAGAAGCCGCTGTGGCCGGGGCGCTTGCGGATCGTCGGCCACCAGCCGGAGCCGAAGTTGATCGCGTCGAGGCAGACGGCGAAGGCGGCACGGGCCTCGCGGTCGGCGCCGGGGAGCTGCAGCCGCGGGTCGGGCTCGGGCGGGCCCGGCGCCGGCAGCGCCGCGGCGTAGGCTTCGATCGCCCCCTCGTCGACCTGGACGCAGCGGGCGCGGGCGGCGACCATCGCGCAGGCAGCGCGGACTTCGTTGGGGAGGTCGGCCTGCGGGCTCATGTGTCGAGTTTGTCGGCCATGTCCGGACAAAGTCGACACGACCGCAGCCTGGGCGTCGCGGAGCGAGCGCAGCCCCGCCCGCTTGCGGGCGGGGCTGCGTCGTCGGTGCCTGCAGCGAGCCGTCGCCTATTTGTTGGCGACGACGAGGTTCGCGGCGCCCGTCATCCCGGCCTGGTTGGGATGGATCGGGGCGGCGAGTTCGCCCGGGATCAGCGGTTCGACCCAGCGGTTCGAGAGCGACTTGCAGGCGTCGTGGCCGATGCTGGCTTTGTACCAGTCGACCAGCGTGGCGCCGTTGGCGGCCGCCTGGGCTTTGAGCATCGCGTTGAGGCCCTGCTCGGTCTGGCGCAGGTAGGGCACGTCGCCGAACCCGATTGGCATCTGCGGCCAGCAGCCGTACCCGGTCTCGGGGAAGATCGCCGGGTAGTTGAGCAGGAGGACTTTCGCCTGCGGCGAGCGGGCGTGGATCCCCTGCAGGACTTCGGCGATCTTCGGCGCCGTCGCCGCGATCCGTTCCGCCAGCTGGTCTTTGCCCCCGGCCAGGTATTTGTCCTTGCAGGGGGTGCTGAACGGGTTCAGCGTGATGCAGCCGGTCGCGACTTCGGAGAAGCCGATGTCGTTGCCGCCGATCGTCAGCGTCACCAGTTTGGTTTCCGCGCCCAGCGAGTCGAACTGGGGCGGGTTGGAGCCGAATTCGACTTCCTGGCTGTGGGTCATGTCATAGGTCGTGGCGCCGCTGCAGCTGGCGTCGGTCAGCGGCAGGCCGACGCTGGGCTGCGCCAGGTGGGCGTAGTTGTGGTCGGACTTGAGGCAGCCGATCGGCGCGATCTGGTTGGGGATCAGCGGCCCCGCCGAGTAGGAGTCCCCGAGCCCGACGTAGTTGGCCGCGGCGCGGGCCTGTGCCGCCAGGGCCCCGGCCAGCAGCAGGACCGCCGCCAGAGCCAGCAGGGCCAGCACGCGCCGGCGCGCCCGATGGTGTGCGATCGATAGGTCCATTTCCCTCTCCTTCGCTTGGATTGCCCATCCAGCCGCTTCCCAAAGAGAGATGATTACTCAAACAAGATTGTTTCTAAACCCTCTTTGGCCGGATGCAGCGGCTCCTACCCGCTTTGCGGTTCCTTTGTCCGGACAGGTCGGACAAAGGAACCGCGGGATGGTCAGAGCTCGATCGCGGAGCCGAGGGTGAGGGTGCGGTCGCGGGGGAGGTGGAAGTACTCGACCGGGCTGGCGGCGTTGCGGGCCATGGCGACGAAGAGGCGCTTGCGCCAGCCGCGCATGCCGGGGGCGGCACCGGGGGTGATCGAGATCTGGGAGAGGACGTAGAGGACCTGGTCGAGGTCGACGTCGCGCTCGAGGCCCTGGGTGGCGGCGAGCTCGATCATCCGCGGCACGTCGGTCGAGTCCTGGAAGCCGACCCGAGCGGTGAGGTGGGTGATGCCGTCGTCGCGGTAGCCGAGCTCGTCGACGACGAGGCGTTCGGACTCGGGCACGTAGGGGGCTTTGGTGGTTTCGATCGAGAGGACGACGATCGTCTCGTGCAGGGCGTGCAGGTGCTCGAGGACGGCGCGCAGGGCGAGCGGCGTCGTCTCGCGGCGGGCGTTGAGGAAGACGGCGGCGCCGGGGAGGCGCTGGGCCGGCGGGTCCAGCGAGCGCAGCTCCTCGACGAAGGAGCGCAGCGATCCCTCCTCCTCGATTCGCTCGGCGCGGACCTTCTGGGCACCGCGGCGCCAGGTGCTGAGGACGGTGAAGGCGATGACGCCGACGGTGAGCGGGAACCAGCCGCCGTGCTCAGCCTTGGTCAGGTTGGCGCCGAGGAAGGCGAAGTCGACGGTGAAGAAGACGGCGGCGCCGAGGGCGACGAGCCAGAGCGGTTTGCGCCAGAGGACGCGGGCGACGACGAAGAAGAGCAGGGTGTCGGCGGTGATCGTGCCGGTGACGGCGATCCCGTAGGCGGCGCCGAGCTTGGTCGAGGAGCCGAAGCCGATGACGAGGGCGAGGACCGCGGCAAGCAGGAACCAGTTGACGGCGGGAACGTAGATCTGGCCGATCTCGCGGGCCGAGGTGTGGCGGATGTTGAGTCGCGGCAGGAAGCCGAGCTGGACCGCCTGGCGGGTGACCGAGAAGGCACCGGAGATGACCGCCTGCGAGGCGATCACGGTGGCCATCGTCGCCAGCAGCACCATCGGCACCCGGCCCCAGTGCGGCAGCAGGAGGAAGAACGGGTTTTCGATCGCGCTCGGCGTTTCGAGGATCAGCGATCCCTGGCCCATGTAGTTGAGGGTCAGCGCCGGGAAGACGACGAGGAACCAGGCGCGGGAGATCGGCCTGCGGCCGAAGTGGCCCATGTCGGCGTAGAGCGCCTCGGCGCCGGTGATGGTGAGGACGATCGAGCCGAGCGAGATGAAGGCGATGCCGAAGTGGCGGCCGAAGAACTCGACCCCGTAGTGGGGGGAGAGCGCCTTGACGATGTCGGGGTGGTCGAGGACGCGGGCGAGGCCGGCGAGGGCGATGACGAGGAACCAGACGACCATCACCGGGCCGAAGACGCGGCCGATCTTGTGGGTGCCGAAGCGCTGGGCGGCGAAGAGGAGGACGAGGATTACGATCGTCACCGGGACGACGATCGACTCGAGGCTGGGGACGGCGACCTTGACGCCTTCGACCGCGGAGAGGACCGAGATCGCCGGGGTGATGATCCCGTCGCCGTAGAAGAGGGAGACGCCGAAGAGGCCGATCGCGATCAGCACCGCCTTGGTCCGGGCGCTGCGCAGCGGCGCTCCCATCACCAGGGCGATCAGGGCGAGGATGCCGCCCTCGCCGTCGTTGTCGGCGCGCATGATGAAGACGACGAACTCGATCGAGACGATCAGGGTGATCGTCCAGAAGACGAGCGAGATGACGCCGTAGACGTCGCCCGGGGTCGCCTTGACCGCGTGGTGGTCGGCGGCGAAGACGGTCTGCAGCGAGTAGAGCGGGCTGGTGCCGATGTCGCCGAAGACGACGCCGAGGGCGCCGAGGGCGAGCGCCGCCATGCCGAGCTCGCGGCGACCAGGTCGGGAGGGCGCCGTGGGGGCGGTGGCGGCCATGCTGAGGGGACGATTCGCCCCCCCAGCGCGCCCCCCTGCCGGCGGCGGCAAGCCTGCGGCGGCCCGGGCCGCACGTGGCTGAGCACTTCGGGGGGTTATAGCCCCCCGAAGTGCTCAGCGAACCGGGGTTTGCCTCGATCGCAGGTGCGCGTTGGTCTGCGGCTCTCCGGGCGTGGCAGACTTCTCTTATGGGCACTGCTTCTATTCCTGACCCGACCGAGTCCGGGGTGCGGCATCAGCTGCGGCCGCTGTTCGACCAGATCGTGATCAAGGAGCTGGACCAGGACCGGGTGCGGCGGTCGGGGCTGGTGGTGCCGCCGGGGACGCACGACCCGCCGCCCGAACAGGGCATCGTGCTGGCGGTCGGGCCGGGGCTCGACTGGTGGAGCCAGGCCGGGGTCGAGATGCCGGTGGCGCCGGGGGACCACGTCGTCTTCCCCGCCTCAGCGGGGGTCTGGGTCGAGATCGACGAGGAGCGGCTGCTGGTCTGCCGCGTGACGCAGATCCTCGGCGTGCTCGAATCGGCGCCGAGCGCGTAACGCGCCGAGGCAAGCGGAGCGCGGGCCCGGATGTCCGGCGCGCTCAGCCGGCCCGCTGGCGGGCCTCGCTGACGGCGAAGGGGCTGCCGTTGCGCTTGAGGCGCAGCATGCGCTCGTCGGCGGTGCGGATCAGGGTCTCGAAGTCGGTGCCGTCTTCGGGGAAGACGGCCCAGCCGATCGAGGCGGTCGGGGTCGGGCCCTTGGCCTTGGGGTCGCTGACGCTGACCGCGGTGCGGATCGACTCGGCCAGACGGCGCACGCCTTCGCCGTGGGCGCCGGGAGCGATGACGGCGAACTCGTCGCCGCCGATGCGGGCCAGGGTGTCGGTCGCCCGCAGCATCGAGTGGGCGCGGCTGGCCGCCTCGACCAGGACCGCGTCGCCGACCTGGTGGCCGTGGCGGTCGTTGACGCCCTTGAAGTCGTCGAGGTCGATGAGGAGGACGGCGAGCGGGGTCGGGTCGCCGTCGCGGCGGTTGCGGCGGGGGTGGGTGCGGGCGGTCAGCTCGCGCTTCAGGGTGACGTCGAAGTTGCGGCGGTTGGCGACGCCGGTCAGCGGGTCGCGGTTGGCGTAGTCGCGCTGGCGCGCCTCGGCATCGACGAGCCGGCGTTTGAGCCCGACCATCACCGCGGTCGCGGCGAGGTAGCCGGCGACGAGCGCCAGGTAGCGCGGCAGGTAGGCATTGTCGATCGCGTCGCTGTCGTAGAGCAGCGGCGTGCCGGCCACGAGGACGAGCTCGGTGACCAGCGGCCAGGCCCAGCGCGGCGGGAAGAAGAAGGCGGCGTAGAGCAGCGAGCAGACGAGCAGCGGCTCGACGTAGCTGAGCGAGCCGCCGGTCAGGTAGAGGGCGAGGCCGACGACCGGGATCGTCAGCGCCATCCCGATCGCCAGCGCCCCGATCGAGGCGCGGTTCCAGGGGATCAGGCCGGTGACGCTGCCGATGCCGTAGAGGAGGACGGCGACGACCAGGACCATCCCCCAGCCGAGCGGGCCGTGCTGGGCGCCGGGCAGGAAGGTGCCGACCAGGCCGACGACGCCGCCGACGATCCAGAGCCAGCCGGAGATGCGGCCCATCCGGCGCTGCTCGTCGGGGCCTTCGGCGTAGCCGCGGCCCGGGCTCGCGATCGGGGTTTCATGGGGGGACATTTCCTCCTAGATCGGCTGCCCCCTTCGATGTATTAGTCCCGGTCCCGGGACGGCCAGATCAGCTGGACTCGGAATACGCGGGCTCGGGTTCGCCCGCGGCCGGTTCCGCCTGCCCGGCGAGCCCCGGCCGCGGCGGCTGGCGCAGGACGAAGACCGCGATTGCAACCGCGATTGCGGCGAGCCCGGCGCCGATCAGGTAGGCGAGGTGGTAGCCGGAGGTGAGCGCGGCGGCTTCGCCGGCACCGCCGTCGAGCAGGCTCTGGGTGCGCTCGGTCGAGAGCGTCGCCAGCACCGCCAGGCCGATCGCGCCGCCGACCTGCATGCTGGTGTTGACGAGGCCGGAGGCGAGGCCGGCGTCGCTCGGGGTGGCGCCCGACATCGCCATCGTCATGATCGCCGGGAAGGCGGTGCCGACGCCGACCGCGATCAGCAGGAAGGGCGGCAGCAGGTCGGTCAGGTAGTTGCCGTCGACCGGGGTGCGGGCGAACAGCAGCAGGGCGACGACGACGGCGCAGACGCCGGGGATCAGCGTCGTCCGCGGCCCGAAGCGCATGATCAGCTTTTCCGAGAAGCCGAGCGAGAGCGAGCCCATCACGATCGTCGTCGGCAGGAAGGCGAGGCCGACCTCGAGCGGGTCGTAGCCGAGCACCCGCTGCAGGTACAGCGCGCCGAGGAAGAACATCCCGAACATGCCGGCGACCAGCAGCGCCTGCAGGGCGTTGGCGCCGGTGACGTTGCGCGAGTGGAAGAGGCGCAGCGGCATCAGCGGGTTGGCGATCGTCGCCTGGCGGTGGAAGAAGAGGGCGAGGAGGACGGCGGAGACGGCGCCGAGGCCGAGCGTGCGGGCGTCGCCCCAGCCCCACTCGGTGATCTGGAGGATGGTGAAGACGCCGAGCATGAGAGCGCCGGTGATCAGCGCCGCGCCGGGGAAGTCGGCGCCCTGGCTGAGGCCGATCCCGTCCGGGTTGTCGACCAGGCGCAGCGCCAGGTAACCGGTGAGGATGCCGATCGGCAGGTTGATGAGGAAGATCCAGTGCCAGCTGATCGCCTCGGTGAGGACGCCGCCGAGCAGCAGCCCGATCGAGCCGCCGGCGGAGGCGACGAAGCCGTAGACCCCGATCGCCTTCGCCTGGTCGGCGGGGTGGGGGAACATCGTCACGATCATCCCCAGGATCACGGCCGAGGCGAGGGCGCCGCCGACCCCCTGGACGAAGCGCGCCCCGACCAGCATCTCCTGCGCCGGCGAGGCGGCGCAGAGCAGCGAGGCGGCGGTGAAGATGACGAGGCCGACGAGGAAGACGCGGCGCTGGCCGAGCAGGTCGCCGAGCCGGCCGGCGAGCAGCAGCAGGCCGCCGAAGGGGATCATGTAGGCGTTGATCACCCAGGCGAGGTCGCTCTGGGAGAAGCCGAGGTCGTCCTGGATCGAGGGCAGGGCGACGTTGACGATCGTCGCGTCGAGGACGATCATCAGCATCCCCGCGCAGAGGACGTAGAGGGCAAGCCAGCTGCGGCGCGCGGCGCGCGGCGGCGCCGTCGCGGTGGTCGGGCTGTCGGGGGTGGGTTCGCTGGGGTTCATGTGAATAGGACCGTGCCGCCGGCGGGAACTAATCGCTCGGCGGATCAATCGACGCGGTCGGGGAGACCGAAGCTGCTGAAGACCGCCCGCACCAGCTCGGGGCGGGTGGCGCGGTCGGGCCACCGAGAATAGCCGTCCGGGGCGTCGGCGACGCGGACGACGAAGGCGGTCACCTCCTTGATCCGGTCGCCGTCCAGGGTGAGGACGTCGAGCGAGAACGGCAGGTGGGTGCGCTCGGCCTCGATCCAGGTGTAGGTGCCGACAGCGAGCTGGCCGTTGGCGCGGGCCGGGCGGTGACGCCAGCGCCACTCGCCGTTGAGCGGCGCCTTGCCGAGCCAGGTCTCGACCTCGTCGATGCCGCCGTACCAGCTGGCCAGCGGCGGCATCGACCAGGCGGCG
>CAZHLT010000176.1:0-6720 GCA_964533285.1 uncultured Conexibacteraceae bacterium | reverse complement strand
CCAGGCTGACCGGCTCGGTCACCGCGGTGCGCAAGACGCTGAGCGCCGAGGCCGCCGAGAAGAAGGCGTTCGTCACCGCGCCGAAGCGCTGGGACGTCGACAAGCTGCTCGGCGACCCGGGGGCGCTGTTCGCCGCCGGCGTCTACGCGCGCCTCTCCGCCCGGGCGGCCTTCGACTTCGGCGAAGCCTGCAAGTGCCTGGCCTTCGAGCGCTCGACCGCCACCGCCTTCCACCTGATGCGCGGCACCGAGGCGGTGCTGCGCGACTTCTACTGCCAGGTGGTCCGCCAGAAGCGCCTCGCCGCGGAGCGCCGCATGTGGGGGCCGATGGTGAGGCAGATGCGGGCGCGGAGCAAGCCGCCGCCGGCGCCGCTGCTCGACAACCTCGACTCGATCCGCCACAACTTCCGCAACCCGACCCAGCACCCGGACGAGATCTACTCGGTCGAGCGCGCCCAGGACCTGCTCGGGCTCGTCGTCCCGGTGGTCAACGAGATGGTCGCCCTGATGGAGGTCTGAGCCGCCGCCGGCGCCGGCGCGCCGCGCTCAGGCCAGCTCGGCCTCCTCGAGGCCGCCCTCCATCAGGTAGAAGCGGCTGCGGCCGAGCTCCTCGCCGTTGACGACGACGACGGCGGCGTGGGGGCCGGCGGTGGAGAAGGTGGCGGTGGCGGCGATCGACATCACCAGCCGCTGCTCCTGGCCCTGCGGCATGCCGGGCGGGCGGCCGGTCTCGAAGTTGGCGGTCAGCCCCTCGCCGAGCTCCTGGCCGTCGGGGTCCTGGATCGTCACCACCAGCTCGTGCGGGCTGTTGGTCTCGTGCCAGGCGACGTCGATGCCGAGGCCGATGTGGAAGGACCACTCGTGCGGCAGCTGCGGCAGGCGGAGGACGTTCCAGCCGCCGCCGATCAGGTAGAGCTTGCCGTTGACCGCCTCGCTGTGGTCGGAGAGGAGAACGAAGCCGATGTTCACGCCGCGCCCCCTTCGGGCCCCTCGCCCTCGGCGTAGGGGACGACCGGCAGGTCGGAGACGAGCTCGACCCTGACGCCGCGCCGGAACTGGACGTCGACGGTCTCGTTCTTGCGGTAGGTGCCCCAGAGGCCGAGGTACATCGCCAGCCAGCGGCTGGTGCCGATCTTCTCCTTGACGATCGGGCGGGTGAAGACGACCTCGTCGCCCTCGATCGAGTAGTCGGCGCCCTCGCTCTGTTCGACCCCGTTGATGAAGATCGTGAACGGCGGCTCGGCGCCGGCCGGCAGCTTCACCCGCTCGCCGGCGGCGTAGCTGCCCTTGGGGATGTCGGTCTTGTCGCCGCTCACCGGTCCTCTGCCTCCAGAGTCTCTCGCACCAGGTCGAACGGCGTCTCGTGGTGGGTCGGGTCGAGCTCGATGCGGCCGACGCCGCCGCGGAAGGGCATGAACGTCCCGTCGCCGCGGACGTCGACGCCGGCGGTCGGTTTGCGCAGGAAGCCGCGGCCGCTGATCTGCAGCCGCGCCCGCACCTGGTCCTCCGGCGCGAAGTCGCGCAGCGACTTGACCGGCCGCGCCGGACCGCCGGCGCGGATCTTCAGCGCTTCCTCGCGCATCGCCGCCACCGCCTCATCGAGGTCGTCGAAGCGCCGGTGGGAGACGTCGGGGCCGTCGCGCACGGTCAGCTTCCAGGTCGTTCTGCGCATCGACGGGAGCCTAATCCCGTCGCGGCGATTCGAACGCGGTGAGGGCGATCGTCACGCTGATCGGCGGCTCGCCGCTGGCGGCGAGCCGCCGCGCGGCGTCCCGCCTGACCTCGGTCACCTCGGCGAGGGCGCGGCCGAGGATCGCCGCGGTCCGCTTCCAGGCGAGCTCGTCGAGCTCGACCGTCTGCCAGGTGATGTGGGTGTCGGGGCGGGCGAATGCGGTCCCGGCCTCGACCGCGATCGCCATCTCGTCGCTGAGATTGCGCACGGTCGAGCCGGCGAAGATCTGGCGCGCCTCCGGCGGTACCCGGGCCCAGGACTCGTCGTCGAAGTCGATCGTCTCCTGCAGCCGGTACGGGTGGCGCTCGGGGTCCTCCGCCGCCTCGCCGGCCGCCTCACCGGGGACGGGCTCGATGCAGTCGAGGTTCTCGAGGATCGCGAAGTGGGGAGTGACTGCCGACACCGGCTCGGAGCGGATGCTGGCGAACTCGGCGGGGCTGACGGCGCCCTCGGCGATCACCCGCAGCAGGTTGAGGCGGACCGGATGGGCGAGGGCCTCGGCCAGCCGCGTGGCCTGCGACTTCGGCCAGTAGCCGGCACCGGGGTTCGGCTCGTTCTCGGCGATCGCCACTAGCCGCCGCGCCCGATTTCGGTTGAGGTCTCCGGTACGCTTGGCAAGACCCGAGCAGACTAGTTGCTCGGCCCCGACGGATGGATCGCTCGAGACCTCAAACCCCGCCCGACGCGCCCCCGGCCCGGCCGCCGGGCGAGCGCCGCGACGGTGCGGCGATGACGGTCTCCGCCGCACCGCGCCTGCTCCCCGCGGTGGCGGTGACGAAGAACGCCTAGGCCGACGGGCGGGCGAGTCGCTTCTCGCCCGCGCGGGCTGTGCTCAGGCGCCGCGCCGCGGGCGTTTCGGCCGCCGCGCCGGCGGGCCGACGATTTTCTCCGGCCCCTCGCGGTCGTCGATCTCGACGTATTTCAGCTCGCGGTGCCCGGTGTAGATCTGGCGCGGGCGGGCGATTTTCTTCTCCGGGTCTTCTTGCATCTCCATCCACTGCGCGACCCAGCCGGCGGTGCGGGGGATCGTGAAGAGGACGGTGAACATGTTGGCTGGGATCTCCAGCGCCTCGTAGATGATCCCCGAGTAGAAGTCGACGTTGGGGTAGAGCTTGCGCGAGGTGAAGAACTCGTCGTCGAGGGCGCGTTTCTCGAGCTCGCGGGCGATCTCGACCAGGGGGTTGTACTCGGTCGCCTCGAAGACCTCGCTCATGTGCTGCTGGATGATCCGCGCCCGCGGGTCGTAGTTCTTGTAGACGCGGTGGCCGAAGCCCATCAGTTTCTCCTCGCGCTGCTTCACCCGCTCGAGGAAGTCGGGGATGTTCTCCGGCGAGCCGATCTGCCGCAGCATGCGCAGCACCGCCTCGTTGGCGCCGCCGTGCAGCGGGCCGTAGAGGGCGGCGACGCCGGCGGCGACCGCCGAGTAGGGGTCGACGCCGGAGGAGCCGACGCCGCGCACGGCGCTGGTCGAGCAGTTCTGTTCGTGGTCGGCGTGGAGGATGAAGAGGACGTCGAGCGCCCGCGAGAGCGCCTTCTTCGGGATGTGGCGCGCTTCGGCTTTCTTGAACATCATCGAGAGGAAGTTCTCGGCGTAGTTCAGTTCGTTGTCCGGGTAGACGTAGGGGAAGTCCATGTTGTGGCGGTAGGAGAAGGCGGCCAGGGTCGGCACCTTGGCGATCAGCCGCACCGCCGCCATGTAGCGCTCTTCGGGGTCGTCGATCTGTTTCGCGTCCGGGTAGAAGGTGGAGAGCGCGCCGACGCCGGAGAGCAGCATCCCCATCGGGTGGGCGTCGTAGCGGAAGCCCTCGAAGAGGTGCTTGAGGTCCTCGTGGACGTAGGTGTGGTGGGTGATGTCGAAGACCCAGCGGTCGAGCTGGGGGCCGGTCGGCAGCTCGCCGAAGATCAGCAGGTAGGCGACCTCGAGGAAGGTCGAGCGCTCGCAGAGCTGCTCGATCGAGTAGCCGCGGTGTTCGAGGATGCCGGCGTCGCCGTCGATGAAGGTGATCGCCGAGCGGCAGGCGGCGGTGTTGGTGAACGCCGGGTCGTAGGCCAGCATCCCGAATTCGTCGGGGTCGACCTTGATCTGGCGCAGGTCCATCGCCCGCACGGTGCCGTCTTCGATCGGCAGCTCGTAGGTTCTCCCGGTGCGGTTGTCGGTGACGGTCAGGGTGTCCGTCGCCCCGGCGCCGGTGGCCTCCGGGGTCACGTCGTGGGTCTGCTGCTCGGTGGCCATCGCTCTCCTTGGAAGCCTTTTTCGCGGAGCGGCAAGTATCGCAGTTTGCCTGCCTAAGCTTTGTTACCGAGCTTGGTCTCGCAAGCGGCCGTACGGGACCGCCGCGCGGCCGCTACTCGGCGGCCGGGACGCCCTCGAACTGGGTCATCCGCCGCAGCGTTTCGAAGCGCTCCTCGATCTCGTCGCGCTCGAGCCGGGCGACGCGCTCGGTGCCGAACTCCTCGACGTTGAAGGAGGCGAGGACGGTGCCGTAGCCCATCGCCCGCCGCAGGGTCGGCTCGTCGAGCTCGCCGTCGTGGCCGTCGAGGTAGCCGAAGAAGCCGCCGGCGAAGCTGTCGCCGGCGCCGGTCGGGTCGCGCACGTCCTCGAGCGGGAAGCCGGGCAGGGCGAAGAAGCCCTCCGCGGTGAACAGCGCGGCGCCGTACTCGCCCTGCTTGGCGACGACCGCGCGCGGCCCCAGCTCCATCACCACGCGGGCGGCGCGGGCGAGGTTCGACTCGCCGGTCAGCTGGCGGATCTCGGCGTCGTTGACGACCAGGCAGTCGACCTCGGAGACCGCCGCCATCAGCGAGTCCTTGGCGGTCTCGATCCAGAGGTTCATCGAGTCGAGGCCGCAGAAGCGGGCGCCGTCGCACTGGGCCCGCACCTGGCGCTGCAGCTCGGGCTGGATGTTGGCGAGGAAGAGGGTGTCGGCGGTCCGCGAGGCCTCGGAGAGCTTCGGCTCGAACTCGGCGAAGACGCCGAGCCGGGTGTCCTCGGTGTGGGCGACGTTGAGGTCGTACTCGTAGCGGCCGCGCCAGAAGAAGGACTGGCCGCCGGCGACCCGCTCGACGTCCTCGGTGAGGATCCCGCGCCGCTCCAGCACCGCGAACTCGTCGGGGCCGAAGTCGTCGCCTACCGGGCCGACCGGCCGCACCTCGGTGAAGAAGCTGGCGGCCAGCGAGAAGTGCACGGCGGCGCCGCCGAGCATCCGCTCGCGCTCCCCGAACGGGGTCTTGACGGCGTCGAAGGCGATCGAACCGACCACGGTCAGCGACATGGGCGGAACAGTATCCGTAGGATCGGTGTCATGCGGCGGCGCCGAGCGCGCCCGCGCCCACCCTCCCTCCTTCCCTCCCGATGACCGCTTTCAAAGACCTGGGCCTCTCGCCCGACATCCAGCAGGCGCTCGACGAGCTCGGCTTCGAGGACCCGACGCCGATCCAGGAGCAGGCGATCCCGGAGCTGCTCGCCGGCCACGACGTGATCGGCCAGGCGCAGACCGGGACCGGCAAGACGGCGGCCTTCGGGCTGCCGCTGCTGCAGTACCTCGACCCCGACAACGACGAGGTGCAGGCGATCGTCCTCACCCCGACGCGGGAGCTCTGCATCCAGGTGACGCAGGCACTGCGTACCTACGCCGAGCACCTCGACATCGAGGTGGTGGCGGTGTTCGGCGGCGCCCCGATCCGCAGCCAGCAGTCCCAGCTGCGCTCCGGCGCCCACGTCGTCGTCGCCACCGTCGGCCGGATGATGGACCTGATGTCGCGCCGCTCGCTGGTGCTGACCGCGGCCCGCTACGTGGTCCTCGACGAGGCCGACGAGATGCTCGACCTCGGCTTCATCGAGGACGTCGAGAAGATCCTGCGGATGTGCCCGAGCGGGCGGCAGACGGCGCTCTTCTCGGCGACGATGCCGCCGCCGATCAAGCGCCTCGCCGAGGGCTACATGTACGACCCGGTGACGATCAAAATCACGCCGAAGACGCTGACCGTCGACAAGATCTCCCAGGCCTTCATCGAGGTGCCGGCGAAGGAGAAGGCGGCGCGGCTGGTCGAGCTGCTGAAGACCGAAGAACCCGAGCAGGCGATCATCTTCACCCGGACCAAGATCGGCGCCTCGAAGCTGGAGCAGACGCTGAAGAACAAAGGCCTCGACGTGAAGGCGCTGCACGGCGACCTCAGCCAGGGTTCCCGCGACGGGGTGATGATCGCCTTCAAGGACCACCGGGTGAAGCTGCTGGTGGCGACCGACATCGCCGCCCGCGGGCTCGACGTCGAGCACGTCACCCACGTCATCAACTACGACGTGCCGAACTCCTCCGAGGTCTACGTGCACCGGATCGGCCGCACCGGCCGGGTCGGGCGCACCGGCCGCGCGATCACCTTCGTCACGCCCGACCAGCGCGACGAGATCGGCCGCATCGAGCGCGACGTCCACACCTCGATCGGCGAGTGGGAGAGCCCGGAGGACCGACTCGAGCACGCGCCGCGGCCGCGCCGCCGCGAGCGCGGCGAGCGGCGCCAACGCCGCGAGGGGACCGGCGAGGGCGCCGAGGCGGCGGTCGCGAACGGCGCCGGCGAGGGCGACGGCAAGCCCGACAGCGTCAAGCTCTTCGTCAACCGCGGCGAGCGCAGCGGGATCAACGAGGAGGACCTGCGCTGGGCACTCCGCGAGGGCGCCGTCCTCCCCGACGACGACGTCCGCGACGTCCGCGTCCTGCACCGCTTCTCCTTCGTCGAGGTCGCCCCGGACCAGGCCGAGCGGACCGTCGAGTTCCTCGACGGGACCAAGCTCAAGGGCAAGGAGATCCGGTTGGAGATCGCCAAGAGCTGATCCGCGGGGCGCGGCGCGGCTAGGGGCGGCTCAGGGCTCCTCGGAGCGCCTGCCGGGGCGAGGGACCGGGCCTGCCGGGCGAGGGACGGCAAGGGCTCAGGCGCGGCCGTGGGGGGAGGGTGCCGGCCACCCTCCAAGGGTAGGTAGGGCGGCCGCCACCC
>CAZHLT010000175.1:0-26646 GCA_964533285.1 uncultured Conexibacteraceae bacterium | reverse complement strand
GTAGAGAACGTGCGGCAGGCCGGCGTGCTCGACCTCCCCGACCAGCTCCATCCCCGCCTTCTCGGCGACCCGGCGCGAGGCGGTGTTGTCGGGCAGGGCCAGGGCGATGACCTCGACCAGGCCGACCTCGCGCGCCAGATCGAGCCCGGCGACCGCGCCCGCGGTCGCCAGCCCGCGCCGATGGTGGTCGGGGTCGATCGTCCAGGCCAGCTCGATCGCCGGCTCGCCCTCGACCCGCGTCCGCCGCAGCCCGACCCGGCCGACGTACTCGCCGCTGCCCTCGTCGACCACCGCCCAGGGCCCGTAGCCGAGCTCCCGCCAGTGCCGGATGTCGTCCTCCAGCATCGCCGTCGCCTCCGCCGCGGTCAGCGCCGCGTAGGGCGGCGGCCGCAACCAGGCATTGACCTCCGGCCGCAGGAAGACCCGCACGTACCCCTCCGCGTCGCCGGGCTCAGGCCGTCGCAGCACGGCTAGATGAAATACATGCCGCTGCCGGCCTCTTCGGCCTCGCGGCGGGCGACTTCGGCGATCGTCGTCTGGCCGAAGACCTTGCGCAGAGCGCCGACGCCCTCGGCCCAGATGCCACCGGCCTCGTCGGCCTCGGTGCCGATCTTGCCGTCGAGGGTCTGGACAACCTCGAGCACGGTGATCTCTTCGGCCGGGCGGGAGAGGGTGTAGCCGCCGCGCATGCCGCGGTGGCTGGTGAGCAGGCCGGCGCGGCGCAGGGTCGAGAAGAGCTGCTCGAGGAACTGCTCGGGGATCTCGCGGCGCTCGGCCAGCTCTTTGATCGGAACCGGGCGGTCGCCGGAGCGGGCGAGCTCGGCGAGGGCAACGACCGCATAGCGCGACTTCGAGGTGACGGAGATCACAACCCTGTTTCTACCGCAACGCCCGGCCTCGGTTAGGATCGAAACGGAAAGGGGCGCCGGCTCTCGCTGTGCGCCGAAACCCGCGACGAGTGATCGGAAGCAGTCCTGAGCGAGCGCCCAAACTGCCTGGTGGTCGACGATCACCCACTCGTCCGGCTCGGAGTCCGTGAGGTGCTCGCCGGCGACTTCGAGGTCCACGAGACGAGCAGCCGCGAGGAAGCGCTCGACCTGGTCCGCGACATCGGCGACTTCGACGTCGCGATCGTCGACATGCGCTGGCGCCTCAACGGCGACGGCGGCGCCGCGATCAGCGGCCAGGAGGCGATCCGCGCCCTCCACCGCTCCTCCCCCGTCCTCGGCATCGTCGCCCACGGCGAGCGCCCCGAGCGCCATCTGGCCACCGCCGCGATCCAGGCCGGCGCCAGCGCCTACGTCGCCCGCACCGCCGGCCCCGGCGAGCTGCGCCGCGCCGTCGACGCCGCCGCCGCCCAGCAGGCCTTCATCGACCCCGCGGTGCCGCCGAAAGGCAGCCGCGGCAAACTGACCCGGCGCCAGCGCGAGATCCTGCAGCTGCTGGCCAACGGCGAGTCGACCACCGTCGCCGCCCGCGAGCTCGACCTCAGCGAAGAGACGGTGAAGACCCACATCAAGACCGCGATCGCCCGCCTTGGTGCCAAGAACCGCACCCACGCGGTCTCGATCGCGCTGCGCGAGTCGCTGATCGACTAGCCCCGCGGCTTTTCCGTCTCACCGCTAACCCGGCCCGCCGCGGATCCAGCCGCTTCTAGCGATCCGAGAGGAGCGCCGGCGCGGGGCGCTCGGCAGGAGCAGTCGTGCTCACGGGGGCGCGATTCGACCAAGCAGGGCGACGCACCCTGACGAGCGAATGGCGGCGCCATTTGCGAGGAAGGGGGTGGCGAACTGTGCCGGTCGAGCGCGTCATCCGTGGGTGCGAATGCGAGTGGCGAGTGCCCCGCGCCGGCTAGATCCAGCCTCGGTCGCGGGCGGTGAGGACCGCCTGGGCGCGGTCGACGGCGCCGATCTTGCCGTAGACGTTGTGCAGGTGGGTGCGGATGGTCGAGACCGAGAGGTGCATCTCGCCGGCGATCTGCTTGTAGACCATGCCCTCGGAGAGGTGGCGCAGGACGTCCAGCTCGCGGGCCGAGAGCGGACAGGGCTCGCTGACCCGGGCCGGTTCGGCGCTGCTGAAGG
This sequence comes from uncultured Conexibacteraceae bacterium, assembly GCA_964533285.1. Taxonomy (GTDB): domain Bacteria; phylum Actinomycetota; class Thermoleophilia; order Solirubrobacterales; family 70-9; genus VAYN01. Next base: position 24,565 of record CAZHLT010000175.1, on the reverse strand, counting down.
GAAGCTCGTAGAGCAGGTCGCGGAGGCCGTCCTGGCCGAGGCCGCAGCGGTCGGCGGCGGAGCGCATCCGGTCGGGCGAGATCGCCTCGCCCTGGGAGTAGTGGGCGACCATGTCGGCGGCGGCAACCAGGGCGGCGAGACCCTCGGCGTCCTCGGCGTGGTGGCGCTCGATCGCGACCGCGATCCGCTGCGGCAGGTTCCAGCGCCGGGCGAGGACACCGCCGACCAGGGCGTGGTCGATGCCGAGCTGCTCGCGTTCGTCGCGCAGGCGCTGCTCGGGGGTGCGGGTGATCGCGTCGAAGTAGACCTTGTAGCCGGGGTGCAGGCGGGAGATGACGAGGCGGCCGATGTCGTGCAGCAGCGCCGCCACGGCGAGCTCGTCGCGCTCGACCCAGCCGACGGTGCGGCCGATCTGGGCGGCGGCCCGCTGGGCGGCGAGGGCGTGGACGCGGAAGCGCTCGGGCTTCAGCTCCCAGCCGCCGTTGGACTCGAAGAAGTCGAAGGAGGGCGCGGTGCCGGCGATCGCGAGGACGCCGGAGGGCTTCAGCACCTCGATCGCCTCGGGGACGCTGGCGACGCCGCTGGAGACGCCGCTGCGGTTGGCGAAGCGCAGGACCGAGATCGTCAGCGCGACATCGGCCTCGACCGCGGCGATCAGCTCGCCGACGCGGGGCGTCTCGGCGGTGGCGGCGCCGATCACCCGCTCGCGGGACTCGATCAGGACCGGGAACCGCTCGACGGCCTCGAAGGCCTCGGCGAGGCGGCTGCCGGGCGCCGGAGCGCCGCGCGAGCCGCCGCGGGGGCCGGCGTCGGAGCCGGCATCCTTGCCGCGGGGGGCGATGGTCTGGGCGGTGCTTGCCTCCATTTCGCCCAACACATCGGCACCCGGGGACGTTTGGTTTAGCCGAAAGTTCGCCCGTGCTCGGGCCGAGGCCCGATCAAACGTCCGCAGAAATGTCTGAAAGCCGCATGATTGCTGCCTGAATCCGCTCCAGTGCAACATCCCGGCCAAGCACCGCGAGCGACTCGAAAATGCCTGGAGAGACCGAGGTTCCGGTGATCGCGACCCGCAGCGGCTGGTACAGACGCCCCGGTTTCACCTCGAAACGGTCGAGCAGCGGCGCCAGCGCCGCCTCGATCGTCGGCGGATCGAAGGGCTCGGCGCCGGCCAGGGCCGCAGCCGCCGCCTCGAGCAGCTCGGCGCTGCCGTCTTTCATCACCTTCTTCCAGGCCTGCGGGTCGTCGACCGGCGGCTGGAAGAGGAAGGCGATCAGCGCCCAGACCTCGGTCAGCGTCTGCGCTTTCTCCTGGGCGATCTCGCAGGCGGCGCGCAGGCGCTCGTCGGCCTCGCGGCCGAGGTGGGCGGCGACGGCGGCGGTGTACTCGTCGAGCGAGAGCTGGCGCAGCGCCCTCCCGTTCAGCCAGCGCAGCTTCTTCTCATCGAAGATCGCCGCCGACTTGCCGACGTCAGCGACGCGGAAGCGCCGCACCAACTCCTCGGTTGACATAACAGTGGTGTCGTCGTCGGTCCCCCAGCCGAGCAGGGCCAGGTAGTTGCGGACCGCCGCCGGCAGGTAACCGGCCTCGCGCAGCTCCTGCACCGAGGCGGCGCCGTGGCGCTTGGAGAGCTTCTTGCCGTCGGGGCCGTGCAGCAGCGGCAGGTGCGCGTAGCGCGGCGCCGGGAAGCCGAGCGCCGCCAGCACCAGCAGCTGCTTCGGCGTGTTCGAGAGGTGGTCGTCGCCGCGGACCACGTCGGTGATCCCCATCTCGGCGTCGTCGACGGCGACGGCGAAGTTGTAGAGGACGCTGCCGTCGCCGCGGGCGATGACGAAGTCGTCGTAACTGGCGTTGGGGAAGGCGACCGGGCCGCGGATCAGGTCCTCGACCACCGTCTCCCCTTCGTCGGGGACGCGCAGGCGCACGGCGGCGCCGGGATCGTCGCTGGGCGTGCCGCGGTAGCCGCGGCCGGCGCCGTGCTCGGCCTTCCAGGCCTCGACGTCCTTGGCGGCGGCGGTGTCGTGGTAGGCGTGGCCGGACTCCAGCAGCCGCGCCAGCGCCGCCGCGTGGCGCTCGCTGCGGTCGACCTGGTGGACCGGGTCCCCGTCCCAGTCGAGCTCCAGCCATTCGAGCGCGTCGATGATCTGGGCGACGTTCTCGGCGGTCGAGCGCTCGCGGTCGGTGTCCTCGATCCGCAGCACCATCTCGCCCCCCTCGTGCCGCGCCGCGAGCCAGTTGTAGAGGGCGGTGCGGGCGCCGCCGATGTGCAGCGCACCGGTCGGCGAGGGCGCGAAGCGGACCTTGAAGGCGGGATCGGTGCTCACCCGCCCATGCTTTCAGAGGCGGGCTTTGGCCGGCGCCGCCGAGCGCGCGGGTGGCAGGTAGATTGCCCCGATGCTGATCGGGGCGCACGTATCGACCGCCGGCGGCCTCGCCAACGCGATCGAGCGCGGCGAGGAGCGGGGCTGCGAAGCGATCCAGATCTTCCACCAGAGCCCGCGGATGTGGCGGCCGACCAACTACGGCCCCGACGACTTCGCCGCCTTCCGCGAGGCGATGGCGACCTCGAAGACGGTCGACGCGGTGATCATCCACGCCGTCTACCTGATCAACTGCGCGACCAAAGACAAAGAGCTGCGCAGGAAGTCGCTCGCCTCGCTCACGCACGCGCTGCGGATCGGCGACGCGATCGGCGCCCGCGGCGTCGTCCTCCACCCCGGCGCCCAGAAAGGCGAGCCGCACGGCCCCTCGATGAAGCGGGCCGGGAAGGTGATCGCGGCGGCGCTGAAGGACAGCGACAGCTGCCCGCTGCTGCTCGAGCAGACCGCCGGCCACAAAGGCCTGCTCGGCCGCGACTTCGACGAGACCGCACAGCTGATCGAGCTGGCCGGCGGCGGCGAGCGGCTCGGCCTCTGCCTCGACTCCTGCCACATGTTCGTCCAGGGATACGACGTGACCGACGAAGAGCACCTCGCCGCGGTCCTCGACGAAGCCGACGAGAAGGTCGGGATCGAGCGCCTCGGCGCCGTCCACGTCAACGACGCCGCCGCGCCGCTCGGCTCCCACCTCGACCGCCACGCCAACATCGGCAAGGGCGAGATGGGCCGCAAGGGCCTCGCCGCCTTTCTCTCCGAGCCCCGCTTCGAGGGCCTCCCCGCCACCCTGGAGACGCCCGGCCCGGAGAAGAAAGGCACCAGCAGGCAGGAAGTCCAGATCGCCAAGCGCCTGCGCCGCGAGGGCCTCAAACGCCGCGAGAAGTAGGCGGCCCAGAGGTCCTGTGACCAAGCGGGATGGTCCCGAGGAGGCCCCCGGGTAGCAGCGCTACCCGGGGTGCCGACGAGGGCCCGTATCCGCGCAGCGTCACAGGACCTCTGGGCAGGCGACAAGGGCCGGCCCCTGCGACCGGCCCTTGCTCTCCCGCCGTAAACCCTTATTTGACGTGGACGCCGGAGATCGCGCGCGAGATGACGAGGCGCTGGATCTCGGAGGTGCCCTCGAAGATGGTGTAGATCTTGGCGTCGCGCGACATGCGCTCGACCGGGAACTCGCGGGTGTAGCCGTTGCCGCCGAGGATCTGGATCGCCCGCTCGGTCGCCCAGACGGCGACCTCGCCGGCCTTCAGCTTCGACATCGAGCCCTCGGCGTTCTCGAAGCGCTGTCCGGTGCGGCCCATCCAGGCGGCGCGCCAGACCAGCAGGCGGGCGGCGTCGATCTCCAGCTTGATGTCGGCGAGCGTGAAGGCGATCGACTGGTTCTCGACGATCGGGCGGCCGAACTGCTGCCGCTCCTTGGCGTACTCGAGCGCGTACTCGTAGGCGGCGCGGGCGATCCCCAGCGCCTGGGCGCCGACGGTCGGCCGCGAGGCCTCGAAGGTCTGCATCGCCGCCTGCGACTTGGCTTTCTTGCCTTCGCGGACGCGGGCCAGGCGTTCGTCCAGCTTCTCCTTGCCGCCCAGCAGGCAGGAGCCGGGGATGCGGCAGTCGTCGAGGTGGACGTCGGCGGTGTGCGAGGCGCGCAGGCCGTGCTTCTTGACCTTCGCCCCCTGCTCGCAGCCGGGCGTCCCGGGCGGGATCACGAAGGCGGCGTGGCCGCGCGAGCCGAGCTCGCGGTCGACCGAGGCGATCACGACATGAACGTTCGCGATGCCGCCGTTGGTCGCCCACGCCTTCTGGCCGTTCAGCACCCACTCGTCCTTGGCCTCGTCGTACTTGGCGCTGGTGCGGATCGCCGAGACGTCGGAGCCGGCGTCGGGCTCCGAGGAGCAGAAGGCGGCGAGCTTGACGTCATCCGGCGTGCCGAAGCACTGCGGGATCCACTCGCCCATCTGCTCCGGGGTCCCCTGCCCGAAGATCGCGGCGACCGCGAGCGACGTGCCCATGATCGCCATGCCGATGCCGGCGTCCCCCCAGAAGAGCTCCTCGTTGGCGATCGGCAGCGTCAGGCCGGTCTCGTCGGCCCAGAACTGCCCCATCGCTTCGAAGCTGTAGAGGCCGATCTTGGCGGCCTCCTGGATCACCGGCCAGGGAGTCTCCTCGCGCTCGTCCCATTCCGCGGCGGCGGGTCGGACGACGCCCTCGGCGAAGCCGTGCACCCACTCGCGGATGTCCTTCTGGTCCTGGTTGAGCTCGAGAGTGAAGACGGGCCCGGCGGCGGGCTCGGACCCGTTGCCGCCCGTCTCGGCGTTCAGCACCTCTTCTGCGGTGGCCTGCGCCACGGTCGCTCCCTCCGGCATCGCCGGTCATATTACACGAAAACGTGTCGTGTCTACACGAATCCGTGTCTTAATGCAGGCTCAACGCGAACGGCGCGGCGCTACCCGGAGGCCGCCGCCTCAGCTCAGACGTCGCGGAGGTCGAAGGCGCGCAGGCCCTCCACCCCCTCGTCGGTGCAGTCGAAGAAGCGGCGGTTGACGCAGCCGTAGGACTCGCCGCTGCCCTCGTAGGCGCGCTCAACCGTGAACTGGCAGTGCGGCAGCGGCTCGCCGGTCATCTTGACGCCGCCGAAGCCGCCCTTCTGCAGCACCGCCGAGAGCTCGACCTCGGCCCCGAACACTTCCTGCATGCAGCCGACGTACTGGTTGCCGTTGAGGCGGTCGACGTAGCCGTAGAGGTACTTGCAGCCGAGCTCGATGCAGCCGCGCGGCTCGACCATCTTGTCGCAGAAAGCGCGGCACTGGCGGCATTCGCCGATCTCGGTGCGGGTAGCGCTCATTGTCAAAGTCTAGGGGAGCCGGCGCCCGGGAAAGCCGCTTTTTAGGCAGCCAGAGCCGAGGCGCCGAGCACCTGGTCCAGCTCGTTTCGCAGGTGCGTCGAGGGGCGCACCCGGTAGCCGTCGCCGAACTTCAGCTGCCGCTCGCCCTCGCTGGTGCGGACCAGGAGATGGACGTCGGCCTCGCCACGATGGTGTTCGAAGACAGCCTTCAGCTCGGCGATCAGCTCGGGCCCGAGGCGGGCGGCGTCGACCTTGAACTCGAAGGGGCCGCTGGGGGTCGCCGGCGCCAGCTTCTTGGCGTTGGCGATTTCGTCGGCGTCGGGTTCGAAGCGGCTGGCCTCCTGGACGACGAGCTTGGTTTCGCCGCGGTCCTTGTGGTCGAGGCGGCCGCGGACGAGGACGATCGCGTCAGGGGCGATCACCTCGGCCACCTCCGACTGGTCGGCCTTGAAGACGAGCATCTCGACCTGGCCCTCGACGTCGTCGAGCGTCGCGAACATCATCTGGTTGCCGCTCTTGGTGCGGATCTTTTTGCACTCGGTGACGATCCCGCCGACCGTCACCCAGGCGCCGTCGGGTTTGCCCCCCAGCTGCGCCAGGCTGCAGTCGACCCGCGCCCGCAGCGCCGGCCCGACTTCGGTCAGCGGGTGCGAGGAGAGGTAGGTGCCGAGCGTCTCCTTCTCCATCGCCAGCATCTCCGCCCGCTCGAACTCGACCGCGGAGATCGGCGGCCGCTGGTGGACCACCGCCGGCTGCGCCCCCCCTCCCCCGGCCTCTTCGCCGAAGTCGAAGATCGAGCCCTGGCCCAGCTGCGCGTCCTCCTGCGCCTTCTGGCCGGCGGACTGCGCCTGCGGCAGCATCTCCAGCATCCCCTTGCGGGTGTCGCCGGTCGAGTCGAGGGCGCCGCACTTGATCAGGCATTCGATCGCGCGTTTGTTGACCGCGCGTGAATCGACCCGCTCGCAGAAGTCCCAGATCGAGTCGATCGGCTTGTCCTCGCGGGCGCGGATGATCGCCTCGACCGCCGAGTGGCCGACGTTCTTGACCGCGTCGAGGCCGAAGCGGATCGCGTTCTCGGAGACGACGAAGCTGTGGTCGGAGGAATTGACGTCGGGCGGCAGCACGTCGATCCCCATCTCCGAGCAGCGGTTGACGAAGAAGGGCACCTTGTCTTTGGTGTTCATCACCGAGGAGATCACCGCCGCCATGTACTCGGCCGGGTAGTTGGCCTTGAGGTAGGCGGTGCGGTAGGAGATCAGCGCGTAGCAGGCGGCGTGGGACTTGTTGAACGAGTAGTCGGCGGCGGCTTCGTTCAGTTTCCAGAGGTCGCGGGCGACGTTCGGCGCGGTCCCCGACTTGGCCAGGCCTTCGACGAACTTGTCCTTCATCGTCGCCATCAGGTCGCGCTTCTTCTTGCCGATCGCCTTGCGCAGGTCGTCCGCCTCGGAGGGGCTGAAGCCGGCCATCTGCTTGGCGATCTCCATCAACTGCTCCTGGTAGAGGACGCAGCCATAAGTCGCTTCGGTGAAGGCGCGCAGGCGCTCGTCGGGGTAGGTGACCGAGGTGGGATCGCGCTTGCCCTTCGCGTAGGCGGGGATGTAGGCCATCGCGCCCGGGCGGTAGAGCGCGACGAGGGCGACGATGTCGGCGAACTCGGTCGGCCTCACCTTCTTCATCGCCTCGCGCATGCCCTCGGACTCGAGCTGGAAGACGCCGGTCGAGTCGCCCTCGGCGAGCATCGCGTAGGTCCTGGCGTCGTCGATCGGGATCTTCTCGATGTCGAGCCGCTCGCCGCGCGAGCGCTCGATGATCTCGATCGCGTCCTCGATCACGTCGAGGTTGCGGAGGCCGAGGAAGTCCATCTTCAGCAGCCCGATCTCCTCGATCGGCCCCATCGAGAACTGGGTCACGATCTTGTACTGGCGCTCGGGCTTGGCCGAGCCGTTGCCGTTGGCGCCGGCGGCGGGCGCGCTGCGGTCCTCCGCCAGCTGCAGCGGCACGATCTCCTGCAGCGGCCGGTCGGCGATCACCACCGCGGCGGCGTGGATCGAGTTGTTGCGGACGATCCCCTCGAGGCCGCGGGCGACGTCGACGATCCGTTTCGCGTCGGGCTCCTCGTCGTAGGTCCGTTTCAGTTCCTGCCCCGGCTGCAGGCACTCTTCGAAGGAGGGGCTGCGGCCCATGATCGGCTCCGGGATCTGCTTCGCCAGACGGTCGCCGGTGCCGTAGTCGAAGCCGAGCACGCGGGCGGCGTCGCGGGTCGCCGCGCGCGGCGCCATCTTGCCGAAGGTGATGATCTGGGCGACCGATTCGCGGCCGTACTTCTCGGCCACGTAGCGGATCATCCGCTCGCGACCGCGGACCGAGAAGTCGATATCGATGTCCGGCATGGATTTGCGGCCCGGGTTGAGGAAGCGCTCGAACAGGAGGTCGTTGGCGAGTGGGTCGAGGTCGGTGATGCCGAGCGCGTAGGAGATGATCGAGCCGGCCGCCGAGCCGCGGCCGGGGCCGACGGCGACGCCGTTCTGCTTGGCGTAGTGGACGAAGTCCCAGACGATCAGGAAGTAGGAGGAGAACCCCATCTCCTCGATCACCCCGAGCTCGAACTCCATCCGCTCGACCGCCTCGGCCGGCGCCGGGTCGCCGTAGCGCCCGCGCAGCCCCTCGGCGGCGATCCGCCGCAGCATCGCCTCCGGCTCCTCGCCGGTCTCGGTCGGGTAACGCGGCAGCAGCAGGCCGCCGAGCTCGAGGCTGAGCGAGCAGCGCTCGGCGATCTCCAGCGAGGTCGGCACCGCCTCCGGCCACGCGGCGAAGGACTCGTGCATTTCGTCGGAGCTCTTGATGTAGAACTCGTTGGTGTCGAAGCTCATCTTCGGCGCCTGCAGGGTCGACTTCGTCTGCACGCAGAGCAGCGCCGCGTGGTTGTCGAAGTCCTCGCGGGTCAGGTAGTGGACGTCGGCGGTGGCGACCAGCGGCCGGCCCAGCTCGCGGGCGAAGCGGACGATCCCCTCGTTGGCCTTGTCCTGCTCGGCGATCCCGTTCTTCTGCACCTCGAAGTAGACCTGGTCGGGGCCGAAGGCCTGGATCAGGTCATCGAGGTGGGCGCGGGCGTCGTCGCGGCGCTCTTCGACGAGGCGGCGGCAGAAGCGCGACTGCAGGCAGCCGGTGAGCGCGATCACGCCCTCCGAGTGGGCGGCGAGCAGCTCCATGTCGACGTTGGCCTTGCCGCGCGAGAAGCCTTCGAGGAAGCCGGCCGAGGTGAGTTTGACCAGGTTGGCGTAGCCGGCGTCGCTCTCGGCCAGCAGCGTCAGATGGTTGCGCTCGTACTTGGTCTGCTCCTTGATCGCCCGGCGGTCGTCGACCAGATAGGCCTCGAGGCCGACGATCGGCTTGATCCCGTGCTTCTGGCAGGCCTTGTAGAGGTCGACCGCGCCGTTCATCACGCCGTGGTCGGTGAGGCCCAGCGCCGGCTGTCCCAGCGCCGCCGCCCGCGCCGCCATCGCGTCGATCTTGCAGGCGCCGTCGAGCAGCGAGTACTCGCTGTGGGCGTGCAGGTGTACGGCTGGCGAAGGACTCACGAGGGAGTTACGATCATGCCAATCGGGTCAGATGGCACCGGGGTCCGATCCCGCTATGTCCGAGGTGATTTCGCGCCCCGGTCGCGGCGCCAGATGATTGAGTCCACGGCGGGGCATGGCCGGGGACGCACCCGGCCGAGCAGATCAAGGACGCGGGGCGAAAGCCGGGCGCCCGCCGCCAAAGGCAAGCCCGAGGACGCAGAGCTGCGAGCCGAGAACACATTTATGCCCGCATAGCGAGCACAAGTGTGTTCTCGCCGGGTGCGTCATCCGGGCGTGCCCGGGCGTGGACTCAATCATCTAGTGACCTGAGTCATTAGTTCGCGGCCTCCTCGCGGCGTCTGGCCGCGCCTGGACCCACCCGCTCGGCGCAGGTACTTCCGGTACCTGCTTGCCGCGCGTGCGGCCCCAGCCACGCCCATCCGCTCGCGACGCTGCTCCCGAATTAACGACTCAGGTCAGATGACCTGGGCGACGATCACCGCGGCGACGCTGGCGAAAACGCTGGCGACGATCGAGGCGAAGCCCAGGATCATCGTCCGCTGCATGCTGTCGATCCGCGCTTCGACCCCGAGGAAGCGGTCGTTCATCTCGAGGCGGATGTCGCGGAAGCCGCCTTCCACCCGGGTTTCGAGGCGATCGAATCGCTCCTCGACAGCGCGGAACTGCTTCGCGATGCCGCGGAACTGCTCGTCGACGTAGCCGAACCGCTGATCGACGCGACTGAGCTGCTGCTCGATCTGGCCGAGCCGCTGATCGACGCGACTGAACCGCTGCTCGGCGCCGCGGAACTGCTCGTCGACCTGGCCGAACCGCTGTTCGACGCCGCGGAACTGCTCGTCGACGTGGCCGAACCGCTGTTCGACGTGGCCGAACCGCTCCTCCATGCGTTCGGCCGTTCTTTCCTCGGACGCGCGGATCTCCGCCGCGATGCGGTCGAAGCCGCGATCCATGCGGTCGGAGAGGTCGTCGAGGCGCTCGTCGGTCCAGGCTTCTCTCACGGCGGTCATGATCCCACGCTACGGAACTCTTTGTCGTCAGTGGCACGCAGGGTGTGCCAGCTCTCCCCCGCCTCCGTGCCGATTCGCGCGCGACCCGGGCGGTCGGGCCCGGGCTCAGCCGCAGACCCAGGCGCTGGAGCCCGAATCGGCCCAGATTTCGGCGGCGATCCGGTCCTGTTCGGCCTTCGGCGCGTTCTGCGGTTCGCCCTGGCCGCCGTACAGTTCCCAGGTCGAAGGCAGGATCTGGTAGGCGCCGCCGGCGCCCGAGGAGGGGTTGACGGCGCCGTAGTCGCCGCCGGACTCGCACATCACGATGTAGCTGGGGATCGAGTAGGGGCCGCCGAGCCAGCGGCCGACCTCGGCTGCGGCTTCGGCTTCGCTGGCTTCCTCGGCCTTGCGGATCTCGGTTTCCCACTTGCCGATCCGGTCCTCGAGCCGGCCCAGCTCGGCCTGGCGCTCGGCGCTGATCGCGGCCAGGTCGGCGGCCGCGGCCTGGGCGGCGGCGCGGACGCCGGCGATTTCGTCGCGGGCGGCGGCAAGCCGTTCGTCGTAGGCGACGGCGCGGCGGTGCAGCTCCTCGACCCGGCGCGCCTCGACGGCGACGGCGCGGCGCACCTGGGCGACGCGCTCGGCCAGGGCGCTGTCGGACGAGGCGATCTGGCGCAGGTAGTCGGTCTGGGTGACGAGGTCGGCGTAGCTTTCGGCGCCGAGCACGAGGTCGAGCGTGTTCGGCGTGCCGTGCTCGTAGATCGCCACCAAGCGCGCCGCCAGCACCCGCCGCGAGCGCCGCAGCCGCGCCTTCTCGGCGACCAGCTGCCGCCGCGTCGCCGCGACCCGGTCGGCCAGCGCCGCGGCCCGCTCTTCGCCGGCGGCGAGCAGGCCGCTCAGCCGCGCCTCCCTCGCTTCCGCGACGGCGGCTTCGCCTTCGGCGGCGGCCAGCCGTTCGCGGCTCTGGCGCAGGCCGGCGGCCAGCGTGCCCGCTTCCTCCTGCGCCGCCGCGAGCTTGCCTTCGAGCCGTTCGGCGTCGGCGGCGCGGGCGCTGGTGTCCCAGGCGAGGGCGGCGAGCACGACGGCGGCGGCGATCGCCGCCGCGAGGCAGAGCGCGGTCAGGTTCCCTCTCGGTCGAGCCGAAGCCACGAAGGGCGAGGCTAGCGGCCCGCCCCGGCCGCCCCGGCCGCTTGCCGATAACCCGCAAGCGCGCTTGCGCGCCAGATGAGCTGTCTGAGGCGCCGGGGTCGATGTCGGACGCGCTCGCGATATTGACCAGCCCCTGGTGTGGTCAATATCGCGAGCGCTGAAAAGAGAGCTGCCGCGCCGGGGTCCCCGGCCACTGTGGACGCGACTAGCCCTCGCGGACGTTCCGGGTCGCCAGGTAGGCGCCGATGCCGACCGCGACCGCGGCAATCCCGACGCCGATCCGGATCTGGCGCCGGTAGCGGTAGCGGACGTACTTGATCGCGAAGGTCACCGCCGCCTTGCCGAGCCGGTCGTACATCACGCTCCACCCTCCTCGTTGCGGTTGCGGATCATGTGCGCCAGCTTCGACTGCAGCGACCAGAGCTCGATGAAGCCGGGCGAGGCGGACTGCGAGAAGAGGCCGCCGGAGGCGGCGAAGCTGGCGAGCTCGGCGTCGTAGACGGCGTTGGGAGAGGAGCGGGTGACGACGCGGACGCTGCCTTTGTAGAGGCGGAGGCCGATCTCACCGGTGACCTGGGCGTTGACCGCGTCCATGTAGGCGTCGAGGTCGCTGCGCAGCGGCTCCCACCAGAGGCCGGCGTAGACGAGGTAGCCCCACTTCTGGTCGAGCGCCGGCTTGAACTGGTTCTGGTGGATCGTGCCGACCAGGCGCTCCAGCTCCTCGTGCGCGGTGAGGACCAGCGCCGCCGCCGGCACCTCGTAGATGTCGCGCACCTTGAGGCCGACGATCCGGTCCTCGATGTGGTCGACGATGCCGACCCCGTGGCGGCAGCCGATCTCCGCCGCCCGTTCGAGCAGCTCGACGAGGCCGAGGCGCTCGCCGTCGATCGCGACCGGCAGCCCGCGCTCGAACCCGATCGTCACGATCTGCGCCTCGTCGGGCGCCGCCTCGGGCCGGGTGACGAGCTGGAAGACGTCGTCCTCGGGCGCGTGGCCGAGGTCCTCGATCCAGCGGCCCTCCGAGGAGCGGCCCCAGAGGTTGTCGTCGATCGAGTAGGGCGCGACCTCGGTCCCGCCCTTGACCGGGATCCCGTGCTCGCGGGCGTAGGCGATCTCCTCCTCGCGGCCCATCTGCCAGGAGCGCACCGGCGCGATCGTCCGCAGCTCCGGCGCCAGCGTCGCCACCGTCGCCTCGATCCGCACCTGGTCGTTGCCCTTGCCGGTGCAGCCGTGGGCGATCGTGTCGCAGCCGGTGCGGCGCGCGTACTCGACCGCAAGCTGGGCGATCAGCGGCCGCCCCAGCGCGGTGAAGAGCGGGTAACCGTTGCCGTAGACGGCGTTGGCCTTGATCGCCGGCGCCAGGAACTCCGTGGCGAAGCGCTCCCGCGCGTCGACCACGTGGCACTCGATCGCGCCCAGCTTCAGCGCCTTGTCCTCGATCACCGCGTAGTCCTCGCCGGGCTGGCCGAGGTTGACGGTGAGGCAGACGACCTCGGCCTCGTAGGAGTCCTGGATCCACTTCAGCATCACGCTGGTGTCGAGGCCGCCCGAGTAGAGCAGGAGGACGCGGTCGACCTGCGCGGGGTCGGCCTCGTAGCTGGCGGTGCGGGGGGTCTGCAGCGGCTCGGAGCTCAAGGGCAGGCGGAAGTGTCGCAGGAGCGGCCGGCGAACGCCGCCCCGCCATCGCGTGGTTCCTTTGTCCGCACAGGACGGACAAAGGAACCGCGGTTATTCGGCTTCGAGGCCGCCGCCGCCTTCCGGTTCCACCGGTTCGATCGCGCCTTCTTCTTCGCCGCCTTCCGGTTCCACCGGTTCGATGCCGCCTTCTTCTTCGGGTTCAACCGGTTCGATGCCGCCTTCCTCGTTTTCGGTCGAGGTCGTCGGTTCGGTCGAGGTCGTGCCGGTCGTCGTCGGCGACGTCGATTCGGAGGCGGTGACGGTGGTCGTCGTCGTGCCGCCGCTGTCGCCGCCGGCGATGACGAGGATCGCGATCACCAGGCCGACGATGACGGCGACCAGGCAGGCGACGACAAGGCGGATGTTGCCGTGCGGCCGGTGGTGCGGCGGCTCGCCGTTGTCGGTGCGCATCATTCTGGTCGGGTCCTCGTGCACTTATCCCTCCGGCCCGAGGATCGCCTCCAGGATCGCCTCGGGATCGTCGATTTCAAACCCGTTTCGCAGCCGCTCGGCGATCTCCTCCCTGCTGCTGCCGGAGATCGCCATCTGCGTCGCCAGCAGGCGGGCACCGGCGGCGCTGGCCCCGTTCTCGCGCGGCTCCGGCTCGGCCGCCACCGACTCCTCGGGCTCCGGCTCGGGCGGCGGCGCGACGGCGCTCAGGTGCAAGCCGCGCACCGCGGCCAGCGGCGGCCGCCCGGTGAGATCGGCGTCGTCTTCGCCGAGCTCGGCTTTGACTCGCGTCAGCGCCCGCAGCAGCTGCTCGGAGCGCTGGCGGATCTCCTCCGCCTGGGCGATCAGCGAGTCGGTCTGCACGCTCAGCGAGGTGAGCCGCTCGGAGACCTGCGCCTCGGCCTCGGCGAGGCGGCGCTGCGCCTCGCGTTCGGCGTCGTCGATCACCTGCGTCGCCGCGCGCTCGGCCGCCTCGACGATCGCCGCCAGGCGTTCGGAGGTCGTCGCCTGCAGCGAATCGCGGCGGGTTTGTCGATCCTTCCCGGGCACGAGGTGACGAAGGTTAAAGCGCTTCGCCGATCAGGCCAACCGCGCGCTCGATCTGGGACGAATCGACGATCAGCGGCGGCAGCAGCCGGATCGTGTCCGGCCGCGGCACGTTGACGACGAGGCCGCGGCCGAGCAGGTCGGCGCCGACCGCGGCGGCGTCGATCCCCTCGGCGAGCCCGACGCCGACCATCAGGCCGCGGCCGCGCACCTCGGCGACCCCGTCGAGCGCCGCCAACCCCTCGCGCAACTGACTGCCGCGCTCGCGCACCGCCCGCAGCAGCGCCGGGTCATCGATCAGGTCGAGGACGGCGAGCGCGGCCGCGGTCGCGACCGGGCCGCCGGCGAAGGTCGAGCCGTGGTCGCCGGGCTGCAGCACCTCGGCCGCCGCCGGCCCGGTGACGCAGGCGCCGATCGGGACGCCGCCGCCGAGCGCCTTGGCGCTGGTGATCACGTCGGGCCGGACCGGCGTCTGCTGATAGGCCCAGAGCGACCCGGTCCGCCCCATCCCGGCCTGGATCTCGTCGACGATCAGCAGCGCCCCGACCTCGTCGCAGGCCTCGCGGGCGGCGACCAGCACCTCGTCGCTGGTCACGTAGACGCCGGCCTCGCCCTGGATCGGCTCGAGCAGCACCGCGGCCGTGTTCTCGCCCACCGCCTCGCGCAGCGCCGCCGCGTCGTCGAACGGCACCGAGCGGAAGCCGGGCAGCATCGGCCCCAGCGCCTCGTTGCGGGCCATCGCCGGCGTCGCCGCAAGGGCGCCGTAGCTGCGACCGTGGAACTCACCCTCGAAGCTGACGATCTCCGGCGCGCCGACGCCGCGTTCGTGGGCGTGCTTGCGGGCGACCTTGATCGCGCACTCGACCGCCTCGGTCCCGGAGTTGGCGAAGAAGACGCGGCCGCCAAGGCTCGACTCCGAGAGCCGCTGCGCCAGTCGCGCCATCGGCTCGGTGTAGAAGAGGTTGGAGACGTGCATCAGCCGCCCCGCCTGCTCGCAGACCGCGGTGACCACGGCGGGGTGGCAGTGGCCGACCGAGCAGACCGAGATCCCGGTCAGGAAGTCGAGGTATTCCTTGCCGTCGGCGTCCCAGAGGATCGCCCCCTCGCCGCGGACGAAGTCGACCGGCGCCCGCTTGTAGGTCCGCATCAGGTAGCGCTCGACCAGCGCCTGCGTCTGCTCGAGTCCCTCGCTCATCGGCACGACCGCCTGGCGCCGAAAACCAAGCCTGGCAAGGACGCAGGGAGGACGACGAGGGGAGCGCACTTTTTTGTGCGTGACCCGAGGAGGACGACCGAGGACGCCGCCAGGCGCCGGTTTGCAGGCGCCAGGCTCATGGCGTCACCATGGTGCCGATACCGGCGTCGGTGAACAGCTCGAGCAGGAGGCTGTGCGGCTTGCGGCCGTCGATGATGTGGGCCGACTGCGAGCCGCCGCGGATCGCCTCGACGCAGGCGGTCAGCTTCGGCCGCATCCCGCCCTCGATCCCCGGCAGCATCTCCTCGACCTCGACCACCGTCGCCCGCGAGATCAGCGAGCCCTCGTCGCCGGGGTCGGCGAGCCAGCCCTCGACGTCGGTGAGGAAGATCGCCTTGTAGGCGCCGAGCGCGGCGGCGACCTTGCCGGCGGCCTCGTCGGCGTTGACGTTGTAGGACTGGCCGCCCCGGTCGGAGGCCGAGGAGGCGATCACCGGGATGTAGTCGGCGGCGATGTGGTTGAGGACGTCGACGTCGACGCGGTCGATCGAGCCGACGAACCCGACCTCGTCGGCGTTGGACACGGGAGTGACCTCGAACAGGGTCCCGTCCTCCCCCGCCAGCCCGACCGCGGCCTGGCCGGCGCGGTTCAGCCGCTGCACGATTTCCGCGTTGAGCTTGCCGACGAGGACCATCTTCGCCACCTCGACCGTCTCCGCGTCGGAGACCCGCAGGCCCTCGTGGAAGCGGACCTCGAGCCCGAGCCGCTCCATGTAGCGGGTGATCTCGGGGCCGCCGCCGTGGACGATCACCGGGTTGAGGCCGACGTACTTGAGCAGCACGACGTCAGCGGCGAAAGCCTCGCGCAGATCCTCGTCGAGCATCGCCGCGCCGCCGTACTTGATCACCACCGTGCGGCCGTGGAACTCGCGGATGTAGGGCAGCGCCTCGAGAAGGGTCTCGATGTTCGTCTCGTGGCTCATGGCGCGAAAACCAAGTAGATCGGAAGATGCAGGGAGGGAGATGAGGGGAGCGCACATTTTCGTGCGTGACCCGAAGCGAGCGACCGAAGACCCCGATATGCGCCGGTTTGCAGCGTCATGAGGTGTATTCGCCATTGATCCGCACGTACTCGTAGCCGAGGTCCGAGAACCAGACGTGGGCGCGGGCGCTGCCGCGGCCGAGCCGCAGGCCGATCTCGGCCTCCTCGGTCTCGCCGCCGAGCTCGGCGGCGTCGATCGAGTCGGCGCCGATCTCCTCAAGGTCCTCGCCGAGGAGCGCGGCGCCGGCCGCCTGGGCGATCCGGCCCCAGTTCGGGTCGCGGCCGAACAGCGCCGTCTTCACCAGCGGCGAGTTGGCGATCGCGCGGGCGACCCGCTCGGCCTCATCGAAGCTGGCCGCCTCGGAGACCTCGATCCGGCCGGCGCGGACGGCGCCCTCGCCGTCGCGGACGATCTCGATCGCGAGCTGCGTCAGCACCGCCTCCAGCAGCCCCGCCGGCAGCGGCCTGCCGCTGGCCCCGGTCGCCTGCAGGAGGACGCAGTCGTTGGTGCTCATCTGGCCGTCGACGGTGATCCGGTTGAAGGACTCCTCGACCGCGGCGCCCAGCTCGTCCGCCGGTTCGGCGACGACGGCGTCGGTCTGGACGAAGCAGAGCATCGTCGCCATGTTCGGCTCGATCATCCCGGCGCCCTTGGCCTGGGCCGAGAGGGTGACGCCGTCGAGCCGCAGCGTGCAGCGCTTGGGCCACCGGTCGGTGGTCATGATCGCGTCGGCGAAGAGGCCGCCGCCGTCCGCGGCCAGGGTCCCTGCCGCCGCGCCGATCCCCGGCAGCACGGCGCTCATCGGCACCGGCACGCCGATCACCCCGGTCTCGGCGACCGCGACCTGCTCGGTCGCAAGGCCGAGCTCCTCGGCGGCGCGTTCGCACATCGCCAGCGCGTCGGCGAAGCCCTGCTCGCCGGTCTCGGCGTTGGCGTTGCCGGAGTTGACGACGGCGGCGCGGACGTCGTCGAGGTCGGTGACTTTGCGGCAGACGCGGATCGGCGCCGCGGCGGAGGCGTTGCGGGTCAGGACCATCGCCGAGCTGACCTGCTCGGCGTCGCAGACCAGCAGGCCGACGTCGGTGCGGCCGCCCCCCTTCAGCCCGCAGTGGGCGCCGCCGCCGCGGAAGCCGGGCGCCAGCTGCGCCGGGTCGAGCTCCTCGACCCCGGCCGGCGCCTGCACCCAGCGCGACCGAAAGAAGTGATCGGCCGGAATGCTCCGCTTCGCGTCCGCTTCCGGCGCGCCTTTCGGGCTCACCGCAGTCCCTCCGTCTCGTCCAGCCCCAGCATCAGGTTGAGGTTCTGCACGCCCTGGCCGGAGGCGCCCTTCCAGATGTTGTCGAGAGCGGAAAACGCCGTCAGCCGCCCCGCTTCCGTGACGGTGACATAGATATGGCATTGATTCGTGTCGCGCAGCGCCCGCAGGTTGGGCGGCCTGTCCAGCAGGTGGACGAAGGGCTCCGCGGCGTAGCGCTCCGCGTAGAGGGCGACGATCGCCTCCCGCGAGGTCGGCTCGGCGAGGGTCGCGAAGCAGGTCGCCAGCTCGCCCTGGTCGAGCGGCAGCAGGTGCGGGACGAAGGTGACCGGGGCCGGGCTGCCGAGCGCCGCCAGCTCCTGTTCGATCTCGGGCCGGTGGCGGTGGCCCTCGGTCTTGTAGGGGAAGGCGTTCTCGGTCATCGCCGAGAAGTGGACGAGGTCGTCGCTGGAGCGGCCGTAGCCGGAGGTGCCCTGCATCGCCGCGACGAAGACCTCGCCGAGCAGCCCCTGTTCGGCGAGCGGCGCCAGCCCGAGCACGGTCGCGGTCGGGTAGCAGCCCGGCGTCGCGCAGAGGTCGGCGCCACGCAGCTCCTCCCGGTACATCTCGGTCAGGCCGTAGACGCCGGTGCCGAACAGCTCGGGCGCCCCGTGCTCGCCGTACCAGCGCTCGTAGGTGCCGATGTCGCGGAGGCGGAAGTCGGCGGAGAGGTCGACCACCTTGATCCCGCGGCCGCGCAGCGCCGCCACCGTTGGCGCCGCCGCCCCGTGCGGATAGGCGACGATCGCGGCGTCGACCGCGGGCGGGTTCTCGGGGTCGAGCTCGGTCAGCTCCAGCGGCACCCGGTAGCGCGGGTAGAGCGCGTCGATCCGCTTGCCGGCGTCGCTGCGCGAGGTCGCCGCGACCAGCTGCAGGCGCGGGTGGTCCCAGACGATCTGCGCCGCGAGGGCGCCGGTGAAGCCGTTGGCGCCGGCGACGAGGACCCGCGCCGCGGGCTCGCCGGCGAGCGGCTGGCTGCTCAGGTCATTCACGCAGCGTCCCTCCGATCTGCTCGAGCTCGGCCTTGATCGCCTCCCGCAGCCCGGCCACCTCCTCGTCGGTCAGGGTGCGGTCGGGGGCGCGGAACTCGAGCCCCAGCGCCAGGCTCTTGCGGCCCTCCCCCAGCTGCTCGCCTTCGAACAGGTCGAAGACCTCGGCCCCGTGCAGCAGCTCGCCGCCGCCGGCGAGGGCGGCGGCGCGCAGCTCGGCGGCGCTGACCGCGGCGGGCACGACGACGGCCAAGTCCTGGTAGACGGCGGGGAAGGTGGTGAAGTCGGCGTAGGCCTCCTCGCCGGTGCGCGCCGCCGCCAAGAGCGGCGCCGTGTCGATTTCGAAGCCGGCCGCGGCGTCGAGGTCCCACTCGCGGCAGACCAGCGGGTGCAGCTCGCCGAGCCAGCCGGCGGCGCCGCCGCCGAGCTCGACCGCGGCGGCGCGGCCGGGGTGCAGGAACGGCTCCGCCGCCGGGGCGAAGGCGATCTCCGCCCCGAGCCCGCCGGCGAGCGCCTCCAGCACGCCCTTCAGCGCGAAGAAGTCGTAGGCACCGGCCTCGCCGCGCCAGGAGCGCGCGGCAAGCGGCCCCGAGGCGAGCGCCGCGATGCGGTGCGGCTCGGCGACCGGCGCCGGCCGTTCGCCGGGGAAGTCGCCCGCCAGCGGGCCGGCCAACCGCGCCAGCGTGTCCTCGTCGACCGCGGTCGGCGCCGGCGGCTCCTCCATCAGGTAGACGCTGCCGGCCTCGAACAGGGCGAGGCGCTCGGCGCCGCGGGCGCGGTTGCGGGCGGCGACGTCGAGCAGCGAGCCGAGCACCATCGTCCGCATCGCCGACTGCTCCTCGGAGAGCGGGTTGGCGATCGTCACCGCGCTGGCCCGCAGGTCGTCGAACGGAATCCGCAGCCGGCCCGGCTCGCCGGGGTGGGTGAAGCTCCAGCCGACGACCTGGTCGAAGCCGAGGTCGCGGAGGCCGTCTTCGGCCCGCCGCCGCAGCCGCTGCTCGCGGCTGAGGCCGCCGACCAGGCCGGCGGTCGCCGGCAGCGTCGTCGGCAGGTGCTCGTCGATGCCGTGGACGCGGCCGACCTCCTCGATCAGGTCGACCTCGCGGGTTACGTCGTGGTGGCGGTCGGGCGGGACGGTGACCTCGAGGTCGGCGCCGGCGGGCTCGACCCCGAACCCGAGCCGCTCCAGGTAGGTCGTCTGCTCGGCCTGGGTGACCTCCATCCCGAGCAGGCCGTCGACGCGGGCGGCGCGCAGGGTCAGCCGCGGCGCCGGCGGGACCGCGGCGGCGACGTCGATCGTCCCCGGCACCAGCTTCGCCCCGCAGAGCTCGACCATCAGCTTCGAGGCGACGATCTGGGCGCGCAGGCAGAGCTCGGGGTGCAACTGCTTCTCGAAGCGCGAGGAAGCCTCCGAGCGCAGGCCGAGCTGGCGCGAGGTGCGGAGGATGTTGGTCCCGTTCCAGTTGGCGACCTCGAGCAGGACCCGGGTCGTCCCCGCGGAGACCTCGGAGACCTGGCCGCCCATGATCCCGGCGATCCCGGTCGGGCCGTCGCGGTCGCAGACCAGCACCGTCTCGGCGTCGAGCTCGCGCTCGACGTCGTCGAGCGTCGTCATCTTCTCGCCGGTGCGGGCGGTGCGGACGTAGAGGGCGCCGTCCGGGACCTGGTCGAGGTCGAAGGCGTGCAGCGGCTGCGCGGTCAGCAGCATCGCGTAGTTGGTGATGTCGACGACGTTGTTGATCGGCCGCTGGCCGGCGGCGGCGAGCCGCGCCGCCAGCCACAACGGCGAGGGACCGATCGTGACGTCGGTGAAGACGCGGGCGGTGAAGCGCGGGCAGAGCTCGGGCACGTCGACGGTGACGGAGGCGTAGTCGCCGACCTCGCCCTCGCCGGCGGCCGGGGCGTCCAGCGCCCAGGGGTCGGCGGCCAGCGGGGCGCCGGTGATCGCGTGCACCTCGCGGGCGACGCCGTGGACGCCGAAGCAGTCGACCCGGTTCGGCGTCACCTCGATCTCCAGCACCGGCTCGGCCAGCGGGATCACCTGCGCCAACGGCGTGCCGGCGGCCAGCGCGTCGTCGAGGACCAGCGTCCCCTCGTGGTCCTCGCCGATCTCGAGCTCGTCGGCGGCGAGGATCATCCCTTCCGAGGCGACCCCGCGCAGCTTCGCCTTGCGCAGCTTCTCGCCGCCCGGCATCCGCGCCCCGGGCAGGGCGACGGCGACCGTTTGGCCGGCGGCGACGTTGGGGGCGCCGCAGACGATCGTCCGCTCGCCCTCGCCGTCGTCGACCCGGCAGACCCGCAGCCGGTCGGCGTCGGGGTGCTGCTCGGCGCTCAGCACCTTGCCGACGACGAAGCCGTCGGCCTTGGGCGGGCCGACGACGTCGATCCGCTCGACCTCGGTCCCGGTCATCACCAGCCGATCGGCCAGCTCCTCCGGCGAGAGGCCCGGGTCGCAGTACTCGCGCAGCCAGCTGCAGGGGACCCTCACCGGCCGCTCCTCATGAGAACTGCTCCAGCATCCGCACGTCGTTGTCGAAGAAGCGGCGCAGGTCGGGGACGCCGTGGCGCAGCATCGCCACCCGCTCGACGCCGAGGCCGAAGGCGAAGCCCTGGACCTTCTCCGGGTCATAGCCGGAGGCGGCGACGAAGCCGAGCACGTTGGGGTCGACCATGCCGGCGCCGAGGATCTCGATCCAGCCCTGGCCCTTGCAGAGGTTGCAGCGCTCGCCGCCCGGCAGCGTGCCCGTCCCCTCGCACTGGAAGCAGGAGACGTCGACCTCGACGCTGGGCTCGGTGAAGGGGAAGAAGTGCGGCCGCAGGCGCAGCTCGCGGCTGGGGCCGAAGAGGCCGCGGCACATCTCCAGCAGCGTCCCCTTGAGGTCGGCGAGGGTCAGCCCCGCGGCGATCGCCAGCCCCTCCATCTGGTGGAACATCGGGCTGTGGGTGGCGTCGGAGTCGCGCCGGTAGACCTTGCCGGGGACGACGATGAAGATCGGCGGCGGCTGCGCCTCCATCGCCCGCACCTGCATCGGCGAGGTGTGGGTGCGCAGCAGCACGTCGGGGTGCGACTGGACGTAGAAGGTGTCCTGGAGCATCCGCGCCGGGTGGCCGGGCGGGTGGTTCAGCGCGGTGAAGTTGTAGTAGTCGTGCTCGACCTCGGGGCCTTCGGCGACGCGGTAGCCGAGCCCGACCATGATGTCCTCGATCTGGCGCGTGGTGCGGGCGATCAGGTGGGCGTGGCCGACCGGGTGCGGCGGCGCCCCCGGCAGGGTGACGTCAACGCGGTCGGCGACGAGCCTGGCGTCGAGCTCGGCGGCGTCGAGCCGGGCGGCGCTCGCCTCGAGCAGCGCCTCGAGCTCCTTGCGCGCCCGGTTGGCGGCGCCGCCGACCTTGCCCCGTTCGGCGGCCGGCAGCTCGGCGATCCCGCGCAGGATCAGGGTCAGCTCGGCTTTGCGGCCGAGGTGGCGGACCCGCAGCTCCTCCAGCTCGGCGCTGGAGCCGGCGGCCTCGATCGCGGCCGCGGCCTCGCTCCTGATCTCCTCGATCCGCTCAAGCATTGGCCGCGTCCTCCGACATCGCCGCCGACGATATCCACATCCTCATCAGCACTCCCGCTCGCTCGCCCGCGAAGAATCGGATCGCGCCGCGGCGCTCGCCACGCGCTCGCAGGCGATCGCGGCCGCGGCGGCGACGTTGAGCGACTCCGGCCCGCCGCGGCGCAGCGGGATCGTCACCCTGGTCTCGCATTGGGCGAGCACCTCGTCCGGCAGCCCCTCGCGCTCGGCGCCGAGGCAGACGGTGGCGGCGCCGGCGAGGGCGTCGAGTCCCTCGCCACCGTGGGCGAGAAGCGCGGCGCGGCGCTCGGGGGTGGCCTCGACGCCGGCGCGGACCGGCGGCTGGGCGAAGATCGAGCCCATGCTCGCCCGCGTCGCCTTCGGCGAGTAGGGGTCGGCGCAGCCCGGCCCGAGGACGACCGAGCCGCCGAGCAGCGCGTCGACGGTGCGGACGATCGTGCCGACGTTGCCAGGGTCGCCGACGCCGTGCAGGTAGAAGCAGGGCGTCGCCGGCCGCGCGGCCCAGGCCAGCGACCAGACGGCGATCGCCCGCGTGCCGGAGCCGAGCGTCGAGACCGAGGCCAGCAGCTGCGGCTCGACCTCCTCGCCGGCAATGCCCGAGCCGGCGGCGACGAGGACGAAGCGCGGCTCGGCCCCGGCGGCCAGCCCGGCCTCGAGCAGGTCCTCGCCCTCGCTGGCGAACAGGCCCTCGCGCTCGCGGTGCCTGCGCTCGCGCAGCTTGCGCACCAGCTTCAGCTTCTCGTTGTGGGGGCTGGTGATCGTCATTCGGGATCGGTCTGGGTGGGCGCTGCTCTCGGCGGGTGTCTTTTCTTGTCTTGTCCGGTAAGTCCTCGGCGGCCGGCGAATCCGGGCCCTGGAACGAAAAAGCGGGCCGTTTTCACGGCCCGCCCGGGAGAGTGGAGTGTGGGTGTGCCGTCAGGCGGCCGCACCCTCCCGGGCTAGCTCGACGAATCGGCGGAAGGCGTCGCGGTCGTGCACGGCGATATCGGCCAGCATCTTGCGGTTGACCTCGACCTCGGCCTTGTTGAGGCCGTTGATCAGTTCCGAGTAGCTCATCCCCTCGCGCCGCGCGGCGGCGTTGATCCGGGTGATCCAGAGTTTGCGGAACTCGCGCTTGCGGTTGCGCCGGTCGCGGTAGGCGTACATCCCCGACCGCTGCACCTGCTCTTTGGCGAAGCGATAGGAGGAGTGCTTGCGGCCGAAGTAGCCCTTGGCTTCCTTCAGCACCTTGCGGCGCTTCTTGCGCGCGTTGACGGAGCGCTTGACGCGGGCCATCTACTTGCCCCCCAGCAGCTGACGCACGGTCGGCGCGTCGTTCGGGGAGATCTCGACCGGCTTCGCCATCCGCCGCTTCCGCTTCGGCGACTTTTTCTCCAGGATGTGGCTGGAGAACGCGCGCCGTCCCCGGAGCTTGCCGGTGGCGGTCTTCTTGAAGCGCTTCTTGGCGCCGGAATGGGTCTTCATCTTCGGCATGCGGTCCGCTATTGAAGCAGATGCGGGACCGGGGCGATTCGACGCCGGGACGATTGAGCGCCGGCCGGCGGGTCCTGTCGCCGCAGGAACCCCCATGTCCTCCGGTAGCTAAAGCTTCCTCGGACATGGGTCCCCCGACGGCGCCACCCGCCGGAGGGGCGCGTTAGTTCGGGCGTCGAGCCGCTGCGGCTGGCGGAAGCTCGCCCGGCCGCAGGGTTACTCTGGCGCGCGTGCGAATTGTGTATGTGGTCGGGACTCGGCCCAACTTCGTCAAGACGGCGCCGGTGATCGTCGCCCTGCGCGCGCGCCTGCCCGAGGGCCGCCACACGATCGTCCACACCGGCCAGCACTACGACCGGCTGATGTCCGAGGTCTTCCTCGAGGAGCTCGGCGTCCCCGCCCCCGACCACATGCTGGCGGTCGGCTCCGGCAGCCACGCGGTGCAGACGGCGCGGACGATGGAGCGGCTGGAGCCGGTGCTGGAGGCCGAGCGCCCCGACCTCGTCGTCGTCCCCGGCGACGTCAACTCGACTCTGGCGGCGGCGCTGACCGCGGTCAAGATGGGCGTCCCCGTCGCCCACGTCGAGTCCGGCCTGCGCAGCTTCGACCTGACGATGCCCGAGGAGGTCAACCGGATCGTCGCCGACCGCTTCGCCGAGCACCTCTTCCTGCACAGCGAGGAGGCGATCGCCAACCTGCGCGCCGAAGGGATCCCCGACGCGCGCATGCACTTCGTCGGCAACACGATGATCGACACCCTGGTCGCGCTGGAAGCGCGCTTCCGGGCGGCGGGGACGGCGGGCCGGCTCGGGGTCGAGCCGGGCGGCTTCGTCCTCGTCACCCTGCACCGGCCGGCGCTGGTCGACGGGCCGCTGCTGGCCGAGACCGTGGCGCAGCTGGCGGCGCTGGCGCGGGAGCTGCCGGTCGTCTTCCCGGTCCACCCGCGGACGCGGAAGATGATGGAGGCGATCGACGCCAACCACCCCGGGCTGGAGCTGATCGAGCCGCTCGGCTACCTCGACTTCCTCTCGCTGATGGCCGACGCCGGCGCCGTCCTCACCGACTCCGGCGGGATCCAGGAGGAGACGACCTATCTCGGTATCCCCTGCTTCACCCTGCGCGCCAACACCGAGCGCCCGGTCACCGTCAGCCTCGGCACCAACACCCTGCTCGGCCTCGACCCGGCCGCGATCGCGACGATCCCGGCGGCGCTGGCCGCGCGCGGCCCCGCTTCCGCCGAGCCGCCGCCGCTCTGGGACGGCCACGCGGCGGAGCGGATCGCGGACGTGATCGTCGGCAGCTGAGCCCCAGCGCACCACCGGACCGCGCCGTTGTCTGCTTTGTCCGGGGGATAGCCCGGACAAAGCAGACAACGGGGACGGGGGGGGCGGAGCAGGCGT
>CAZHLT010000174.1:0-6738 GCA_964533285.1 uncultured Conexibacteraceae bacterium | reverse complement strand
GCGACGCCGGCCGCCTCTGCCTCGGGGATCGGCGCCGCGGCCCGCAGCAGGAGCGCGGTCTCGGCGACGACCTTGTCCGGCGCGGCCTCGAGCTCCGCGAGGTCGAGCGCCGGCTCGGCCTCGAGCAGCAGCCCGATCGCCGCCTCCGCGGCGTCGAGGGCACGCCCGGTCCGCCGCGCCAGATCGCCCGGCGGCCACTGCGCGCTGGCCGGGATCAGCCGCCGCCCGGCCTGGCGCCCCTGACCTGCTCTGCCTGGACCTGCACCGCCAGAGCGTGCAGCGTCGCCAGCTCCTCCAGGCCCGGCCGCAGCCGTGGCCAGCGGTAGACGCGCATGTCGCTGCCGCAGAAGCGTTCCCACCCGTCGTCCAGGAAGGCCGCCTTGGGGCCGACCTTGGCGATCGTCTGCCCGATCGCCTCGAAGTTCACCGCGCCGGTCTCGATCAAGGTCGAGACGATCTCGCGGTCCACCGAGGCCACCTCTCTCACCGCTGCGCCCTGCTCCATTGCCGATCCTCCTGGTCGGTTTGGCGATTGCGAGACCAACGTACAGATGACAGTTGAGTATTTAAAATCAACTCAACGAACTATCGAGCGGTATCACCTCGGTACTGGTCTATTCTCCAAGGCCTCGGTCAACGCGGCGGGAGGGGGAACTAGATGACCCACAGGGGAAACCGGGTCAGGCAGAAGGCGGCGCGCAGCCGCGGCAGGGTGCGGGCGACGGCGGCGATCGCGCTCGTCTCGCTGCTCGCGCTGACCCTCGGCGCGGCGACGGCAAGCGCCGAGCCGCTCGCGATGACCTTCACCGAAGCCCGCGCCAACGTCGGGGTCCAGCTCGCCGACGAAGCGCTGTTCGGGCCGCCCGACACGGCGCCGCTCGCGGGCCAGATCGATCCCGCCAGCGGCTCGATCTCGGCGGCTTCCCTCCAGGTCCCCCGGTTCTCGACCTACATCACCGACCCGGTCGACGCCGACGTCGCCGTCGACTTCGAGATCGGGGTGATCACCGGCGGCTTCAGCCCGGCGACCGGCGGGCTCAGCCTCAGCGGCACGGCGGGCGGCACGCTGACGGCCAACGGCAAGGAATGCACGGTCGCCACGGTGCCGCCGGTCCTCACCCTGACGACCGCCGGGAACAACGGCGGCGCCAGCCAGCTCCCGGGAGCGCCGTTCAACCACGGGCTCACCGGGCCCGGGGCGATCGCCGGGCAGTGGACCGACATGACGGCGACGCCGGTCGGCCCGGGCGACACCACCGTCTGCGAAACCGTCGACGACCGGATCGGCGGCCCCGGCGGGGTTTGGCTCGCCCAGGCGGGCGACACCGCGGCGCCGGCGGCGCCGCGGCTGACCGGCACCTACCCGGCCTCGCCGGGCGCCAGCGGCAGGCCGCGGATCCGCGGCGAGGCCGAGGCGGGATCGACGGTGCGCGTCTACGCGGGCCCCGGCTGCGGCGGCGCGCCGCTCGCCGCGGCGAGCGCCGGCGAGCTCGCCTCGCCCGGCATCGCCGTCGCGGTCGCGGCCGGCGTCACCGCGGTCTTCTCGGCCACCGCCACCGACCCGGCGGCCAACATCTCCGGCTGCTCGGCACCGATCTCCTACCGGCACAAGCCCGCCTGCGTCGTCCCGAACCTGGCCGGCAAGAAGCTGGCGCGGGCGAAGGCGGCGGTGAGGGCGGCGGGCTGCACGGTCGCTTCGGTCCACACGCCGAAGCGGCTGCGGGGCAAGCGACGCCGAGCCCTCGTCGTCAAGTCCTCGAACCCGCCAGCCGGGGCGCGGCCCGCCAGCGGCAAGGTCCACCTCCGACTCGGCCCAGGCCCAAAGTCGACAGCGAAACGCGCATCCGACACTGACCACACCTGACTGGGGTAATGGTCGGATGCGCGATCGGCGTTCGCGATATTGACCACGCTCAGGCGTCGTCAATGTCGCGAGCGCTTCTCGGCCGTCCGGCCGGCGAGCGCCGGCGGCGAGAGCGGCAAGAACCTGGCCCCCCAGGACTACCGCAACGCGACCACCCCGGGCGCCGCGAAGCTGCTAAAAGAGCCTCCGCGTCTGCTCGGCTTCCTCGGAAACCCTGCGAACCAGATAGTCGCGAAACCGCGGGGCCGTGTACTCGTACTCGCCTTTGCGCAAGCGATAGAGCACACCTGCCTCGACCAGGCGACCAAGCAGCACGTTGATGTTCGCGGGCGTCTTGTTGATGGTGTCGTTGAGCTTTGCCACGACCAGCGGCGGGTAATCGGCGGCGGCGGTGCCGAGTAGGACGTCTTGCTCCGCTGGAGTCAGCGTCTCGACTCGTGGGCTGTAGAAATCGAGGTCGACCCGGCGATAGATGTCCTCGCGCGCCGCCTCGAGCAACGGCATCGTCAATTCGTCAACGCCTCCGATGTCGGCGGCATCCCAAAGCTCCGCCCCCCAGAGCTGAATGAAATAGGGGTAGCCCTCAACCTCGTTGATCACCGCTTCCACGAGATCGTCCTTGGCAGTCATGCCTCCTCCATCGGCGAGCGGTTGAGTAAGCGCTTCCCGGGCGTCCTCGCCGGTCAGCGACGCGATCTCTTCGCCCCGAAACATTCGCTCCGTGTACGACCGCGCCTTGAGGAGATTGCCGGTCAGCGTGGGCAGGCCGCAGAGCACCAGGCCGATCGGAAGCTCACGTTTCTGAAGAGCGGCCACCGACGAGATGAACATCGAGAGAGGATGGTCCCCCGACGAGTTGTTCTCGTCGCGCACCACCTGGGCCTCGTCAAGAAGCAGCACGAATCCGGTCCGGCCCTTCTCAACCGCCATCTCGACCACCTCGAACAGGGCGCGCGTGATGTCCTCTCGCTCCCGCCCGCCGATGGGGTCGTAGGTGATCTGGAATTCGCTCCACCCAACCCCAAGGGTTCCCGCCTGCCGAGCGGCGTTGCCGACGGCATTCTTGATCCGCTCCACACGAGAGAGACGTTCTTTCGCTTCACGGGCCAGGGTGGTGATCCCCGCGACCAAGGGTTCCTCGCCGTTATGTCCCGGTTGGAGCTCAAGCAGAGCAGACGCCCAGCCTTCTCGCTCGGCGATGACCTGGAACTCGCCGAGGAGAACGGTCTTTCCGACGCCACGGAGACCGGTGAGCCTCATGTTCGCGGGCTGCTCGGGGGCGGCTCGCAGCATGGCCGCGAACCGGCGCATCGGTCCGTCACGCCCCGCGAGGAACAAGGGTCGAGTCCCGACGCCTGGTCGGAAGGGATTCTTTCTCGGAGTCGCAGTCATAAGACTGAAGCTGTTACTTTCGCCGATCCTAACAGGACCTTGTTTAGAACCCAGTAGCCGGGACGTAGCGTTCGACCGCGCTGCTGCAGCGCAGATGTCCCCGCTCCGCGCCAGGCACGGCCGCCCGATCGCGCCCGGCGTTGGCGGCCGTGCGGAACGGCACCGGCCACGGCGGGGAGGTCCTGCCAATCGGGGCGCCCGGATTCGAACCGGGGACCTCGGCCACCCAAAGGCCGCGCGCTACCAGGCTGCGCCACGCCCCGACCCGGGCAAGTGTAGGTTCTGCGCTCGATGGCAGACGTCCGGCCGCTCAACGCGCTCCACTACGACCTCGGCAAGGTGGGGTCGCTCGACGCCGTGGCGGCGCCGCCGTACGACGTGATCGACGCCGCCGAGCGGCAGCGGCTGCTCGCCCGCTCGCCCTACAACGCGGTCGCGATCGACCTGCCGAAGCCGTTCGACCCCGCCGACCCCGACTACGACGCGCCCGGCGACCCCTACGCCCGCGCCCGCGAGACGATCGACCGCTGGCGCGCCGAGGGTGCCCTCCTCGCCGACGCCGAGCCCGCCTACTGGGCGCTGACCCAGGACTACACCGGCCCCGACGGTCGCCGGCACAGCCGCCACGGGATCCTCTGCCGGGTCCGGGTCGAGGACTACGAGAGCGGCACCGTGCGCCCCCACGAGCGCACCCACCCCGGCCCGCTCGAGGACCGGCTGAAGCTGACGCGGGCGACGCTGCACAACCTCTCGCCGATCTTCTCGCTCTCGACCGAGGACGCCTGGCCGCTGGTCGAGCCCGCGGTCCAGGGCGAGCCCTGGGGCGAGGCGACCGACGAGGACGGCACCGTCAACCGCGTCTGGCGCGTCGCCGACCCGGCGATCGTCGCCGCGGTGAGCGAGCGCCTGGCCGGCGCCCAGCTGCTGATCGCCGACGGCCACCACCGCTACGAGACCGCCCGCGCCTACCGCGACGAGGTCGGCGGCGAGGGCCCCTGGAACTACACGCTGATGTCGCTGACCGGGCTCGACGACCCCGGCCTGCTCGTCTTCCCCACCCACCGCCTGCTCGCCGGCTTCGCCGCCGACCCCGAGCGTCAGCAGCGGCTCGGCTCCGGCCTGCGCGAGCTGTTCGAGATCGAGGAGGTCGCACGCGGGGAGATCGACCCGGGCGGCGAGGAGGGCGTCGGCGTCTTCGGCCTCTACGACAGCTTCCACAAGCAGGCCTACCGGCTGCGGCTGAAGGACGTCGCGGCGCTCGACCGCCGGCTCGAGGGCAAGCCCGAGGCCTACCGCCGGCTCGACTCGGCGATCCTCGAGACGCTCGTCCTCAAGGGCCTGGCCGGGATGAGCGACCATGACATCGACTCCCGCAACGGGCTCGAGTACGCGAAGACGGTCGAGGAGGCGCTGGCCCGGGTCGACGCCGGCGACTTCGACGTCGCCCTGATCCAGCGGCCGGTCCCGGTCGAGCAGGTCAAGGCGGTCGCCGAAACCGACGAGAACATGCCGCCGAAGTCGACCTACTTCTTCCCCAAGGTGATGACGGGGATGGTCTTCAACCCGGTGGGCTGAGGCCGCCGGCGGGCGGCCGGCGGCGGGCCGGCCGGCGGCACCGCGTAGGATCGGGCCGTGGTCAAGATCTACACGCGCAAGGGCGACGACGGCTCGACCTCGCTCTGGTACGGCGGCCGGGTGCCCAAGCACCACGCTCGCACCGAGGCCTACGGCTCGCTCGACGAGGCCTGCTCGGCGCTCGGCGTCGCCCGCGCCCTCTGCGACGCCGGCGAGGCCGAGCTCGCCGCCGACATCCTCCGCCTCCAGGACGACCTCTTCATCGCCGGCGCCGAGCTGGCGACCGCGCCGGAGGCGGCCGGCCGCCTCGAGGACGGCGTCAGCCGCACCACCGGGGAGATGGTCGCGGCGCTGGAGGAGCGGATCGACCGCTACATGAGCGCGGTCGACCTGCCGCCGAAGTTCGTCATCCCCGGCGGCAACCTGCTCTCCGCCCAGCTCGACGTCGCCCGCACCGCGATCCGCCGCGCCGAGCGCCGCATCGCCGCCCTCGCCGAAGCCGGCGAGCTCGCCGACGAGACCGTGATCCACTTCGTCAACCGCGCCTCCGACCTCGCCTTCGCGATGGCCCGCTTCGCCGACGTCGACGACCCGGTCCTGTTCGAGGGCCGCGCCCGCGGGACGGACGGGTGAGGGTCACCGCCCGCCGCCGCGGCACCGACGGCTTCGCCCACGACGTCGACCTCGGCGGCAACCACACGCTGGTGGTCGACGAGCCGGTCGAGCTCGGCGGCGCCGACCTCGGCCCGAAACCGACCCAGCTGCTCGCCGCCAGCCTGGCCGGCTGCACCGCGATCACGCTCGAGCTCTACGCCGAGCGCAAGGGCTGGGACCTGGGCGACGTCGAGGTCGCCGTCGAGGTCGAGATCGAGAAGGCGCTGCCGCTGGCCTTCGACGTCGCGGTCCGGGTCTCGGCCGAGCTCGACGAGGAGCAGCGGGCGCGGCTGCTGGCGATCGCCGCCAGGTGCCCGGTCCACAAGGTGCTCGCGGCCGAGACCGAGGTCACCGTCTCCGACCGCATCGAGCCGCTCTGATGCAGCTCGGCCTCGCCGGGCGCGGCTGCGCGGTAACCGGGGCGAGCCGCGGGATCGGCCGCGAGACCGCGATCCAGCTCTGCGCCGAGGGCGCCAACGTCCTCCTCGTCGCCCGCGACGAGGCGCGGCTGCGCGAGGTCCAGGAAGAGGCCGACGGCGCCGGCGCCCCGGCCGGCGGCCGCGCCGCGGTGCTCGCCCTCGACGTCACCCGCGAGGAGTCGGGCGAGGCGATCCTCGCCGCCGCGACCGCGAGCTTCGGCACGCTCGACGTGCTCGTCAACAACGCCGGCTTCGCCACCTGGCGCGACCTCGACGAGGTCCCGGACGAAGACTGGCGCGCCCAGTACGAGATCAACGTGATGGCGCCGCTGCGGGCGATGCGGGCGGCGCTGCCGGCGATGGCCGAGCGCGGCTGGGGCCGCGTCGTCAACGTCTGCTCGACCTCCGCCAAGCGCCCCTCGGCGCTGATGCCCGAGTACTCGGTGGCGAAGGCGGCCGAGCTCTCGCTCTCGCGCCTGTTCGCCGACCGCTACGCGCGCTCCGGCGTCCTCGTCAACGCGATCTGCCCCGGCCCGACCGAATCGGACATGTGGATGGCGCCGGGCGGCATCGCCGACAAGGCGCGCGAGATCGAAGGCGCCGAGAGCCGCGCCGCGGCACTGGAGACGGCCGGCGGCAAGCGGCCGATCGGCCGCCTCGCCGACCCGGCCGAGATCGCCGCGGCGATCGTCTTCCTCTGCTCCGAGCGCGCCTCCTACGTCAGCGGCGCCGCCTGGTCGGTCGACGGCGGCACCGTCCAAGTGATCATTTGACGGACCTCTCGGACCTGCTGCCGGCGCCCGCGGAGGCCTTCGCCGAAGGCAGCCGCGGCGG
>CAZHLT010000173.1:0-3512 GCA_964533285.1 uncultured Conexibacteraceae bacterium | reverse complement strand
CCCCTCCCCCCCCACCCCCCAAAACCCCCCCCCCGCCTTGCGAGGCGGGTCTCCGGGGCGGGCGGGCCGGCGCACCGACCTGCCCTGTGGGTGCGCCAGCCCAGCCGCCGTCGACCGCGCAAAGGCCCCTGGCCGTCCTCTCGGGCCAGTGATCGACCTGCAGACGCGGGCCGTGGTCGGCTCCCCGATCCCGGTCGGCGTCGAAGCGTACGGGGTCACGGTCACCCCCGACGGGCGCACCGTCTACGTACCCAACTACGGCAGCGAAACGATCTCGGTGATCGACACCGCGACCAACCAGGTGAAGACGACGATCGCGCTTCCCGGCGCCGGCGCCGGGAACATCGCGATCGTCCCCGACCGCTCGCCACTGGCTTCGCTCACGGCCAACCGCGCCCCCGCCGGCAAGGCGACCAGGTTCGACGGCTCGGGCTCGAGCGACCCCGACAGCCTGATCGCCGCCTTCGACTGGACCTTCGGCGACGGCAGGACGGCGTCCACGACCGGCGCCAAGGCCTCGCACAAGTACGCCAAGGCGAAGAAGTACTCCGCGAGCCTGGCGCCTGTCGACAACGAGGGCTGTTCGACCGGCATGGTCGTCACCGGCCGCACCGCCTACTGCAGCGGCGCCCCCGCGGCGACGAAGAAGCTGAAGATCAAAGCCCCGAACACCTTCAGCCTCGGCACGCTGAGCAGGAACGCGAGCAACGGGACCGCGAAGCTGAAGCTCCCATATTCCGGCCAGGTCAAGCTCTGGGGCAAGGGACTGCGAGCAACCAGGCGGCACACCGGCCGGGCTCGGGCCCTGACCCTGACGATCAAGCCACAGCCGAGCCTGGCCGCGCGACTCGCGACCACCGGCACGGCCAAGGCCAGGGTCCGAGTCAAGTTCAAGCCGACCGGCGGCACGGCCCGGACCAAAGCCAGGACCGTGACGCTGGTCGCGCGCTAGCCACCACCCAGCTAGTGCGCCAGCACCGGCTCGGCGTTGGGGTCGGCCTCGGGGACGCCGGGGCGCAGCAGCAGGGCGGCAACGGCGGCGCCGAGGACGAAGATCCCGGCCGACCACCAGAAGGCGGTCGTGTAGCCGTGGACGGCGGCCTCGGCGAGCACCTGCGGGTTCGGCTGGCGGCTCGCCAGGTAGGAGCTGACGGCGCTGGTCGAGAGCGTGTTGAGCAGCGCCGTGCCGATCGAGCCGCCGACCTGCTGGGTCGTGTTGACCATCGCCGAGGCGACGCCGGCGTCGTCGCCGGCGACCCCGGCGGTCGCCGTGTTCATCGCCGGGGCGAAGACCAGGCCCATGCCGAGGCCGCTGACGACCAGGCCCGGCAGCACGTGCGTCCAGTAGGAGCTGTCGACGCCGACCTGGGTGAACAGCACCATGCCGACCATCGTCACCAGCATGCCGGTGACGATCAGCGGCCGCGGCCCGAAGCGGGGCAGCAGTTTGGTGCTGGCGAGGCCGGAGCTGAGCATGATCGCCGGCGTCATCGGCAGGAAGGCGAGGCCGGATTCGATCGGGCTGAAGCCGAGCGTGTCCTGCAGGTAGAAGGTGAGGAAGAGGAAGACGCCGAACATGCCGGCGCCGGCGATCCCGACCGCCGCGTAGGAGCCGCCGCGGTTGCGGTCGAGCACGACCCGCATCGGCAGCAGCGCGTGCGAGCTGCGGCGCTCGATCGCGACGAAGGCGGCGAGCAGGACCGCGGCGGCGGCGAAGAGGCCGAGGATCAGCGGGTCGCCCCAGCCGCGGTTGGCCGCCTCCGAGCAGGCGTAAACCAGCGCCAGCAGGCCGAGCGAGGCGGTCAGCGTGCCGGGAATGTCGAGCCGCAGGCCGCTGCCGTGGCTCTGGTGGTGCAGCAGCGAGAGGGCGCCGAGCGCGGTCGGGACCGCGATCAGGATGTTCACGTACAGGCACCAGCGCCAGGAGAGGTACTCGGTGAGGATGCCGCCGAGCAGCAGGCCGACGGCGGCGCCGGCGACGGCGATGCCGCCGTAGAGGCCGAAGGCTTTGCCGCGCTCCTCCGGGTCGGTGAAGGTCGTGGTCAGCAGCGAGAGCGCAGCCGGGGCGAGGATCGCGCCGAAGGCGCCCTGCAGGGCGCGGGCGCCGATCAGGACCGCGAAGTCGGGCGCCAGGCCGCCGAGCGCGGAGGCGCCGGCGAACCCGATCAGGCCGACGACGAAGACGCGTTTGCGGCCGAAGAGGTCGCCGATCCGGCCGCCGAGCAGGAGCAGGCTGCCGAAGGCGAGCGCGTAGGCGGTGACCACCCACTGGCGGGCGGAGTCGGAGAAGCCGAGCGCCTCCTGGGCGGAGGGCAGGGCGATGTTGACGATGGTCGCGTCGAGGACGACCATCAGCTGGGCGAGGCCGAGGATCGCGAGGATCAGCCAGCGGCGCTCGTGGTGGGGATTGGCATGGGAGTTCATGATTCGGCCTCGTGGGGGTTCGCGGCGGACAGAAGCTCGGGGAGACGCAAGTGAGGACTCGCACAAAGCGGAGGACTGATCTCCACTTCTCGGTCACCGTAGCAGAAAACCGGAGTCCCAACCTCCGCTTCGGGTAATCTGTGACCGATGCCCACCAAGCCGAAAGCTCGCCCCGCCGCCACCGCGAAGCCGGCGCGACCGCTACGCCGCGACGCCGAGGAGAACCGCCGCCGCCTGCTCGAGGCCGCCCGCGAGGTCTTCGCCGAGGCCGGCTTCGAGGCGACGATGGACGACGTCGCCGCCCGCGCCGGGGTCGGCGTCGGTACCGCCTACCGGCGCTTCGCCAACAAGGAGGAGCTGATCGGCGCCCTCTTCCAGGACCGGATCGACGAACTCGAGGCGATCCTCGACGACGCCGCCGCCGCGGAGGATCCCTGGCAGGGGATCGTCACCTACCTCGAAGGCTCGATCGAGCTGCAGGCCTGCGACCGCGGCCTCAAGGAGCTCGTCTTCAGCTCCCAGCGCCACCGCGAGTTCGTCGAGGCGGCCCGCGCTCGCCTCAAGCCCCGCGTCGACGCGCTGGTCGCCCGCGCCCACGCCGCCGGCCGCCTCCGCCCCGGCGTCGAGGCGACCGACCTCGTCGTCGTCCAGCTGATGCTCGGCGCCGCCTCCGGTCCGACAGCCGGCGAGCCCGCCGCCTGGCGCCGCTTCCTCCCCGCCCTCCTCGACGGCCTCTCGGCCGACCACCCCGACCCGCTCCCCGGCGCCGCCCTCACCCTCGCCCAGCTCGACGCGGTGATGGAAGCCAAGCACCGCCGCTGAGACCTCATTTCTCTCCGGATAGCGGAGACAAATGCGGTCTCGGCCCCGGGCGGAGAGAAGTGTGGTCTCAGCGCGGCTTGTTGCGCCGCAGCAGGAGCCGGCCGCGCCTACCGAGGCGGACGGCGGAGCGGCCGAAGTCGTGGCGCGAGAGGCGGCGGATCAGCTTCGCGGCGGCGCGCGAGGGGTCGGGCAGCGGCCGGCCCGGGCCGGCGAGGCGGAGCGAGGCGAGGCGGCCGCCGCGCAGGCGCCCGCGCGGGCCGAGGCTG
>CAZHLT010000172.1:0-1388 GCA_964533285.1 uncultured Conexibacteraceae bacterium | reverse complement strand
CCTTGCAGACGTCGCAGGTGACGTAGACGTCGGGCAGGAAGTGCATCTCGATCTTGATGACGCCGTCGCCCTGGCAGGCCTCGCAGCGGCCGCCCTTGACGTTGAACGAGAAGCGGCCGGGCTCGTAGCCGCGCGCCTTCGACTCCGGCAGGCCGGCGAACCACTCGCGGATCGGCGTGAAGGCGCCGGTATAGGTCGCCGGATTGGAGCGCGGCGTGCGGCCGATCGGCGACTGGTCGATGTCGATGATCTTGTCGATGTGCTCGAGGCCCTCGATGCGGTCGTGCGGGGCGGGGGCGAGCGAGGCGCCGTTGAGCTTGCGCGCCACCGCGTTGTAGAGCGTGTCGATCAGCAGCGTCGACTTGCCGCCGCCGGACACGCCGGTGATGCAGGTGAAGACGCCGAGCGGAATCTCGGCGGTGACGTTCTTGAGGTTGTTGCCGCGCGCGTTGACGACGCGCAGCATGCGGCGCTTGTCGACCGGCCGGCGCGCCGGCACCGGCACCGACAATTCGCCGGACAGATACTTTCCGGTCCAGGATCGCGGCGCGGCGATCAGGTCGTCGACCGTGCCCTCGGCGACGACATGGCCGCCGTGGATGCCGGCGCCGGGGCCGATGTCGAGCACATGGTCGGCGGCGCGGATCGCATCCTCGTCGTGCTCGACCACGATCACGGTGTTGCCGAGGTCGCGCAGCCTTTTCAATGTTTCGAGCAGCCGCGCGTTGTCGCGCTGGTGCAGACCGATCGACGGTTCATCCAGAACATACAACACGCCGGTCAGGCCGGAGCCGATCTGCGAAGCGAGGCGAATGCGCTGGCTCTCGCCGCCGGACAGCGTGCCGGAGGCGCGCGACAGCGTCAGATAGTCGAGCCCGACGTCGACCAGAAACCGCAGACGCTCGCGGATCTCCTTGAGCACGCGCACGGCGATTTCCATCTGCTTCTTGTTGAGCTTGTCCGGCAGCGCCTCGAACCAGTCGCCCGCCTTTCTGACCGACAGCTCGGCGACCTCGGCGATGGTCTTGTCGCCGACCTTGACGCACAGCGCCTCGGCCTTGAGCCGCGCGCCGTGGCAGAGCTTGCACGGCACGTCGGTGAAATACTTCTGCAGGTCCTCGCGCGCCCAGTCGCTCTCGGTTTCCTTGAAGCGGCGCTCCAGGTTCGGGACCACGCCCTCGAAGGCTTTTTTCGTGGTGTAGCCGCGCAGGCCGTCGTCATAGACGAACTTGATCTCGTCATCGCCCGAGCCGTAGAGGATCGCGTCCTGCGTCTTCTTCGGCAGGTCCTTCCATTTGGTGTCGAGCGTGAAGCGGTAATGCTTGCCGAGCGCTTCCAGCGTCTGCACGTAATAGGGCGATGACGACTTGGCCCAGGGCGCGATGGCG
>CAZHLT010000171.1:0-10032 GCA_964533285.1 uncultured Conexibacteraceae bacterium | reverse complement strand
CCCCCCCCCCCCCCCCCCCCCCCCCCCCCTCCCCGCGGCGCTTGTGGCGGGGGGCGGGCCCCCCCCCCCCCCCCCCCCCCCTCCCGTCTACCTCGATCCCGGGGTTCCGGTGCCGCCCGGCCCTTGGTGTGGTTGAGCTTTTGGGTCCTATACGGGGTAAAAGCTCAACCGCGCTGCGTAGTCTCCGTCGCTGATGGATGACAAGGCAAAGATTTGGGTCGAGGGCGGTGCCGGCGGCAACGGTTGCGTTTCCTTCCGCCGTGAGGCGCACGTGCCGCGCGGCGGTCCCGACGGCGGCGACGGCGGGCACGGGGGGGACGTGGTCCTGGTCTGCGACGCCTCCAAGCGCGACCTCGGGGCGCTGCGCGGCTCCAAGCACTTCCGCGCCCAGCGCGGCCGCCACGGCGAAGGCTCCAACCGCCACGGCGCCCGCGGCGAGGATCGCGAGATCCAGGTGCCGGCCGGGACCCAGGCGGTCGCGGTCGACGGCAGCGCGATCGACCTGATCGAGCCCGGCCAGCGGGCCGTGGTCGCCCGCGGCGGCCGCGGCGGTCACGGCAACCGCCGCTTCGCGACCGCGACCCGGCAGGCGCCGCGCTTCGCCGAGAACGGCACCGCCGGCGAAGCCGACTGGATCGAGCTGCGGCTGAAGCTGCTCGCCGACGTCGGCCTGGTCGGGCTGCCGAACGCCGGCAAGTCCTCGCTGCTCGGCCGGCTGACGCGGGCGACGCCGAAGGTCGGCGACTACCCGTTCACGACGCTCTCGCCGGTGTTGGGGACGATCGAGGGCGAGGACCGCCAGGCCGTCCTCGCCGACATCCCGGGGCTGATCGAAGGCGCCGCCGAGGGCGCCGGCCTCGGCCACGAGTTCCTCGCCCACGTCGAGCGCTGCGCGATGCTCGTCCACCTGGTCGACCTGGTGCCGCCGGAGGGCGACCCGGTCGCCGCCTACGAGACGGTCCGCGAGGAGCTGGCCGCCCACAGCGGCGGCCTCGAGCTGCTGCCGGAGCTGCTGGTGCTGAGCAAGCGCGACCTGCTGCCGGCCGACGACGTCGAGGCGGCCCTCGACGAGTGGCGCCGGCGCCTCGGCGACTCGGTGCTCGGCGTCCTCGCCGTCTCGGCGGCGACCGGCGAGGGCCTGGAGGAGCTGCGCAAGCGGATTCTCGCCGACCTGCCGGAGGCGCCGCCCCCGGTCGCCGCCGAGCCCGGCGGCGAGTTCGAGGTCGAGCACCGCGTCTACCGGCCGGCCGGCGAGGGCGGATACTGGATCGAGCGCGAGGACGACGGCGGCTTCCGCGTCATGGGCCGCGGCGTCGAGCTGCTGTTCGAACGCCACGACACCGGCAACGAGGAAGCGCTCGCCTACCTCGAGCAGCGGCTGCGCGAGATCGGCGTGATCGCCGCCCTCACCCGCGCCGGTTTCGAGCCCGGCGACGACGTCCGCATCGGCGAGCAGGAGTTCGAGCTGCATATCTAGGCAGCCCGACCGAGACCACCTTTCTCCCCGTATAGCGGGGAGAAAGGTGGTCTCACCGAGGGGGTGGAGAGCCCCGCTCAGGAGAGGTTGGAGAGGGCGGCGGCGAGGGCGAAGCCGAGGACGGTGGCGAGCCCGGCGGGGCTGCCGGCGTCCTCGCGCGCTTCGGGGATCATCGAGTCGATCAACATCACCAGCAGGGCGCCGGCGGCGAAGCCGTCGATCGCCGCTCGGGCCTCGGAGGAGGCGGCGTCGGCGGCCAGGTAGCCGACCGCGGTCGCGACCGTGCAGACCGCGGCGACGGCGAGCCAGAGGCGCAGGATCGTGCCGCGCGAGGTCCCCGATTCGCTCATCTCCTGGGCCGAGCCCATCGACTCCGGCAGGTTGGAGACGAAGATCGCCAGCAGCAGTGAGACGCCGACGCCGCCGCCGGCGGCGAGGTTGATCCCGAGCACGAGCTGCTCGGGGATGCCGTCGAGGAAGGCGCCGAGGGCGAGCCCGGTGCCGCCCTCGCCGGGGCTGCGCCGTTCGATCAGGCGGTCGAGCAGGAAGTAGGCGAGGGCGCCGGCGCCGAGCCCGATCCCGGTGACCACCGGGCCGCCCTCGGCGAGGCCCTCCTCGGCGAGCTCGAAGCTGACGGCGCTGATCAGCGCCCCGGCGCCGAAGGCGAGGACGGCGCCGAGCTGGTGCCGCGACCAGCGGCGGGCGAAGCTGAGCAGGGCGCCGATGACCAGCGAGCTTGCGGCCACTGCCCCCCAACCGATCGCCGCGCCCATCTCGGCTACTTTGCTGGCCGTGACCCTGGTCGTCAAGCTCGGATCCTCGATCGTCGCCGCCGATGACGGCGAGCTGCGCGCCGACGTCCTCGACTCGATCTGCGCCCAGGTCAGCGCCCTCGAGCAGGGGGGAGAGCGGATCGTGATGGTCACCTCGGGGGCGATCGCGCGCGGGGTCCGGCTGCTGGAGCTGCCGGCGCGGCCGCGGGCGATGGACGAGCTGCAGGCCGCCTCGGCGATCGGCCAGGGCGACCTCTTCCGCGCCTACCAGAGCCGCCTCTCCTCGCACGGCACCCGCTCCGCCCAGGTGCTGCTGACCGCCGCCGACATCGCCGCCCGCACCAACTACCTCAACGCCCGTCAGACGCTGCGGCGGCTGGTCGCCTGGGGCGTGGTGCCGGTGATCAACGAGAACGACACCACCGCGACCGACGAGATCACCTTCGGCGACAACGACTTCCTCGCCGCCCAGGTGGCGCTGCTGCTCGACGCCCGCCTGCTGGTCCTGCTGACCAACGTCAACGGCCTCTACGCGCGCGACCCCGGCCAGGACCCCGAACCGGAGCTGATCGAGGAGGTGAGCGACCTGGCGCAGCTCGAGGGCCTCGCGATCGGCAGCCGCACCTCGGCCTTCGGCTCGGGGGGGATGCGCAGCAAGGTCGCCGCCGCCGAGATGGCGAGCGAGGCCGGGATCCCGGTCGTGATCTGCAACGGCACCAGCGCCGGCACCCTGGCGAGGGCCGCCGCCGGCGAGCGGGTCGGGACCCGCTTCGCGCCGCAGGACTCGCGCGAGTCGAGCTTCAAGCTGTGGCTGAAGTACGCCAAGCCGCCGCGCGGCAAGCTGGTGGTCGACGCCGGCGCGGCGCGGGTGCTGCGGGAAGCCGGCTCGAGCCTGCTCCCGGTCGGCATCACCGAGGTGATCGGCCACTTCGAAGCCGGCGACGCGGTGCTCGTCGCCGACGGCGGCGGCGAGATCGGCAAGGGCATCTGCGAGTACTCCTCGCGCGAGCTGAGCCAGGTCAAGGGGCTGCAGAGCGACGCCGTCCGCGACGTCCTGCCGCACGCCGCCGACGAGGTCATCCACCGCGACCGCTTCGTCCTCGTCTAGCGCTTCCGACATCGACCACACCAGGGGTGGGCGATGTCGGAAGCGTTGCGGGGTGAACCGGGCCGGCCGGCTACCCTGTTGCAATGGCCGCCACGACGACCACCGTCGCCGAGTCCTGCGCCGCCGCGAAGCAGGCGTCGCGGGCGCTGGCGAGCGCTTCCACCGCCGCCAAGAACGCGGCCCTGGAGGCGACCGCGCGGCTGCTCGAGGAGCGCCACGCCGAGATCCTCGACGCCAACGCCGCCGACCTCGCCGACGAGCGCGCCGCCGACCTCAGCGAGGCCCTGCGCGACCGCCTGACCCTGAGCGAGGCGCGGATCGCGGCGATGGCCGAGGGCGTCCGCGTCGTCGCCGCGCTCGCCGACCCGGTCGGCGAGGAGCTCGAGCACCGCACCCTGGCGAGCGGCATCGACCTGCGCAAGGTGCGGGTGCCGCTGGGCGTCGTCGCCGTCGTCTACGAGGCGCGGCCCAACGTGACGATCGATTGCGCGGCGCTGACGATCAAGAGCGGCAACGCGATCGTCCTCCGCGGCAGCTCCTACGCCGAGCGCTCGAACGCGGCGCTGGCCGCGATCGCCCGCGAGGCGCTGGCTGAGGCCGGGCTGCCGGCCGACGCGGTGCTGCCGCTCTCCGGCGGCGACCGCGAGGAGCTGGCCGAGCTGGCGACCCAGGAGGGCCTGGTCGACCTGCTGATCCCGCGCGGCGGGGAGGGTCTGAAGAACGCGATCAAGGCGGTGGCGACGGTGCCGGTGATGTACGCGGCGGCGGGCAACTGCCACGTCTATGTCCACGCCGAGGCCGACCCGGAGATGGCGCGGCGGATCGTGATCAACGCCAAGACCCAGCGGCCGGGCGTCTGCAACGCGGCCGAGACGCTGCTGGTCGACGAGGCGATCGCGCCCCGCTTCCTGCCGGCGATCCTCTCCGACCTCGACGAAGCCGGCGTCGAGCTGGTCGGCGACGAGCGCGTCCGCGCCCTCGCCGGCGATACCGAGGTCGGCGCCGCCACGGCCGCCGACTGGGACGCCGAGTACCTCGAGCTGAAGCTGGCGGTCGCCGTCGTCGGCTCGGTCGAGGAGGCGATCGACCATGTCAACGCCCACGGCACCGGCCACTCGGAGGCGATCGTCACCGAATCGGACTCGGCCGCCGACGCCTTCGTCGCCGCCGTCGACGCCGCCGCCGTCTACGTCAACGCCTCGACCCGCTTCACCGACGGCTTCGAGTACGGGATGGGGGCCGAGATCGGCAACTCGACCCAGAAGCTGCACGCCCGCGGCCCGATCGGGATGCGCGAGCTGACCACGTTCAAGTACGTCGGGCGTGGCAGCGGTCAGGTGCGTGAGTAGTCCGTGAGCGCCGGCATCGGCGTCCTCGGGTCGGCCTTCAACCCGCCGCACCTCGGCCACCTGGCGCTCGCCCAGGAGGCGCTCTGGCAGCTCGACCTGAGCGAGGTGATCCTGGTCCCGACCGGCTCGGCGCCCCACAAGCGAATCGTCGACGACCCCGGTCGCGAGGTGCGGATGGCGATGACCCGGCTCGCCGCCGCCGACGACAACCGCTTCTCGGTCTCCTCGCTGGAGGTCGACCGCGAGGGACCGTCCTACACGTATGAGACCTTGGAGCTGCTTGCAGGGGAACGAGGCGAAACCGAGCTGGTGTTCGTGATGGGGGCGGATGCTGCCGTCGGCCTGGAGAGCTGGCGCAAGCCCGAGCGGGTGGTCGAGCTGGCGCGGCTGGCGATCGCCCGCCGGGCCGGGATTTCCGACGCCGAGGTGGCGGCGACGCTGCGCAGCCTCGGCGCCGAGGACCGGGCGACGATGCTGGAGATGCCGCAGTTCGGCGTCTCCTCCTCGGCGGTGCGCGAACGCGCCGCCCAGGGCCGCCCACTGCGCTACCTGGTGCCCGAGCCGGTCGCCCGCTTCATCGAAGAAAAGGGGATCTACCGATGAGCGTGGGCCAAACCGAGGCGCTGGCGCGGCAGCTGGCGACGCTCGCCGACTCGAAAAAAGCTGAGGACGTCGTCGTCCTCGACATGCGCGACCTGGTCACCTACACCGACTTCCTCGTCATCTGCACGGCCCGCAACGAGCGCCATGTGGCGGCGATCGTCGACGAGGTGCGGCTGCGGGTCAAGCGCGACCTCGGGATGGAGCTGAGCGGCGTCGACGCCGGCGGCGAAGCGGGCTGGTCGATCCTCGACTACCTCGACTGCGTCCTCCACGTCCTCACCCCCGAGGCCCGCGACCGCTACCAGCTGGAGGACCTCTGGCGCGACGCGCCGCGCCTCGAGCTCGACCTCGATGCGCCGGAAGCGCCCGAGGCGGCCAGCGCCTGAGGCTCGCGGTGGCCAGCGCCAGGGTCCGCGCGACGGATCCCGCCGCGGCGCCGCCGCCTGTGTGACGAAATACCGTCCGAAGGGCGCTCTACGGTGCCCCGCATGGGAAGTTTCAAGCGGTCCCTGCTCGGCTACCGCCGCCCCGAAGTCGACAGCGCGATCAACTCCCGCGACGCCGAGATCGGCGCCCTGCAGGCGGAGGTCGCCGAGCGCGAGCGGCTGCTGGCGGCGCAGGAGCAGGAGACGGCTTCGCTCTCGGGCATGGTGGTCGAGCGCGAGCGCGAGATCCGCGTCCTCGGCGAGCGCCTGCGCGAGGCCAACGAATGCCACGACCGCAGCATCGCCTCGCTCGACGCGGTCACCGCGCGGCTCGAGGAGATGCAGGCGCAGGCGCGCGGCCAGGCGACCCGGATCAGGATGAAAGCGCTGCGCGAGGCGGTCGAGGTCAGCCGCCGGGTGCAGGCGCTGAGCGAGGCCCACGGCCTCGACGGCGAGTCGCGGCCCGAGCCCGGGACGGCGGCCCCGGCCGAGCCGGCGGCGGCCGAGTCGGCCCGGGCCGAACGGGCGGCGGCCGAGCCGGCGACCAACGGCTCCGGCGGTGTCCTCGACGGCCTCTACGAGGGCGACGTCAAGCTCGAGATCGGGCCGCTGGGCGACTTCTCGCAGCTGGTCGGGTTTGAGGACGCGGTCGGCCGCCTCGGCGCTTCGGCGATCTCGATCGAACGCTTCTCCGAGGGCCGGGCAACACTCTCGGTGCACCTCGACCAGCCGACCGAGCTGCTGCGCGAGCTGGAGGAGCTCTCCGAGCTCGACTTCCGGGTGCGCCACACCGCGCCCGACAACCTCGTCCTCGACATCGACGACGAGCAGGATTCCGAGCAGCGCGCCGCCTGAGCGGCGCCGCCCGCGCCCGGCCCGGTAAACTCGGCGCCACGCCCGGGGCTGTAGCTCAGCTGGAAGAGCGTCGCGCTGGCAGCGCGAAGGTCAGGGGTTCGAGCCCCCTCAGCTCCACTCTTCGGTCTCGTCGGCGACGCGCGTCGCCCGCAGGAACTCGGTGACGGCGCCGTCGTCGCCGACGTTGGAGGTGTACAGGTTGCCGCCGTCCTCGGGGGTGGCTGTGCGGACGGAGACGCCGCCGCAGCTCTCGAGCACGAGGACGTGGTAGCTGATCGTGCTGACGCTGGTGCCGGGGTTGGCGACCGCCAGGTCCTCCAGGGTGCGGGGCTGGCCGTCGCCGTTCAGCGCCCGCAGGATCCGGCGCCGCATCGGATGCTTCAGCGCCCGCTGCATGTGCGGGGCGAGCGTTTCGGTCAGCTCGGTCGGCAGCTCTGGTTCGGGACCCTGCGGCACGTCATACCTCCGGTTCTGAGATCGCATCGGGGTGGTGGATTGGCGCTCGAACGGGTCCCCCGTTGGGGGTTCCGCGGAACCCGGTTCGAGCGCTCAGGCATGGTTACAGCCGGTCTCGCGATCTGCTAGCCAAAAGTCGCTGAGCGGGAAATCAGGGCGGGCCTTCCGGCGTGCGGCGACGCCGGAAGGCCCGAGAAGGCTCAGCCGCCCTTTTTGATCGTGGTGCTGGGGTACATGGTGCCCGACTCGCTGATCTTCACGTTTGTCACCTCCTTCGTCTCGTCTGCTGCTCGAGGTCCGCACCGCGGCGGCGGATGGCCGGCCAGCCCGGGCCTCTTCGCGGACGAGGCGCCGGGGGGAGCGGCTCGCCGCGGGCGAGCGCTTTCCGACCGGTCCGCCGGGTATTACTGGAGCCGTTTCCAGCAATCAACGGGCAGCCGACGGTTTTGCACGCAAACTGGTCCGCTTCCCGCTCAGTCACGCTGAGCGGGAAATTCAGCGAACGTTCTGGGATAGTTGACCGCCACAATTGGTCCCCCGGGGATAAACGGAGAAGGAATGGCCACCAAGCAGAGCTCGCCGAAGCTGATCGACCCGAAGGTGTTGAAGGCGCAGTCGCACCCGATCCGCGCCCACATCCTCAACATCCTCAGCGAGGGGCC
This sequence comes from uncultured Conexibacteraceae bacterium, assembly GCA_964533285.1. Taxonomy (GTDB): domain Bacteria; phylum Actinomycetota; class Thermoleophilia; order Solirubrobacterales; family 70-9; genus VAYN01. Next base: position 2,324 of record CAZHLT010000171.1, on the reverse strand, counting down.
GAGCAGCCCGGCGCGGATGCAGCGGCGCATGGACGACGTCCACCTCAACCTCGTCTGCCACCACATCAAGGTCCTGCGCGAGGCGGATCTGATCGAGCTGATCGACGTGCGGATGCACGGCGGCCGCAAGGAACACATCTACCGGGCGACCCAGCGCCAGTTCTTCGACCTCGACGAATGGCTCGCGGTCGACGAGAAGTACCGCCAGCCGCTGGTGACGACGATCCTCGAGCAGATCTCGGAGGACACCGGCCGCTCGGTGGCGGAAGGCAAGTTCAACCTGCTGCCCGACGGCCACCTCAGCCGCTCGCCGCTCGAGCTCGACGTCGAGGGCTGGCAGGAAGTCGTCGACGCCCTCGAGACGGCGCTGGAGAGCGTGCTCGAGGCCCACGCCCGCAGCGCCGAGAGAAGCCGCGGGTCCGGCGAGCGGAAGATCCCTGCCCGCGTCGTGATCATGCAGTACCCGATCGGCCGCGAAGACCCGCGCGAACGCGATCCGGCGCCGGGCGCCGAGTAGCCCGCCGCTCAACGGGGGCGCCCGCCGTGCCGATGAGGTACGGAGATGAGCACCGTGAACGAGCACGTGTTCCAGCACGGGATGCGGGACACGCGGGAGACGATCGAGCTCTGGAGCCAGCGACCCTGGGCGGTGCTGCGCGGTTGGCTGGCGCTGAGCCTGACGATCGCGCTGACGCTGCTGGCGGCGGTCTGGGTCGTCTCCGGGCTGCTGACGCCGGACCTGACCCCGATCCACCTGCCCGGCTACACCGAGCCGGCCGACGCCGGCGACCTGCTGCCGATCCTCTGGCGCAACTCCCTGGTCCTCGCCCTGCACGCGACCGCCTGCGTCGCCGGCTTCATCGCTGGCGCCTCGATGCCGATCGCCGCCGCCCAGCGGACCGGGTTCTCGCGCTGGGTGCACGTCAAGGCCGGCGAGCTGGCGATCCTCTTCGTCGCCGCCGTCACCCTCTTCTCGCTCTCGACCCAGGCGCTCTACCTCGGCTTCCAGGGCTCGACGCTCTCCTACCAGCTGGGGATCTCGCGCCTGGAGCTGATCCTCAGCGTCCTCCCGCACGCGATCCCGGAGCTGGCCGCGCTCTTCCTGCCGCTCGCCGCCTGGCTGATCGCCAGCCGCCGCGGCGAGTGGAACCAGCTGCTGGCCGCGACCCTCGTCACCGTCGCCCTGGCGGTGCCGACGCTGCTGGCGGCGGCGATGATCGAGGTCTACGTCTGGCCCCACCTCCTCGAGGCCCTCTCCGGCTCCCACTACTCGCTGCGCTAGCGACATTGACCACACCCTGGTGGGGTCAATGTCGCCAGCGCTCGCTTAGCTCCGCGCGGCAACCGCGGCGCCCGCGAGATGACCCTTTGGCCTGGTCGGGGCTGAGGCTGACGCGCCGCCGCTCCCCGTCCTCGTAAGATCGCCGCCGATGAGCGGCTACGACCCGAAGACGATCGAGCGCCGGTGGCAGCAGGTGTGGGAGCAGGAGCGCACCTGGGAGGTTGCCAACCCCGGCCAGCCCGGCTTCGACGGCGCCAAGCCGAAGGCCTACGTGCTGGAGATGCTGCCCTACCCCTCGGGCGAACCCCACGTCGGCCACCTCAAGTGCTACGCGGTCGGCGACGCGATCGCCCACTTCCGCCGTCGCCACGGCTTCGAGGTGATCCACCCGATGGGCTACGACTCCTTCGGCCTGCCGGCGGAGAACAACGCGATCAAGACCGGCGAGCCGCCGCGGGTCGCGACCGAGCGCTCGATCGAGTCGTTCCGCCGCCAGATGGGCGCTTGGGGGATCTCGATCGACTGGTCGCGCGAGCTCGCCACCCACACGCCCGAGTACTACCGCTGGACGCAGTGGATCTTCCTGCGGCTGTTCGAGAAGGGGCTCGCCTACCGCGCCGAGGCGCCGGTCCAGTGGTGTCCGAAAGACGCCACCGTGCTGGCCAACGAGCAGGTGGTCGACGGCCGCTGCGAGCGCTGCGGCACCGAGGTGATCCAGCGCAACCTCGAGCAGTGGTTCTTCCGCATCACCGAGTACGCCGACCGCCTGCTCGCCGACTTCGACCTGCTCGAGTCCTGGCCCGAGCACGTGGTGACGATGCAGCGCAACTGGATCGGCCGCTCCGAGGGCGCCGAGGTCGTCTTCCGCTGCGAGGAAGCCGGCCTCGACTTCCCGGTCTTCACCACCCGCCCGGACACGCTGTTCGGCGCCACCTTCTTCGTCCTCGCCCCCGAGCACCCGGAGCTGATGCGGCTGGTTGAGGGGACGCCGGCCGAGCACGAGGTGCGCGAGTACGTCAACCGGATCGCCCGCGAGTCGGCC
>CAZHLT010000170.1:0-1791 GCA_964533285.1 uncultured Conexibacteraceae bacterium | reverse complement strand
CAGCGAGAGCCCGTGCTCCTCCTGCATGCGCCAGATCTCGCCGATCGTCGCCATCAGGATCCGGTTGACGACGAAGCCGGGGACCTCGCCGCAGACGATCGGCTGCTTCTTGATCGCCTGGGCGAAGTTGTAGGCGGCGGTGGCCGTCTCCTGCGAGGTGTCCTCGCCGACGATCACCTCGACCAGCGGCATCACCGAGGCCGGGTAGAAGAAGTGGAAGCCGACCACCTTGTCGGCGCGCAGGGTCACTTCGCCGATCTCGGTGATCGAGAGCGCGGAGGTATTGGAGGCGAGGATCGCGTGGCCCGGGGTGACTTCGTCGAGCTCGCGGAAGACCGCCTGCTTGATCGCCATCTTCTCCGGCACCGCCTCGACCACGAAGTCGACGTCGCCGAACCCCTCGTAGCTGGTGGCGCCGGTGATCTGGCCCATCACCTCGGCGAGGCGGGCGTCGGCCTGCTCCTGGGTCAGCTTCTCCTTCTTGACCAGGCGCGCCAGCTGCCCCTCGGTCACCGCCCGCGCCTTCTCCAGCGCAGCGTCGACGAACTTCTGGTCGATGTCTTTGACGACGACCGGGATGTCGGCGGCGGCGATCGCCTGCGCGAACTCACCCCCCATGGTGCCGCCGCCGACGACGGCGGCCTTGGAAACGAACATTGCGGGTCGGTTCCTCCCGTTGGAATTGGCTTGGCTCTGCGGCCAGGGAGGCTATCCGTTAAAGCCTCCCGGCCAGTCCCGGCCCCCGGCCGGTCCCTCGGCCGCGCTTGCCACATTGACCACACTCTGGTGGGGTCAATATCGCGAGCGACGAAGGGGATGCGCGTCGCCGTGGGGTCGGGGGGTCCTGGCTCGCCCCGTGGCCGCGGCGCCTCCATGGGCGGCTCGGCGTCGAGGTCCGCGGCGGGCTGCGGCGGCCGCCGACATGAGGGACAACCGCCGCCCGGCAACGCTGTACGGCCGTACAAACGCCTCTTCGGGTAACTCCCATTAGGCTTTTTTGGCTCTTAATAGGGAGTTGGACACGCAACCGAACGCGCTTGGCCGAGCCCAGCGCGCCGCCAAGTGAGGGACTATCCAAGCGATGACTCGTATCCGCCAGCAGAACGTAACCGCGGCCCAGTGGAGCTCCAACGGTGAGTCCCTCGGGCCCGTCGATCTGACCCTTCCCGAGAACGAAGCCTTCGGCGCCAACGTCTTCGACGTCGAGGAGCAGAAGAACCGCCTGCCCGCCGACGTCTTCGAGAAGCTGCAGGCGACCGTCGCCGGCGGCGAACCGCTCGACGCCAGCCTCGCCGACGCCGTCGCCGAGGCGATGATGGCGTGGGCGCTGGAGAACGGCGCCACCCACTACACGCACATGTTCCAGCCGCTGACCGGCTCGACCGCGGAGAAGCACGACGGCTTCTTCGAGCCCACCGGCGACGGCAAGATGATCGCCGGCTTCTCCGGCAAGGACCTGATCCAGGGCGAGCCCGACGCCTCCTCGTTCCCGACCGGCGGCGTCCGCGCCACCTTCGAGGCCCGCGGCTACACCGCCTGGGACCCGACCAGCCCCGCCTTCATCCTCGAGAACCCGAACGGGACGCTGCTGGCGATCCCGACCGCGTTCGCCTCCTGGACCGGCGAGGCGCTCGACGCCAAGATCCCGCTGCTGCGCTCGATGGACGCGCTCTCGCGCTCGGCGATCAAGGCGCTGCGGCTGCTCGGCGACGACGAGGCCCAGCGGGTCTTCACCACGGTCGGCCCCGAGCAGGAGTACTTCCTGATCGACGAGCAGTACTTCTTCGAGCG
>CAZHLT010000169.1:0-5118 GCA_964533285.1 uncultured Conexibacteraceae bacterium | reverse complement strand
ACATCTACGGCGGCGGCGACCTCAATTTCTCGCGCCTGATCCCCGAGACCGTCGTCGCCGTGCTCGACGGGCGGGCGCCGGTGATCCGCTCCGACGGCAGCCCCGAGCGCGACTTCCTCCACGTCGACGACGCCGTCTCCGCCTACCTCGCGATCGCCGCCGCTCTGGCCGGCGAGGGGGCGCGGGGCGAGGCCTTCAACGCCGGCGGCGAGCGGCCGCACTCGGTGCGCGAGGTGGTCGACCTGATCGCCGCCCTCGGCGACTCCGGGGCCGCGCCCGAATACCTCGGCGACGGCACCCCGAGCGGCGAGATCGACCGCCAGTACGTCGACTCGACCAAGCTGCGCGAGCTGACCGGGTGGCGGCCGGCGGTCGGGCTGCGCGAGGGGCTGGAGGGGACCCTCGCCTGGTACCGCGAGCACCCCGAGGTGCGGCCCTGAGCGGTTCGCTGCCGTCACCACCGGTAATACCGTTGGTAGTCTTACCCGATGCGCGTCACCAGCAAAGGCCAGGTCACGATTCCGAAGGCGATCCGGGAGGAGTACGGGCTCCTGCCCGGAACCGAGGTCGAGTTCGTGCGCGACGGGGACGATGTCGTGGTCCGCAAGGCGCCGGGAAGCCGCAGTCGCGGCGAGGAGTTCGTCAAGCACCTGCACGAGGCCGGCAGGGAGCTGACGATGACGACCGAGGAGATCATGCGGCTGACCCGGGGAGAGGATTGGGGCACCGGTCGCTTAGAGGAGGGCGACGGCGACCCTGCTTGACTCCAATATCCTGATCGACGCGCTCGATCGGGAATCGCCCTGGCGGGCGTGGGCGGACCAGGAGCTGGCGGCGGCGGTCGAACGCGGGCCCGTCTTCGTCAATCAGATCATCTACGCCGAGGTATCGGTCGGCTTTCCTTCCGTCGAGGCCTGCGACCACGCGCTCGCCGCCAAGTGGATCGAGCGGGTCCCGATTCCCTGGCCGGCATCGTTCGCGGCCGGTCGGGCGTTCGTCGCCTATCGGCGCCGTGGGGGCACCAAGCGATCTCCCCTTCCCGACTTCTTCATCGGCGCCCATGCCGCCGTTGCGAGGTGGCCCCTGCTGACGCGGGATCCATCTCGCTACCGAACCTACTTCCCCGGAGTGAGGTTGATCGCCCCCGAGTGACGCGTCCGGCCCACCGCTAGGCTCAGCCATATGTGCGGGCGCTTCACGGTCACGACCAAGGACACGAAGAAGATCGCCGATCGCTTCCAGGTCGAGCTGGAGAAGGCGCTGGAACGGGGCGGCGGCGGGGCGCCGGCGAAGGAGAGCCTCGCCGGCGGGGGTGCAGATGGCGCCGCGGCCGCCGATGGCGCCGCGGGCGATGGCGAGGGCAAAGCGGTGAAAGAGAAAGCGCCGCCCGGCCTCGGCCGCTTCAACGTCGCGCCGACTCAGGAGATCCTCGCCGTCCGCGCCTCGCCCGAGCCCGAGGAGGCGGCGACCGGCGAGCGCGAGGCGCGGCTGATGCGGTGGGGCCTGGTGCCGGTCTGGGCCAAGGACCTCAAGGTCGGCTACCGGATGATCAATGCCAAAGCCGAGAACCTCGGCTCGAGCCGGGCCTACTCGCCGCTGGTCGGCAAGTACCGTCACCGTTGCCTGATCCTCGCCGACGGCTTCTACGAGTGGATGCGGGCCGAGGACCCCAAGCAGCCGCGCCAGCCGTGGCGCTTCACCGTCGACGGCGGCGAGCTCTTCGCCTTCGCCGGGCTCTGCACGCGCAAGCAGTGGGACGACGCCGGCGACCGCGGGGTCGACGACGGCTGGCTCTACAGCTGCACGATCGTCACCACGACCGCCAACCCGGTGGTCGCCCCGGTCCACGACCGGATGCCGGCGATCCTGCCCGGCCCCGAGGCCGAGGCCGCCTGGCTGCGCCCCGACCTCAGCGCCGAGGACGCGATCGCGATGTGCGGGCCGATCGACGCCGGGCGGATGCAAAGCGCGCCGGCGAACCCGAAGCTGAACAAAGTGGGGAAGGGGATGGCGGAGGGGCCGGAGCTGCTGGTCGCGCCTGCCGCCGGCTGAGCTCAGCCTTCTTCTTCCCGTTCTTCCCGTTCTTCGGCTTTGCGTTCTTCGGCTTCTTCGTCGATCGGCGGCGAGATCCTCGGCAGCGCCCCGGCGGTCCGCGTCGTCGCTTCGCCGGCGCTGGTTTCCAGCGTGCAGGCGATCGCCGCCGCCGGCTTCTGCTGCGTCTTCCAGACCGAGTAGAAGGGCAGCTTGACCTCGACGTCCGGCTTACCGTCGGGGAGGAAGTATTTGAGCTGGCCCGGCCCGGTTTCGTATTCGGGCCATTCCAGCTTCACGCCCTGGATGGTCGTGAAGCGGGGCTGTTCGATATCGGCGACTTCGAGCACCGCCAGTTCGCCGCCGTGGGAGCTGAAGTCGAGCAGCAGCGTTTCCGGGATCTGCTGGCCCCAGATCCCTTCTTCAGAGGATCGCGGATAGAGCGCCCGCAGGCTGTTGCTGCTGCGGGCTATTTCCGTCGAGGTGCCCTTGCCCTTGGTGGCGCAGAGGATGCGGCCGCCGCCAACCGGCGAGCCGGCGCTGACGGTCAGGGTCGAGGCGACGCGGAACAGCGAGTAGCCGCTGAAGTTGGTCCCGGTCGCCTGGATCCGGCCTTCGGTCAGCTGCATCGTGCCGCCGCCCCCGGGGACGTCGACCGGTCGCGAGTCGGGGATCTTCCCGACCTGGACGAATTCGAGGTGCGCCGCTTCGCCTTCGCCCTTGCCGACCGTCAGCAGCGCCGCGGCCACGGTAGCGATCAAGCCGACGGCGACGACGGCGAGCACGCCGCGCGGCATCCGCGAGTCCTGGGGCTCCTGGGGCGCCTCGTTCATGCGCCCGCGACAGTATTGGAATCAGCGGCGCCGTTCCCTCTCCGGCCCCGCCGCCGCGCCCGGCCGCGGCGAGCCACGCGCCCGACAGGATTCGAACCTGTGGCCTTTCGCTCCGGAGGCGAACGCTCTATCCAGCTGAGCTACGGGCGCAGGGGGAACAGCTTAGCCTCGCCGCCTCACCGCAGGCGCGCGGTTGAGATTAGCCGCGGATAGCGCGGGAAAGCTCTACCGCGTAGGCTCGCCGCCGATGGATCTCGCGGTGGTATTCCTCGGCACCGGCGGCTCGGTGCCCTCGGCGCGGCGCTCGACGGCGAGCGTGCTGGTGACGCGCGGCGGGGAGCGGCTGCTGTTCGACTGCGGCGAAGGGACGCAGCGGCAGATGCAGCGCTCGCTGGGGTTGGTGCAGGTCGACGAGATCTACCTGACCCACTTCCACGCCGACCATGTCCTCGGCCTGCCGGGGCTGCTGAAGACCTACGACCTGACCGACCGCGAGCGGCCGCTGACGATCCACGGGCCGCCCGGGCTGCGGGAGCTGTTCGATGCCTTCGGGCGGTTGGTTGGGCGGCTCGGGTTCGCGCTCGAGCTGGTCGAGCTGCAACCGGGGCAGGCGGTCGCCCACGAGGGCTACGAGGTGCAGGCCTTCGAAGCTCGCCACGGGGTGCGCGCCAACGGCTACGCCCTGGTCGAGGCGGAGCGGCCGGGGCGCTTCGACCCCGAGGCGGCGAAGGCCGCCGGCGTCGCCGAAGGGCCCGCCTTCGCGGCGCTGCAGCGCGGGGAGGAGGTCGAGGGCGCGGCCGGGACGGTGCGGCCCGAGCAGGTGATGGGGCCGAGCCGGGAGGGGCGCACCGTCGTCATCACCGGCGACACCGCGCCCTCGCCGCAGACCGTCGCCGCGGCCGCCGACGCCGACCTGCTGGTCCACGACGCGAGCTTCGCCGAGGAGGACGCCCAGCGCGCCGCCGAAACCGGCCACTCGACCGTCGGCCAGGCCGCCGCCGTCGCCGTCGAGGCGCATGTGAAGCTGCTCGCCCTGGTCCACATCTCCTCCCGCTACCACGTCGGCAAGGTGCTGGAGGAGGCGCGCGACGTCTTCGAGCCCGTGGTCGCCCCCAAAGACTTCGACGTGATCGAACTCCCCTTCCCCGAGCGAGGCGAGCCCAAACTGATTCCCAACGGAGCTACCGAACGCCCCGACCCCAACCCAAGCTGAAGCCGAGCGAGGCTGCGAGCACGGCGGGGGCGGGGGAGGTCCTCTCAGGACACTCAACCGCGAGCCATAGGCGAGCGGTGTCCTGAGAGAGCCTCCCCGCCGCCGCCGGCCCCCCTGCTACTGTGAGGCCGTCCTTTAACCCGGTCCCGCGAGGCCAGGAAGGCAGCGAAGAATGAGTGAGAAGATCGTGCTCGAGCACGATGACCTGCGGCGAACCCTGCGACGGATCGCCCACGAGATCGCCGAGAAGAACCCCGAGCCCGAGGGCCTCGCGATCGTCGGGATCCACACCCGCGGTGCCATCCTCGCCCGCCGCCTGCACGCCATCCTCGCCGACCTGACCGGCGCCGAGACGCCGATCGGCGACCTCGACATCAGCTTCTACCGCGACGACCTCGCCGCCAAGGACCCCGCCCGCCAGCCGGTCGTCCACGCCTCCCACATCGACTTCGACGTCGCCGAGCGCACCGTCGTCCTCGTCGACGACGTCCTCTTCACCGGCCGCACGGTGCGGGCCGCGATCGACGCCCTCTTCGACTACGGCCGCCCGCGCCGCGTCCAGCTCGCCGTCCTCTGCGACCGCGGCCACCGCGAGCTGCCGATCCGCCCCGACTACGTCGGCAAGAACCTGCCGACCGCGCGCGGCGAGCGGGTCAACGTGCGGCTCGAGGAGAGCGACGGCATCGACCAGGTGACGATCTCCGAGCCGGTGGAGGCGATCGCGTGAACCACCTGCTCTCGATCGAGAGCCTGAGCCGCGAGGAGATCGAGGCGATCCTCGACCGCGCCGAGAGCTTCGCCGAGGTCGCCCGCCGCGATGTCAAGAAGGTGCCGACCCTGCGCGGCCGCACCGTCGTCACCCTCTTCTACGAGTCGAGCACCCGCACCTCGAGCTCCTTCGAGCTCGCCGCCAAGCGCCTCTCCGCCGACCTCGTCTCGGTCAAGGCCGCCGGCTCCTCGGTCGACAAGGGTGAGTCGCTGAAGGACACCATCGCCACCCTCAGCGCTTACGACCCGGCGGCGATCGTGATCCGCCACCCC
>CAZHLT010000168.1:0-1380 GCA_964533285.1 uncultured Conexibacteraceae bacterium | reverse complement strand
AACGCTGTTCGGAACCCCACCTTGAGCGCAGACCCGCCCCTGCTCGCACCCCTACCTGCCCGTGTGGGGGTGCGAGCAGGGGCGGGTCGCTGGCCGCCGCGCTAGATGCCGCTCGTGAACGCCGCGCGCAAAGCGAGGAAGAAGATGACGCCGCAGCTGACGGCCATGATGCCCATCTCGCGGCGGACGATCTGGAGGGCGATCTCCTGCTGGGTGTCCTCGGGCAGCGACTCGAAGTCGACGTCGCCGAGCTCGCGCTGGGCGGCGCCGACGCGGGCGCCCTCGGCGATGAAGGAGACGACGAGGGGGAGGATCCCGTAGAGGTAGTGGAGGTCTTCGGCCGGTTCGTGGTTGGTGACCACCAGCAACCCCCCCAAAAGGGCCTGAATGAAGACCGAGGCCTGGGCGATCCGCAGCAGGTACCAGAAGGGCACCGAGGGCCGGTTTCGGTACCACTGCATCCCCCCGACGAGGAATGCCGCGCCGTTAAGCGCGATCACGAAGCAGCCGACGGCGATGTGCAGACCGACCATCGTCTAAATCCGCCAAAAACGGTCGGGATTCGGCTTCCTGATGCGAAATATCACTATGTGGCAAGTTGTCACAAGCTGGGTGTATAACAGCGGCTACGGGCGTTGATCCGGGGTGAACGACCCTGTGCGCCCGCCCCCAAACCCACCACCCAGTGCTCAAGAGCTACCTCCCGATTCTCGTCTTCGCCTTCCTCGGCCTGACCGTGGGCGGGGTTTTCGCCTTCCTCAACCACATCATCGGCCCGAAGAAGCCGCAGCGGCCGACCGCGGCGAGCCGCCGCCAGGGCGAGCCGTACGAGTCGGGGATCCCGGTCGAGCCCGTCAAGGGCCTCAAGTTCGGGGTCAGCTTCTACCTCGTCGCGATGCTCTTCATCCTCTTCGACATCGAGGTCGTCTTCCTCTACCCGGTCGGGGTGATCATGAAGGGGGCCGACAGCGTCTTCGTCCTCGGCGAGCTGATCACCTTCGTCGTCCTGCTGATGCTCGCCTTCGTCTACGTCTGGCGCAAGGGGGCACTCGATTGGAGATAGAGCGCCGTAGCCTCGCGGCCCGGCAGGCCACCGCCCGCGACATGCTGCGCGGGGACCTCGAGGGCGAGGACCTCGAGCGCTACGTGGAAGAGAAAGTCGTCACCACGACCTTCGAGAAAATGCTCAACCTGGCGCGGGCGAACTCGATCTTCCCGCTCACCTTCGGCCTCGCCTGCTGCGCGATCGAGGCGCCGATCTCGATCGTCACCGCCCGCTACGACCTCGCCCGCTTCGGCGCCGAGGCGCTGCGCGCCTCGCCCCGCCAGGCCGACCTGATCATCCTCTCGGGCCGGGTCTCGATCAAGATGGCGCCGGTC
>CAZHLT010000167.1:0-7647 GCA_964533285.1 uncultured Conexibacteraceae bacterium | reverse complement strand
GCCGGCCGCAGCCACCGCAGCTCCTCGCGGCAGCGCTCGCAGGCCGCGGCGTGGCGCTCCAGCTCGGCCGTCCGCGCGGGCTCCAGCGCCCCGAGCATGTGGGCGGCGACGTCCTCGCGCCAGCGATCGTGTCCGTTCCCGTTCACGTCAGTCCCTCCGCCAGATGGCCGCGGATCTTCTCCAGGCCGAGCCGCATCCGTCCCTTCACCGTTCCCAGCGGCAGACCGAGCATCTGCGCGATCTCCGACTGGCTGAAGCCGCCGTAATAGGCGAGCTCGATCACCTTCGCCTGGTCGCCCGGCAGCTCGCCGAGGGCGCCGCGCAGCTCGCCGGCGGTCTCGCGCTGCAGCGCCGTCTCCTCGGTCCGCTCGGCGGCCGGTCGCCGCTCCAGCGCCGCCTCGTCATCGAAGGTCAGCTTCGGCGCCTTGCCCGAGCCCGCCCGCAGCGCGTCGATCGCCCGGTTGCGGACGATGCTCAGCATCCAGGAGCGGACGCTGCCGCGGGTGCGGTCGTAGCGGACGCCGCTGCGCCAGAGCGAGATGAACGCCTCCTGGGTGACGTCCTCGGCCGCGCCCGCCTCGCCGACGATCCGGTAGGCGAGCGAGTAGGCGGCGCCACCGTGGCGGTCGTAGAGCACGGCGAAGGCCTCGGGGTCCTTGGCCCCGATCAGCGGCATCAGCTCCTCGTCGGCGAGCCGCTCGGCTTTCTCGCGCCTGACCGCCATCTCCCGCTACATCCTCCGCCCGCTGCGTGCCATCTGTCCATCCCTTACGCGGACAGCGGGGCCGGCGGATCAATCAGCCCGGTGCCCGAGATCGAGGTGCGACCTTTCCGGTCATATTCGAGGGAAAAGTGACACTCGATCCGGCTCGATCCGGCACTAGGCGGGTGCGGCGCTGCGGATGCGCTCGAGCGCCCGGGCGATGCGGCGGACGCCCTCACCGGCCTGGTCGGCCGGCACCGGGGCGAAGGAGAGGCGCAGGCTGTTGCGGCCGCCCTCGATCATGAAGTCGGGGCCAGCGACAAAGGAGACGCCCTCGGCTTTCGACTCGGCCAGCAGGGCGACCGTGTCGGTGCCCTCGGCGAGGTCGAGCCAGAGGAAGTAGCCGCCGCCGGGGACGACGAACTCGGCCTCGGGGATCTGCTCGCGCAGGGCGGCGACCAGCGCCTCGCAGCGCGCCTTCAGCTCGCCCTTGACGAAGGCGATGTTGCGGTCGAGCTCGCCGCTGCGGCAGAGCTCGAGGACGATCGACTCGGCCAGCATGTTGGGCGAGATGTAGGTCTCGTTGGCGCTCTTGGCGAGCTTCGCGATCTCGCCGGCGGGCCCGGCCAGGTAGCCGACGCGGACGCCGGGGCTGACCGTCTTCGAGAACGAGGAGGCGTGGATCACGTGGTCGGAGCGGTCGATCGAGAGCATCGTCTCCAGCGGCTCGCCCGTGAACGGGAGCTCGCGGTAGGGGTCGTCCTCGAAGATCCAGAAGTCGTGCTCGGCGGCCAGTTCGACCAGCCGCACCCGCTTCGCGGCCGAGAGCGTGCAGCCGGCCGGGTTGTGGGCGTTGGGGATGACGTGGGCGAGCTTGACCGGCCCGGCCGCGAGGGCCGCTTCGAGGGCGCCGAGGTCGAGCCCGTCGGACTCCAGCGGCACCGGCACCAGCTCGACGCCGAGCCGCTGCAGGAGCAGCAGCGTGCGGTCGTAGGTCGGCTGCTCGACGACGACCCGGTCGCCCGGCCCGAGCAGGTGGCGAAACAGCATCGCCCCCGCCTCCAGCGAGCCGTTGGCGATCATCACCTGCGAGGCGTCGAGCCCGCCATGGCGCTCGGCGACCCACTGGCAGAGCCCCGGGTGGCCGATCCCGACGCCGTAGGAGAGCGCCGTCTCCCAGTCATCGGTGAGCGCCCGCGCCGCCGCCTCCCGCACCTGCTCGTGGGGAAGGATGTCGGCGCTCGGGGCGCCGCGCGCAAACGAGATCGTGTCGCCGGCCATCGCCCCCGACCCTAGCAACGCCCCGCCCCAAACCCGCCCCTCCCACCCCACGGGTGTCTGATCCAACCGTTCCAAATAGCCCCCTGACCTCAGACACCCCCGACCCGAGGGGGAGAGTCACGAGGGCGCCTGAGCTTGACGGCCTAATGGGCCGGTTAGATCAGAAACGCCTGGATGAGCCACCACAGCGCCGCGGCGTCGTGGGGCATCGCGAGCCAGGGTCGGCGCCGATCGACGTGACCGCGGCGCGCGGCAGACAGGGACGGGACCGCCGCCCGACGAGGGCCGCTCGCCGCTGGAGCTCCGCTTCCCGCCCTTCTGCCGCGCCCACGGCATCCCCTTGCGGAGCCGAACGTGACGGTCCTCGACCGCGAAGCGGAGACGCTCGCGGCGGAGATCCGCGGCCTGCTGGCGATGGGGAGCCGGTAGCGCTACAGCGAGCGCAGGACCTCGACCGCGATCGCCGCGGTCTCGGTCGGGCTTTCGCCGACCCGCACGCCCTTCGCTTCGAGCGCGTCTTTCTTCGCCTGCGCGGTGCCCGAGGAGCCGGAGATGATCGCGCCGGCGTGGCCCATCTGCTTGCCCGGCGGGGCGGTGAAGCCGGCGATGTAGGCGACGACCGGCTTGCTCACCTCGGCGGCGATGAACTCGGCCGCCCGCTCCTCGGCGTCGCCGCCGATCTCGCCGACCATCACGATCAGCTCGGTCTCGGGGTCGGCCTCGTACAGCTCGAGGATGTCGTTGAAGTCGGAGCCGATGATCGGGTCGCCGCCGATCCCGACGATCGAGGAGTTGCCGGTCCCGGCCTGCTTCAGCTCGCTGCCGATCTGGTAGGTCAGCGTCCCCGACTTGGAGACGACGCCGATCGGGCCCGGCTCGAAGAACTGGGCGGGGATGATGCCGACGTTGGCCTTGCCGGGCGAGAGCACGCCGGGGCAGTTGGGGCCGATCAGCCGCACCCCCGCCTCGCGCGCCTTCCAGTAGGTCTTCAGCATGTCGAGGACCGGGATCCCCTCGGTGATCGCGATCACCGTCTCGACGCCCGACTCGATCGCCTCGTCGATCGCCGGCGCCGCGAAGCGGGCGGGGACGAAGATCATCGAGGTGTTGGCGCCGGCCTCCCGCACCGCCTCCTCGATCGTGTCGAAGACCGGCACGCCCTCGACGTCCTGGCCGCCCTTGCCGGGGGTGACGCCGGCGACGAGGTCGGTCCCGTAGGCCTTGTTGCGGAGGCCGTGGAAGGAGCCCTCGCGGCCGGTCAGGCCGGAGACGGCGAGCTTGGTCTCGTTGCCGACGAGGATGCTCACGAGGCGCTCCCGGCAAGCTCGACGACGCGGCGGGCGGCGTCCAGCATCGTCTTCTCCTGGTGCAGGTCGGGCAGGTTCGCCTCGGCGAGGATCCGCAGCCCCTCCTCGGAGTTGGTGCCGTCGAGGCGGACGACCAGCGGCATCCCGAGCTCGATCTGCTGGGAGGCGGTGACGATCCCCTTGGCGATCTCGTCGCAGCGGGTGATGCCGCCGAAGATGTTGAAGAGGATCGCCGTCACCTTGGCGTCGGACTTGATCACTTCCAGCGCGTTGACGATCGCCTCGGCTTTGGAGCCGCCGCCGGCGTCGAGGAAGTTGGCGGGGGCGCCGCCGGCCTGGGCGACGACGTCGAGCGTCGACATGCAGAGGCCGGCGCCGTTGGCGAGGATGCCGACGTTGCCGTCGAGTTTGACGTAGGTGAGGCCCTTTTCCTTCGCCATCTGCTCCGGCGGGTCGTCGACCACGTCGGCGACCGCGGCCAGGTCCTCGTGGCGGAAGAGCGAGTTGCCGTCGATCGTCACCTTCGAGTCGAGGGCGACGACGCGGCGGTCGGCGGTGACGATCAGCGGGTTGACCTCGATCAGCGTCGCGTCCTCCTCGCTCGCCACCTCGGCCAGCTTCGCCAGCACCTCGGCGGCGGCGTCGAGCGCGTCCTCGGCGAGCCCGGCGGCGGCGACGATCGGCCGCGCCGCGGCGGCGTCGAACTCGGCGGTCGGGTCGATGTGGGCTTTGACCAGGGCGTCGGGGTCCTCGGCGGCGACCGCCTCGATGTCCATCCCGCCCTTGGCGGAGACCATCGCCAGCAGCTTCTTCTCGCCGCGGTCGAGGATGATCGAGGCGTAGTACTCCTCGGCGATGTCGGAGCCGCCCTCGACCCAGACCTGGTCGACGCGGAACGGGCCCTCGCCGTGGGGGCCGACGATGTCCATGCCGATGATCGCGTCGGCGTACTCGCGCGCCTCGGCGGCGTCCTTGGCGATCTTGATCCCGCCGGCCTTGCCGCGGCCGCCGATCAGGACCTGGGCCTTGATCGCGCAGGGGTAGCCGATCCGCTCGGCGGCGGCGACCGCCTCCTCGACGGTGTCGGCCACCTCGCCGCTCGGCACGGCGATGCCGTGCTTGGCGAACAGCTGCTTGCCCTGATACTCGAGAAGGTCCATGGGGGTGGCGGTGGTGCGGTCGCGCACCCTATAGAACTTCGGCGTTTGCCCGCTCGGCGGTGGCGAAAGCGGCTGGAGAAGCGCCGAATCCGCGCCGCGCCGGGACAGGGGGAACTCCCGAAGTCCCCGCAATTGGCATAATGCCGCGGCTCCATGGCCCTCCCGAGTCTGAAAACCATCAATTGGGTGACCACCGACTGCTACGGCACCCTCATCGACTGGGAAAAAGGCATCGTCGAGGCCTGCAAGAAGGAGGCGGCCAAAGACGGCTTCAGCTTCGAGGAAGAGCCCTTCCTCGCCCGCTTCATGGAGGTCCAGTCGGAGATCATGGCCGGCTCCTACGAGCTCTACGCCGAGGTGCTGCGCCGCACGATCGTCAAAGTCGCCGGCGAGCTGGGCTGGGAGGTGGAGCCCTCGCGGGCCCAGTTCCTGCCCAACAGCGTCGCCTACTGGCTCCCCTTCCGCGAGGCCAACGCGGCGATGGACCGGCTCGGCAAGAAATACGACATCGGGATCATCTCCAACATCGACGACAAACTGCTCGGGATCTCGCGCCGCCACCTGCGCACCGAACTCGACCTCGTCGTCACCGCCCAGCAGGTCCGCAGCTACAAGCCCGACCCCGTCCACTTCAAAGAGTGCGCGCGGCGGATCGGCGGCAAAAAAGGCTGGGTCCACATCGGCAGCAACTACACGACCGACATCGCACCGGTGCTGAAAATGGGCGTGCCGGTGATCTGGGTCAACCGCCATGGCGAGAAGCTGGAGGGCCGCAAAGCCCCCAGCGCCACGGTGAAGAACTTCCGCGAAGCAGCGAAAAAGCTCGGCGCGTCCTGAGCGTCTTCTAGCGTTCTCCCCGCAACTCCGGCAGATCGTGCCGGTTTCGACGGTAGGCGCTTTCCCCCTATGAATAGTCCTGCTCATCCCAGTACTCATGCGCGCGCGCTGAAGGCGGCGCAGCTCGTGCTCGCGGTCAGCGTGCTGGCGCTGGTCGGCGCGGTCGTCTTCGCCGCCAACCAGGTCGCCAGCGCGGCCACCGTCCAGCGCGGGGATTCGGCTCTGCACCAGCGTTCCGGCGACGCCCGGGCCGCGGCGCTCCAGAAACCGAGCTTCGTCGTGATCCAGACCGACGACCAGACGCTGGACCAGCTCTACGCCGCCTTCACCCCGGTCGGCGGAGCGACGATCCGGGCGATGCCGAACACGCTCGACCTGATCGCGAAAAAGGGAGTGACCTTCACCCGCTACTACGTCCCCTACCCCCTCTGCTGCCCCTCCCGTGTCAGCCTTCTGACCGGCCGCTACGCGCACAACCACCATGTCCGCGGCAACGTCCCACCCGAAGGCGGCTACACCGGCTTCTCGGTCCGCAACGCCTTCAGCCACAACCTCGCGACCTGGCTGCAGGGGGCCGGCTACCGCACGATCCACGTCGGCAAGTTCCTCAACGGCTACGGCGACGAACCGTTCGACAACGGCACGACGGTGCCGCCCGGGTGGAGCGCCTGGCACACCGTCCTCAACGCCGACACCGACCACTACTACTACGGCTACAAGCTCAACGACAACGGCACGATCGACGGGCCGTTCGGCGACTCAGGCAACTGGGAAACGCGCGAATACGGCGAACGCGACGACTACGGCTGCCCGACCGCGCCGCTCAACGGCAAACCCTGCCTCTACGAGACCGACATCTTCAACCGAATAGCCACCGAAGAGCTGGCCGGCACGCCGCCCGACCAGCCGCTCTACCTGCAGCTCGACTACACGGCGCCGCACGGCGACTTCCGGCGGCCGGCCGGGCCCGAGCCGGCGACCCGCCACTACGGCATCTTCGAAGGCGCGCCGCTGCCGCACAACTCCTCGCAGGGCTTCAACGAGGGCAACGTCAACGACAAGCCGCGCTTCATCCGCGAAGCGCCGTTCCTGCCGTCGACCGACATCCACACCTACCGCACGTACTACGACAAGGCGCTGGAGTCGCTGCGCTCGGTCGACGACGGCGTCAAGCTGGTCTACGAAACGCTCGGCGCCGCCCACCGGCTCCGCAACACCTACATCATCTTCACCTCCGACAACGGCTTCTTCTACGGTGAGCACCGCCTCACCGGCGGCAAGTTCCTCGCCTACGAGCCCTCGACCCACCTGCCGCTGCTGATGCGCGGTCCCGGGATCAAGCCCGACACCGAAACCGGCGAGCTGGCGGCCAACATCGACATCGCGCCGACGATCCTCGAACTGGCCGGCGTCAAACCCGACATCTACGTCGACGGCCGCTCGCTCTACCCCTTCGCCCACGACCCGAGCCTGCGCACCCGGCGCCCGATCCTCTTCGAGTCCTTCGTCGAAACCAGCGACGTCGAAGAGAACGGCGGCGGCCCGGCGGCCTCCCCGGCCCGCGTCGCCTCCGGCAAATCGGGCGGCGGCCCCAGCGTCAACGAACGGCCGGCGAGCGCCCGCGCCTCCCGCGCCCGCCCGGCAAGCGCCCACGCCTCGATCGTCGCGCCGCCGAAGAACTACTACGGGATCCGCCTCGGCCCCTACAAGTACATCGAGTGGCCCGACGGCGAGAAGGAGCTCTACGACATCACCAAGGACCCCTACGAGCTCAACAACATTGTCCGCGACCCCAACTACTTCCCGATCCGCGCCTTCCTCCACACCGAACTGGAACGCCTCGAGGAATGCCGCGCCAATAGCTGCCGCGAAGTCGCCGGCAAGACGCCGCTGACCAAGAAAGAACAGCTGCGGATCAAACGGCAGCACGAAAAGGAACAGCGGGAACGGGAAAAGAAGAAGAAAGAACGCGAAGAAAAGAAGCACCACCAGAAGTAGGGGTGCTTCGGGGGTTGGGATTGGAGGGCGTGGGGGTGTCCTCGTCTACGCCTAAGCACCTCCGCTTCGCTACGGCGCTGATTTGGATGGCGCCTTCGGCGCCAGATAATCACTCCGCGGTGCCGGGAGGGAGGCTAGGACGAGGACACCCCCACGCCCTCCCCCCGAATCCGCAGCGGACTACTTCTGGGCTCGTTAGCTGCAAGCTCGCGGAGGCGCGGCGATCTTTGGGACGCTCCTTCCGAGGGCGGCGCGGGTGTGCCGCGTCCTAGCCTCCCCCCGGCACCGCGGAGTGATACTGGCCGCGCCGTAAGGCGCGGTCTCCATCAGCTCCGAGCGAAGCGAGGTGCTTAGGCGTAGA
>CAZHLT010000166.1:0-2553 GCA_964533285.1 uncultured Conexibacteraceae bacterium | reverse complement strand
CCGATCACTTCGACGTTCAGCGTTTTGGCGCCGAGGTCGGCCCAGACGTTGGCGAGAGTGATTTCGGTTTCGATGAATTTGCCGGGTTCGGTTTCGAATTTCTGCAGCAGCTGCAGGCCGCCCTGCGACTGCGTCGCCCCGGCGGTGCCGGTCGGCGAGATCGAGCCGCCGGTGATTGGGAACGCGTAGGTGCCCGGGGACGGTTCGGTGGTCGGAGCGGTCACCGGGATGGCGACGCCGACTTCTTTCAGCTTGCCGATCGTCGTCGCGTTGGTGGCCAGGTTCATCAGGCCGCCCGGCAGGACGGTGACGGTGGCGGGCTGGACTTCGCTCTTGCCGGAGCCGATCAGCTTGTTGCCGAGGAACGGCTTCGGCTTGCCCTTTTCGTAGCCGGTCTTCTTGTTCAGGAGGCTCGCCGCGGCGCCGGTCAGCTTCAGCTTCTTGATCGTCAGGTTGACGCCGAAGCCGTTGCGCTTCTGAGACCAGCCGGCGATCGAGGCGAACTTGACCTTCTTGCCGCCGATCTTCGCCGTCAGCTTCTTCGCGCTCGTGTTGAGGACGAGGCTGCCGACCGCGACGGTCTTCTTGCCGGCCTTGAACTTGAGGCCGCCGCCGAGCGCAACTTCGCCCTTGCCGTTGGTCGGGTCGACCTTGCCTTCACTGTTCTTGAAGGTGGCCTTGTTGCCCTTGAGCTTGGCTGATCCGTTCTTCTGGATCTTGATGCCGAAGGTCTTCAGGTACTTGGTCCACCCGCTGTTCAGCGTGATCTTGGTCGATCCGCCGCCGACGGGGTCGGGGGTTGCCGAAGCGATCGGTGCGAACGCCAGCAGCGCGAATAGCGCCGCCACCAGGACTCCGGCGGACAGCCTTCTCCCCCGAGCCATTCGTGGCTGGGTTGCATCAGTCATGTGGTTCCTCCGTTTTTTGTCGCCCCCTGCGGTCCCGTTCGGCGACTTACGACAAAGTCGATTGCGGTCAAGCCTATTCTCGGCCGCGCACATTGACAACCCGGCCAGCCAGCCAAAGTTCCGCTGGGTGGGTTCCTGCAGGGGCCGGGCAACCCCGGGCCTTCGGCTCTCAATATCCTCTGGTCGATGGCCACCACCGACAGCTCGGCCGCCGGCGAGGCGCACCGCACGATCGCCCCGCTCGTCGGCCCGGACGACGAGCGCGTCTTCACCGACTCGGGGATCGAGATCGAGCGGCTCTACGACGCCGACGACGTCGCCCCCGGGCTCGAGGAGCGGCTCGGCGAGCCGGGCGCGCCGCCGTTCACCCGCGGCATCCACGACGGGATGTACCGCGACCGGCTCTGGACGATGCGCCAGTACGCCGGCTTCGCCTCGCCGGAGGACACCAACGAGCGCTACCGCTACCTGATCGAGCACGGCTCGACCGGCCTCTCGATGGCCTTCGACCTGCCGACCCAGCTCGGCCGCGACTCCGACGACCCGCTCTGCCACGGCGAGGTCGGCCGCACCGGCGTGCCGATCGACACGATCGAGGACATGCGGATCTGCTTCGACCAGATCCCGCTCGACGGCGTCTCGACCTCGATGACGATCAACGCCCCGGCGGCGATCCTGCTGCTGCTCTACGAGCTGGTCGGCGAGGAGCAGGGGGTGCCCTCCGAGAAGCTGCGCGGCACGGTCCAGAACGACGTGCTGAAGGAGTACATGGCGCGCGGGAACTACATCTACCCGCCGGCGCCGACGATGCGGCTGACCACCGACATCTTCGAGTACTGCCGCGAGAACGTGCCGAAATGGAACACGATCTCGATCTCCGGGTACCACATCCGCGAGAAGGGCTGTTCGGCCGTGCAGGAGGTCGCCTTCACGCTCTCCAACGCGATCGCCTACGTCGAGGCGGCGCTGGAGCGAGGGCTGGCGATCGACGAGTTCGCGCCGCGGCTTGCCTTCTTCTTCAACTGCCACAACAACGTCTTCCAGGAGGTCGCCAAGTTCCGCGCCGTGCGGCGGATGTG
This sequence comes from uncultured Conexibacteraceae bacterium, assembly GCA_964533285.1. Classification (GTDB taxonomy): domain Bacteria; phylum Actinomycetota; class Thermoleophilia; order Solirubrobacterales; family 70-9; genus VAYN01. The sequence continues at coordinate 566 of CAZHLT010000166.1, read as the reverse complement.
GGCGAAGATCGTCGCCGAGCGGTTCGGCGCCGAGAACCCGAAATCAATGCAGATCCGGTTCCACACGCAGACCGGCGGCGTCACCCTCCAGGCCCAGCAGCCGGAGGTGAACATCATCCGCGTCGCCCTGCAGGGCTTCGCCGCGGTCGCCGGCGGCACCCAGTCGCTGCACACCAACGGCTTCGACGAGGCGCTGGCGCTGCCGACCGAGCGCTCGGCGCGGATCGCCCTGCGCACCCAGCAGGTGCTCGCCTACGAGTCCGGCGTCGCCGACACCGTCGACCCCTTCGCCGGCTCCTACTTCGTCGAGTCGCTGACCGACGAGATCGAGGCCCGCGCCTGGGAGCTGATGGACAAAGTCGCCGAGCTCGGCGGCTCGGTCGAGGCGCTGGAGTTCATGCAGCGCGAGATCGAGGAGTCGGCGATGAGCTACCACGAGCGCTACAAGAGCGGCCAGGACATCATCGTCGGCGTCAACAAATTCGTCACCGACCAGGTCGACGACGTCGACATCCTCAAGGTCGACCCCGAGTCCGAGCGGCGCCAGCTGGCCCGGCTCAAGACCT
>CAZHLT010000165.1:0-1152 GCA_964533285.1 uncultured Conexibacteraceae bacterium | reverse complement strand
GAGCCGGTCTACGAGCACCTCGACGAGTACGAGCACTTCGGCAACCGCCGCCTGCGCACGGTCGGCGAGCTGATCCAGGAGGCCTTCCGGATCGGCCTCTACCGGATGGAGCGCGTCGTCCGCGAGCGCCTCACCACCGAGGACGCCGATGCGATCACGCCGCAGACGATCATCAACATCCGCCCGGTCGTGGCGGCGATGAAGGAGTTCTTCGGCTCCTCGCAGCTCTCGCAGTTCATGGACCAGACCAACAGCCTCGCCGGGCTCACCCACCGCCGGCGGCTCTCGGCGCTGGGCGCCGGCGGCCTGACCCGTGAGCGGGCGCCGATCGAGGTCCGCGACGTGCACCCGACCCACTACGGCCGGATGTGCCCGATCGAGACCCCGGAGGGTCCGAACATCGGCCTGATCGGCTCGCTCGCCTCCTACGCCGAAATCTCCGAGCACGGCTTCGTCACGACCCCTTACCGGGTCGTCGAGGACGGCGCCGTCACCGACGAGATCGTCCACTACGACGCGACCCAGGACGAGGACAAGGTGATCGCCCAGGCGAACTCCGAGTTCGACGAGAAGACCGGCAAGCTGAAAGGCCCGCAGGTCCTCGTCCGCGCCGGCGAGCAGGAGTACGCGACCGCCTCGCCCAAGGAAGTCGACCTGATGGACGTCTCGCCGTCGCAGATCTGGTCGGTCGCGACCTCGCTGATCCCGTTCCTCGAGCACGACGACGCCAACCGCGCGCTGATGGGCTCGAACATGCAGCGGCAGGCGGTGCCGCTGCTGAAACCGGACCCGCCGCTGATCGGGACCGGGATGGAGCGCCGGGCGGCGACCGACACCGGCGACGTCGTCCTCGCCAAGAACGCGGGCGAAGTCACCTACGTCGACGCCGACCGGATCGTCGTCAGCGGCAAGGACGGCAACGACGAGTACCCGCTGCACAAGTTCATGCGGTCCAACCAGGGAACGATCATCCACCAGCGCCCGATCGTCAACACGGGCATCCAGGTGAACGAGGGCGACGTGCTCGCCGACGGCTCCTCCACCGGCGGCGGTGAGATCGCCCTCGGCAAGAACTGCCTGGTCGCCTTCATGTCCTGGGAGGGCTACAACTTCGAGGACGCGATCATCCTCTCCGAGCGCCTGGTCAAGGAC
>CAZHLT010000164.1:0-3276 GCA_964533285.1 uncultured Conexibacteraceae bacterium | reverse complement strand
AAGATCTCCTGGCAGACGAGGAACTCGAGGCTCTCCAGGGCGTGGGCGACGTGGGCGGTGTCGGGATCGGTCTGGGCGACGTCCTCGCCGAAGATGTACATCGCCTTCAGCTCGCCGGCGACGGCGGCGTCGAACATCTGCGGGATCGTCAGGCCCTTGGCGCGCGAGAGCGGCACCCCCCACTCCGCTTCGAAGCTCGCCGCGACCTCCTCGTCTTCGACCGAGCGGTACGCGGTGTAGGTGTCGGGCAGGGCGCCCATGTCGGAGGAGCCCTGGACGTTGTTCTGGCCGCGCAGCGGCAGCAGCGCCGAGCCGGGCTTGCCGACCTTGCCGGTCATCATCGCCAGGTTGCAGAGCAGCTGCACGACCTCCGAGCCGTACTTGTGCTCGGTCACGCCGAGGCCCCAGAGCAGGCTGCCGCTGGCCGCCTCGCCGTAGAGGTGGGCGGCGGCTTCGAGGTCGGCGGCGGCGATGCCGGTGATCTCCTCGACGGCGGCGGGCGCGTAGCTCTCGAGCAGCTCGGCGACCGCCTCGTAGCCTTCGGTGCGCGCGGCGACGAACTCCTCGTCGACGAGGCCGTCGCGGCGGACGACGTGGCAGAGGCCGAGGACGACGGCGGCGTTGGTGCCGGGCCGCGGCGCCAGGTGGATCGCGCCGTAGTCGGCGAGCTCGATCCGGCGCGGGTCGATCGTCACCAGCTTGCAGCCCCGCAGCGCCGCCTGCTTGATCCGGGCGCCGACCACCGGGTGGCCCTGGGTCGGGTTGACGCCGAGCAGCAGCGCCACCTCGGCCTGGTCGATGTCGGTGAAGGAGCCGGTCGCGCCGGAGAGGCCGAAGGCTTTGCGCAGGGCGAAGGAGGTCGGCGAGTGGCAGACCCGCGAGCAGTTGTCGATGTTGTTGGTGCCGATCGCGGCGCGCATCAGCCGCGCCATCGCGTAGCAGTCCTCGTTGGTCGCCCGCGAGGAGGCGAGGCCGGCGAGGGCGTCGGGCCCGTGCGCGGCCTTGATCCGGCCCAGTTCGGTTGCGATCAGGTCGAGCGCCCGCTCCCAGGAGGCCGGGTGCAGCTCGCCGTCATCGCTGCGGACAAGCGGCGTCGTCAGCCGGTCGGGCGAGCGGGTGAAGCCGTGGGCGAAGCGGCCCTTGAGGCAGGTGTGGCCCTCGTTGGCGGGGCCGTCGAGCGCCGGCGAGATCGAGACGACGCGGCCGTCGCGGGCGTGCGTCTCCAGCCGGCAGCCGACGCCGCAGTAGCCGCAGGTCGTCGTCGCCTCGCGGTCGAACCGCTCGTCGCGGGCGCTGCTTGCGTCGGTCACGGCAGTTGCCATCTTCAACCCCTCTCCGATTGTGGCACCAGGCGGATCTCGGTTATCGCGTCGGTCGGGCAGGTGTCGGCGCAGGCGCCGCAGGCGACGCAGGTCGAGTCCTCGAAGCCGGCGTCGAGCCCGGCGGTGACGTTGGCCTCGAAGCCGCGCCCGGTCGCGGTCAGCGCGAAGGCACCCTGGACCTCGTCGCAGGCGCGGACGCAGCGCCCGCAGGAGATGCAGAGCTCATGTCGCAGGGCCAGATAGGGGTGGCGGAAGTCGTCCTCGCGCTGGTGGACGGCACCGCGCCAGCGCGGCTCCCCCACCCCGAGGCGCTCCGCGACCCGGGCCAGCTCGGTGTGCGGGGCGGGCGGCTGCGGCAGCTCGGAGAGGACCAGCTCGACGACGGCGCCGGCGACGCGGCGGGCGGTCGGCTCCTCGGTCTCGATCTCCATCCCCTCGCGGCAGGGCGTGGTGCAGGCCGGCACCGGTTTCGGCGCCCCGGCGAGGCCGACGAGGCAGACCCGACAGGCCCCGAACGGCACCTGGCGCTCGTCGAAGCAGACCGTCGGCACCCACCGCCCCGCAGCCTTGGCCGCGTCAAGCACCGTAGCCCCCTCCTCCACCTCAACCCCGACACCGTCAACCGTCACGCCGATCACGCCCCCACCCCCTCTGACCTCATGACCTTTGCCTCTGACCTCATGACCTTTGTAACCCTCTGGGCTACAAAGGTCATGAAGTCGGCGTGGCGGGGGGTCATGCGAGCTCCAGCTCGTCGGGGAAGTGGTGGAGGAGGCTGCGCAGGGGGGCGGGCATGCCGCCGCCGTGGGCGCAGAGACTGCCGAGCTCCAGCGCCTCCAGCAGCGCTTCGAAGCGCTCGCGGTCGACCGGGGCCTCGGCGGCGAACTCCTCGTGGGCGCGGCGCAACCCGATCCGGCAGGGGAAGCACTTGCCGCAGCTCTCGTGGGCGCCGAAGCGGAGCAGGTGGCGGGCGACGTCGCGCATGTTCGTCGCCTCGTCGAAGGCGAGGATCGAGCCGTGGCCGACCATGCAGCCCGCGGCGGCGAGCGGCTCGAAGTCGAAGGCGGTGTCCAGGCGCGAGGCCGGCAGGATGCCGCCCAGCGGGCCGCCGATCTGGACCGCCTTGATCGTGGCGCCGTCGCGCAGGCCGCCGGCGACCTCCTCGCAGAGCCGGCGCATCGAGAGCCCGAATGGGACCTCGACCACGGTCGGGCGGGCGAAGCGCTCGTTGAAGCAGACGAGCTTGCTGCCGGCGGTCTCGGTGGCGGGGCTGAGGTCGCGGTAGGCCTCGGCGCCGCGGGCGGCGACGAAGGGGACGTTGGCCAGCGTCTCGATGTTGTTGACGACGGTCGGCTGGCCGTGGACGCCGCGTTCGGCGGGGAACGGCGGCCGCGCCGAGACCGTCCCGCGCAGGCCCTGCAGGCAGGCGAGCAGCGCCGTCTCCTCGCCGACCACGTAGGAGCCGGCGCCCTCGACGATCGTCACGTCGAAGGCGAAGCCGCTGCCGAGCACGTCCTCGCCGAGCAGCCCCTCGGCGCGGGCGCGGGCGGCCGCCGCCTCCAGGCTCGGCTTGCTCAGCGGGTACTCGGAGCGGGTGAGGACGAAGCCGTGGCTGGCGCCGACCGCGTAGGCGGCGAGCGCCATCCCCTCCAGGACCAGCTCGGGGTTGCGCTCCATCAGGTACTTGTCGATGTAGGAGCCGGGGTCGCCCTCGTCGCCGTTGGCGACGATGAACTTCTCGGTCCCCTCCGAGGCGCGCGTGAACTCCCATTTGGTCCCGGCCGGGAAGCCGGCGCCGCCGCGGCCGCGCACGTTGGCGGCCTTGACCTCCTCGAGCAGCCGCTCGGGCGTCATCTCGGTCAGCGCCCGGCGCAGGCCGGCGTAGGCGCCGCGCACGGTCAGGACCGGCGTGGCGAGCGTGCTGCGGGCGGGCGGCTCGGGGGCGGCGCGCTCG